>CAXRBE010000042.1:0-44168 GCA_964228805.1 Burkholderiaceae bacterium
CACTGCCACACGGGGGGCCATCGGCAAAGCGAGTTGGCGCGCATTCTGATGCGCCTCTCTAGCAAGGGCCACGACCAGCTGTGCATGGTCGCGTTCGCCTCCTACGGGCGCTCCATCCTCGCAATCGAGCGTGACATCAAAAACACAGGCGCCAAATTCGGCGCTCATCTCAGCCTGCAACTGCAGGCTTTTGCGCATGCGCGCCTCGACGCCGCTGTAATGGTCGCATACCGGCAGCAAGACAGCGCCAGCCTGGGCCCCCAGTAGGATATCGCGCGGATGGCTCATCAGAGCAGGTGCTTGACCCCGTCCTGTTCGCCCTGCAATTCAGCCAGCGTCTTGTCGATGCATTTGCGGCTGAATTCATCGATTGCCAGACCCTCAATCACCTTGTATTCACCAGCCTCGCACACTACCGGCATGCCGAACATGATGTCTAGAGGAATGCCGTACTGCCCATCAGAAGGGATTCCCATGGTGACCCATTTACCGTTGGTGCCCAGCGCCCAGTCACGCATGTGATCAATCGCCGCATTGGCTGCAGAGGCGGCCGAAGAGAGGCCGCGCGCATCAATGATCGCTGCGCCACGCTTGCCCACCGTAGGCAGAAAGACCGTCTCATTCCAGACCTGGTCGTTGATCATGTCTTTGATGCTGGCGCCATTGACGCTGGCAAAGCGGTAATCGGCGTACATGGTGGGCGAATGGTTGCCCCAAACGCACAATTTTTCGATATCGGCCACAGCCTTGCCGGTCTTGGCAGCGATCTGAGACAGTGCACGGTTATGGTCCAGCCGCAACATGGCAGTGAAGTTTTTGCGCGGCAGGTCTGGGGCCGATTTCATGGCGATAAAGGCATTGGTGTTGGCCGGGTTGCCGACCACCAGGACCTTGACATGTCGGCTCGCCACTGCATTGAGGGCCTTGCCCTGGGCAATGAAGATCTGGCCATTGATGGACAGCAGTTCGGCCCGTTCCATGCCAGGCCCGCGCGGACGGGAGCCCACCAGCAATGCATAGTCGGCATCCTTGAAGGCCGTCATGGGATCACTGTGCGCAGTCATGCCAGCCAGCAGGGGAAAAGCACAGTCATCGAGTTCCATCATCACGCCCTTGAGCGCCTTTTGCGCCTTCTCATCCGGAATTTCCAGCAATTGCAGGATGACCGGCTGGTCCTTGCCCAGCATTTCACCCGCTGCAATGCGAAACAGCAAGGCATAACCAATTTGGCCAGCGGCTCCGGTGACGGCAACTCGGACAGGCTTTTTACTCATTTGTGGGGCTCCAGGACGAGGTTCATTTCAGGGGGAACAGCAAGGCGGCCCAGAACAGGCCAATGCGCTCACATTCGGGGACCGCAAGTGTAGCGCGAAAAACAGACACAATCAATCAATCTTGTATCTTATATAAGATATGATTCGTGCAAAGACTCGGCCCTGCCAGGCCATCCCACATGAACCCAAGCCTCATTCCCGCCGAAAGCCCGTCCACCGGGTCCGACAGCCCGGGGACCGGTCAAGCTGCGGGCCCCACGCCGGCCTTCAGCCCACTCTACCGCCAGATCAAGGGCCTTATTCTGCAAAGCATGCAGGCTGGCGAATGGCGCCCGGGTGAGGTGATTCCCAGTGAAATGGACCTGGCAGCCCGCTTTCGCGTCAGTCAGGGCACAGTGCGCAAGGCCATCGACGAGCTTGCCGCAGAAAATCTCCTGCTGCGTCGGCAGGGCAAGGGTACTTTTGTTGCCACCCATTCCGAGCAAAGGGTGCAATATCGCTTTTTGCATCTGAAACCAGACAGCAACGAACAAGCTGCGCAATTGCCGGCGACGCGCGAGATCATCGATTGCAAGCGCCTGCGGGCGCCAGCCTCGATTGCCCGCACACTTGAGTTGCGCAGCGGTGACAGTGTGCTGCAGGTGCGCAGGGTCTTGTCCTTTGCGGGCCGCCCCACCATCCTGGAGGATCTCTGGCTGCCCGCCAATCCCTTCAAGGGACTCACTGCCGAGCGCTTGCGCGAGTATCGCGGCCCGATGTATGGCCTGTTTGAAACCGAATTTGGTGTTCGCATGGTCAGGGCCGAGGAAAAAATTCGCGCCGTGCTGCCAGACGAAGAACAGGCCGCTTTGCTGAAGGTGAGCCCAGCCACCCCCTTGCTCAGCGTGGAACGGGTTGCCTACACCTACAACGACCTGCCCATGGAATTGCGCCGCGGCCTGTATCTGACCGACAGCCATCATTACCACAACGACCTGAACTGACCCTCTATTCGCCCCTCTGAGCCATGAATGAAATGATGCAACAGCCGAGCTCTATCCCCTCGGGGGGTATTCATGGCCCTAGAATCGGATTTTCAGCCAAATAAAAAGCAGACCTTGTTCCGCCAGGACATGCCCGCCATGACATCCAAACCCAATGAACCAAGAATGCGCGCCGAATTTCGCAATATCAATGCCTTGAGCGATCTGCCCAGCTACCGCCTGCCACTGGCGGGCTGGGTATCGATCCTGCACCGGATCAGTGGCGCTCTGATGTTCATCCTCCTGCCTTTTCTGGTCTGGATATTCGACACCTCGGTGTCCTCGGAATACTCCCACGCACGCCTGAGCGCCCTGTTTGGCCTGGGCGCCTTTGGCTTGCCAGGGATATTTTTCAAATTGCTGGCCTTAGGCTTGATCTGGGCTTTTTTACACCACCTGATTGCCGGACTTCGCCACCTGCTGATGGATGCAGCCCATGCAGTGAGTAAGGAATTCGGCCGAAACTCAGCCCTGGTGACCCTGGCCCTGAGCCTGCTGGCGACTTTGATGCTGGGCGCGAAACTCTTCAACGTTTATTGAGTGCTATCCCTGTCTCATCAGCCCGAGACCCTAGGCAAGGAAATTTCAAATGTCAGTCAACTACGGATCCAAGCGAATTGTTGTTGGTGCCCACTACGGCTTGCGCGACTGGCTCGTCCAGCGTGCCACCGCTGTTCTCATGGCTCTTTACACACTGGCCGTGCTGGCCCAGGTGCTGCTCATCCGGGGGCCAATTGACTACCCGGCCTGGGCCGGGATTTTTGCGCCTCAGTGGATGAAGTTCCTCACCTTTGCCATGTTTGTTGCCCTGGCCTGGCATGCCTGGGTCGGCATGCGTGACATCTGGATGGACTACATCAAACCGGTTTGGCTGCGTCTTTCGCTGCTGGTGTTCACCATTGTCTGGCTGGTCGGCTGCACCGGCTGGGCCATTGAAGTCCTGTGGAGACTCTGATGTCTTATCCCTTGCATTCCGTTTCTCAACGCAAGTTTGATGTCGTGATCATTGGTGCCGGTGGCGCTGGCATGCGCGCCTCCTTGCAGCTAGCGCGTGCCGGACTCAATGTGGCCGTGCTGTCCAAGGTTTTCCCAACCCGGTCGCACACTGTCGCCGCCCAGGGGGGCATCGGGGCATCCTTGGGCAATATGTCCGAAGATAACTGGCACTTTCACTTTTACGACACTGTCAAGGGATCGGATTGGCTGGGCGACCAGGACGCGATTGAATACATGTGTCGTGAGGCCCCCAAGGTGGTGTATGAGCTGGAGCATATGGGCATGCCCTTTGACCGCAACCCAGATGGAACCATCTACCAGCGCCCCTTTGGCGGACACACGGCCAATTACGGCGAAAAACCGGTGCAACGCGCCTGCGCAGCTGCCGACCGCACCGGCCATGCCCTTCTCCACACCCTATACCAGCAGAACGTGGCGGCACGCACCCAGTTTTTTGTGGAGTGGATGGCGCTGGACCTGATCCGTGATGCCCAAGGTGATGTGCTTGGCGTGACCGCCCTCGAAATGGAAACTGGCGACTTGCATGTGCTGCAGGCCAAGACGGTGCTGCTGGCCACTGGCGGCGCAGGGCGAATCTTTGCCGCCTCGACCAACGCCTTCATCAACACCGGGGATGGCCTTGGCATGGCCGCCCGTGCCGGTATTCCGCTGCAGGACATGGAGTTCTGGCAATTTCATCCCACCGGAGTGGCCGGAGCCGGTGTGCTGTTGACCGAGGGCTGCCGGGGTGAGGGCGCCATCCTGCTCAACAGCCAGGGAGAGCGCTTCATGGAACGCTATGCGCCTACCCTCAAGGATTTGGCGCCACGCGACTTTATCTCCCGCTGCATGGATCAGGAGATCAAGGAAGGGCGTGGCTGCGGCCCCAACAAGGACTATGTCCTGCTTAAACTCGATCACCTGGGTGCCGAAACCATCCACAAACGGCTGCCGTCGGTGTTCGAGATTGGCATCAATTTTGCCAATGTCGACATCACACGCGAGCCTATTCCGGTCGTGCCTACCATTCATTACCAAATGGGTGGCATTCCCACCAATGTGAATGGCCAGGTGCTGGTGCCGGATGGTCGCGGCGGACAGGGTGTCGTCAACGGCCTGTACGCAGTGGGCGAGTGTTCTTGTGTCAGCGTGCACGGGGCCAACCGACTGGGCACCAATTCCTTGCTGGACCTGATTGTCTTTGGCAAGGCCGCGGGTAATCACATACTCGCCTTCAACCAGGCCCAGAAGTCCCACAAGCCCTTGCCAGCCGGCGCCAGTGACCTCAGCCGGGCCCGCCTCAGCAGGCTCGACAGCAGCACCTCGGGCGAATACGCGCAGGACGTAGCTGGCGATATCCGCTCCACCATGCAGCAGCACGCTGGGGTATTTCGCACCCAGGCGGGCATGCAAGAGGGCGTTCGGAAAATCAATGCCATCCGCGAACGTGTGGGCCATATCACTCTCAAGGACAAATCCAAGGTGTTCAACACCGCGCGCATTGAAGCGCTGGAAGTGGAAAACCTGATCGAGGCGGCCCAATCCACAATGACCTCGGCTGCCGCCCGCCAGGAATGCCGTGGCGCCCATACTGTCGAGGACTATGAACGAGGTGCCGATGATCCCGAGTTCCCCTTGGGGCGCAATGACAGGGACTGGATGAAGCATTCACTCTGGTACAGCGCAGACAATAGCCTGAGCTACAAGCCGGTCAACCTTCAACCGCTCACCGTCGAGTCGGTTCCGCCCAAAGTCCGAACCTTTTAACATTATCTGCCTAGCAATCTTCGCCAGCTGGCCTCGAACCATAGAGCGCTCACATCATGCAAAAACGCACGTTCAAGATCTACCGTTACGACCCTGACACGGACGCCAAGCCCTATATGCAGACTCTGGAGGTGGAGCTCGATGGCCATGAACGCATGCTGCTGGATGCGCTGATCAAGCTCAAGGCGCTCGACCCCTCCCTGTCCTTCCGCCGTTCCTGCCGAGAAGGCGTGTGTGGCTCGGATGCGATGAATATCAATGGCAAGAACGGCCTGGCCTGCCTGACCAACCTGCGGACCCTGCCAGACACTATTGTGCTCAAGCCCCTGCCCGGCCTGCCGGTAGTGCGTGACCTGATTGTGGACATGACGCTGTTCTTCAAGCAGTACCACTCGATCAAACCCTACCTGATCAACGACAGCGTGCCCCCCGAAAAGGAGCGCCTGCAGTCACCAGAGGAGCGGGAGGAGTTGAATGGTCTGTATGAGTGCATCCTGTGTGCCAGCTGCTCCACCAGTTGCCCAAGTTTCTGGTGGAATCCGGATAAATTTGTCGGCCCGGCCGGCTTGTTGCAAGCCTATCGTTTCATCGCCGACAGCCGCGACCAGGCCACTGGTGAGCGGCTGGACAATCTGGAAGACCCGTACCGACTGTTCCGTTGCCACACCATCATGAATTGTGTCGATGTCTGCCCCAAAGGACTCAACCCGACCCGGGCCATTGGCAAGATCAAGGACATGATGCTGGCCCGGGCCATCTGAAGCCTGTTTCGGGTTAGTAAGTGGACAATCAATTACTGGATGCAAGGGGACTCAGCAGGCTGAAATGGCGCTGCCGTCGAGGTTTGCTTGAAAATGATTTGTTTATTCAGCGCTTCTTTCAAAAATTTGAAAAGACGCTGACTGTGCAGCAGGCAGGTAGCCTGACTGCCTTGATGGAGCTCAGTGACAACGACTTGCTGGATTTGCAGCTGGGTCGAAAGCCGCTGGCGCAAGTGGATACCAGCCTGGACCGCGTTGAGGTGCGCGAGGTCCTGGACATGTTGAAAATGAAAGGACAGACATGAAACTCGCCGATAACAAAGCCACCCTGTCGTTCAGCAACGGCTCACCCAGCATCGATTTGCCCGTTTACCAGGGCAATATTGGTCCCGATGTGATTGACATCCGCAAGCTCTATGGCCAATCCGGCATGTTCACTTATGACCCGGGTTTTCTTTCGACGGCCTCTTGCCAATCCTCAATCACTTTTATCGACGGCGACAAGGGTGAATTGCTGTATCGGGGCTACCCCATCGAGCAGTTGGCCACCGAGTGCAACTTCCTGGAAACCTGCCATCTGCTGCTGTACGGGGATCTGCCTAACGTAGAACAAAAAGCTGATTTCACCAAGCGCGTGATCAGCCACACCATGGTCAACGAACAGCTGCAATTTTTCCTGCGCGGCTTTCGCCGCGACGCCCACCCGATGGCGGTGCTGACCGGATTGGTAGGGGCCATGTCGGCCTTCTATCACGACAGCACAGACATCAATAATCCGCAGCACCGGGAAATCTCCGCCATCCGGCTGATTGCCAAAATGCCCACCTTGGTGGCCATGGCCTACAAATACAAGATTGGCCAACCTTATATGTATCCGCGCAACGAACTCAGCTATGCCGGCAACTTCCTGCGCATGATGTTTGGCACGCCCTGCGAGGACTACAAGGTCAATCCGGTACTCGAACGTGCGCTGGATCGTATCTTCATCCTGCATGCCGACCACGAACAAAATGCCTCCACCTCCACAGTTCGTCTGTGCGGCTCCTCTGGCACCAACCCTTTTGCTGCCATCGCGGCCGGCGTGGCTTGCCTGTGGGGACCCGCCCATGGCGGCGCCAATGAGGCCTGCCTGAACATGCTGGAAGAAATCCAAGCCAAAGGTGGCGTGGCCAAGGTGGGCGAGTACATGAATCAGGTCAAGGACAAGAATTCGGGTGTCAGGCTGATGGGCTTTGGTCACCGGGTCTACAAGAACTATGACCCCAGGGCCAAATTGATGCAGGAGACCTGCAAGGAAGTCCTGGCTGAACTGGGCCTGGAAAATGACCCGCTGTTCAAGCTGGCCATGGCGTTGGAAAAGATCGCACTTGAAGATGACTATTTTGTCCAGCGCAAGCTCTACCCCAATGTGGATTTCTATTCGGGCATCGTGCAGCGAGCTATCGGCATCCCGGTCAATCTGTTTACCGGAATTTTTGCCCTGGCCCGAACTGTGGGCTGGATTGCCCAGCTCAACGAAATGATCGGTGACCCTGAATACAAGATTGGCCGCCCGCGCCAGCTCTTCACTGGCGCGCCGCGCCGGGATGTGGCCCCCATCGCCAAGCGCTAAATCAACACCTCTGCTCACCCGCCGGGCAGGCTTGCCGGCGGGTTTTTGCTGTCCACTGCAATTCGCCATGCGCCGCCTCGAACACGCCACCGAAATCCGCAGTATCCTGGCTGAAAACGGGTTGGCCCGACCCTGTCAATGCAGCCTAGGCCGCTGTCCCGGATGGCAAAGCATCACCGAAGAGCGCTGGCCTGCCAGCCAGATGCGGGCCATTGGCACATTGCGGGATCCGGATCTGTACGAAGCCACATTTGAGGAGTGCCATCCAGCGGGCACACGGTATGAGTCGCCCGATGCGCCGCTGGCCATCAGGCATTTTCCCTACAACCGCTGTGATCTATGGCACTGTGGCCAATGTGGGCAGCATCTCTTACGCTATACCGAGTTTGGCGGTTATTACCTAGATCATCGGGTTCGCACGATTTCGCCTGACACCGAAATCATTGACTGATTGAATGCCCGCACTGGTGACGACCCGATTCCCGCCCGCATAAAATGTCCGATTCGTGGCCCCTCGGCCACCAACCCTGTTACCGAGCATACAGCCATGGGACGCACCCTTTACGACAAGATCTGGGACGAGCATGTCGTCCATACCGAAGATGACGGCACCGCCGTTTTGTACATTGACCGCCATTTGGTGCACGAGGTCACCAGTCCGCAGGCCTTTGAGGGCCTGCGCCAGGCCGGCCGCAAAGTCTGGCGCGTCAGCTCGATGGTTGCCACGGCCGACCACAACACACCCACCACAGGTTGGGAACTCGGTTATGACGGCATCGCCGACCCGATCAGCAAGGAGCAGGTCACCACACTGGACGCCAATATCAAGGAATCCGGCGCAGCGGCCTACTTCCCCTTCCTCTCCAAACGCCAAGGGATCGTGCACGTAATCGGCCCGGAAAACGGCGCCACCCTGCCTGGCATGACTGTTGTGTGCGGTGATAGCCACACCTCCACCCACGGCGCTTTTGGCGCATTGGCGCATGGCATCGGTACCAGCGAGGTCGAGCATGTGATGGCCACCCAAACCCTGTTGGCCAAGAAAGCCCGCAATATGCTGGTCAAGGTCGAAGGCAATCTTCCCCGGGGCTGTGGCGGCAAGGATATTGTGCTGGCCATCATCGGCAAGATTGGCACTGCCGGCGGCACTGGCTACACCATCGAGTTCGCCGGTTCGGCCATCCGTGCGCTCAGCATGGAAGGTCGCATGACCCTATGCAATATGGCGATCGAGGCAGGAGCGCGCGCTGGCTTGGTGGCGGTGGATGAAAAAACCATCGACTACGTGCGCGGACGCCCTCTGTCGCCCACCGGAGCGGAGTGGGAGCAGGCTGTCGCCTATTGGCGCACCCTGCATTCCGACCCCGACGCCAAGTTTGATGCGGTGGTGGAACTTGATGCCGGCACCATCGTGCCGCAGGTCACCTGGGGCACCTCACCCGAAATGGTGCTGGGCATTGATGGGCGGGTGCCCGACCCGGACAAGGAAAAAGATTCTGTCAGGCGTGGCGCCATCGAGCGAGCCCTGACTTATATGGCCCTGGAGCCCGGCAAACCCTTGGCCGACATCCATGTAGACAAAGTCTTCATTGGTTCCTGCACCAACAGCCGGATTGAAGACATGCGCGAAGCCGCTGCGGTGGTGAAGAAACTGGGCCAAAAAGTGGCGCGCAATGTCAGGCTGGCCATGGTGGTACCAGGTTCCGGCTTGGTCAAAGAACAGGCCGAGCGCGAGGGCCTGCACGAAATATTCAAGGCCGCAGGGTTCGAATGGCGCGAACCTGGCTGCTCGATGTGCCTGGCTATGAATGCCGATCGCCTCGAGCCGGGTGAACGCTGTGCCTCCACCAGCAATCGCAACTTCGAAGGGCGTCAGGGCAACGGTGGCCGCACTCATCTGGTCAGCCCGGCCATGGCGGCGGCCGCAGCCATTCAGGGCCACTTCGTCGATGTGCGGAAGTTTTCATAATCATCCCCGGACAGACCAAGAAATGAAAGACAGTTTTGGTCTGCACTCAACAAATTAGGTAATCTCATGCAGCAATTCACCATTCACAAGGGCCTGGTGGCTCCGATGGACCGGGAAAATGTCGACACCGATGCCATCATTCCCAAGCAATTTCTCAAGTCGATCCGCAAAACGGGTTTCGGACCCAACCTCTTTGATGAGTGGCGCTACCTGGATCCCGGCTACCCGGGCCAGGATCCCAAGGCCCGCAAACCGAATCCGGACTTCGTGCTGAACCAGGCGCGCTACCAGGGTGCTTCCATTCTGCTGGCACGCAAAAACTTCGGCTGTGGTTCTTCGCGCGAGCATGCCCCCTGGGCGCTGGATCAATATGGTTTTCGCGCCATCATTGCGCCCAGCTTTGCCGACATCTTCTTTAATAACTGCTTCAAGAATGGCTTGCTGCCGATCGTGCTGCCCGAGGCGATGGTCTCCAAGCTATTCGACGCCTGCGCCGCATTTCCCGGTTACCAGCTCACTATTGACCTGGAGCGCCAGGTGGTGGTTCAACCGCAAGGCGAGGAAACTCCTTTTGAGGTCCAGCCATTTCGGAAATACTGCCTGCTCAACGGCTTTGACGATATCGGTCTGACTTTGCGCCACAAGGAGAAGATCGCTGCCTTCGAAGCCCAACGGCTTGCCCAGAAACCTTGGCTGGCTCACACCATGTTGGGTTGAACGCTAGCTCCAAACAAAAATTAACTGATCATGAAAATTGCTGTACTGCCGGGAGACGGCATTGGTGTCGAAATTGTGGCCGAGGCGGTCAAGGTCCTCCGCGCCCTGGATCTGAAGTTCGAGATGGAAACCGCACCAGTGGGTGGTGCCGCCTATGAGCTGGCCGGCCACCCCTTGCCCGAGTCAACCTTGGACCTGGCCAAACAGGCCGATGCCATTCTGTTTGGTGCGGTGGGCGACTGGAAATACGACACCCTGGAACGCCAGTTCCGGCCTGAACAGGCCATCCTGGGGCTGCGCAAGCATCTGGGCCTGTTTGCCAATTTCCGACCGGCCATTTGTTACGAGCAATTGGTAGGCGCTTCCAGCCTGAAACCCGAATTGATTGCCGGCCTCGATATCCTGATCGTGCGCGAATTGACGGGCGACATCTATTTTGGCCAGCCGCGCGGCCGCCGTACGGCCGTCGATGGCGCCTTCCCTGGTGCTGAGGAAGCCTTTGACACCATGCGCTACACGCGCCCTGAGATTGAGCGTATTGCTCACGTCGCTTTCCAGGCCGCCCGCAAACGCAACAAAAAAGTTACCAGCGTGGACAAAGCCAATGTGCTGGAAACCTTTCAATTCTGGAAAGACGTGGTGACCCAGGTGCACAAGGAATACCCGGATGTGGAGCTCGAACATATGTACGTGGACATCGCAGCCATGCAACTCGTGCGCGCGCCCAAGACGTTCGACGTGGTGGTGACCGGCAATATGTTTGGCGACATCCTGTCAGATGAAGCGTCCATGCTGACCGGGTCGATCGGCATGTTGCCTTCGGCCAGCCTCAACAGCAAGAATCAGGGCCTGTACGAGCCCAGCCACGGCAGTGCGCCCGACATCGCCGGCAAAGGTATTGCCAATCCGCTGGCCACCATTCTGAGTGGCGCCATGATGTTGCGCTTTAGTCTGAATCAGGAAGAAGCTGCCCGGCGCATTGAGAATGCGGTGCAAAAAGTCCTGTCCCAAGGGCTGCGAACGCCCGACATCTGGAGCGAAGGCAGCACCCAGGTGGGCACTGCCCAAATGGGTGATGCGGTGGTCAAGGCACTCTGAACACTGGCTCGGTCGGCAGGGCAGGTCGGCCTCTGTGCCACCCATCCATTACAATGCTTGCCATGAATGCCGTCCGCTCGTTCCTTTTGAACACCGTTGCTGCCGTCCAGGCAGGCGGGGCGGCACGCGCAGGAACCATCAAATCCACGACCACGAAGGGCTGATCCGGCTCCGGTTCGTCGTGCGCCCTCCCGGCCTGACGAGCCGGGCAAGCTTCAGGTCGGGTACTGTTTTTTGAATTTGAAAGGGCCTTGAAATGAGCAAGTTGGTAGGTTTGGTCGGCTGGCGCGGCATGGTTGGCTCGGTGCTGCTCGACCGCATGCTGCAGGAGAAGGATTTTGACCTGATCGAGCCGGTGTTTTTTTCCACCTCCAATGCAGGTGGCAAAGCACCCGCCATGGCGAAAAACGAGACCACCCTGAAGGATGCCAACAGCATTCACGAGCTACAAAAATGTGACATTGTCCTGACCTGCCAAGGCGGCGACTACACCAAGGAGGTCTACCCCAAGCTGCGGGCGGCCGGCTGGAAAGGCCATTGGATTGACGCCGCCTCGACCTTGCGCATGGCCGACGATGCAGTCATTATTCTGGACCCTGTCAACCGCCATGTGATTGACCAGGCCCTGGCCAAGGGCGGGCGCGACTGGATCGGTGGCAACTGCACTGTCAGCCTGATGCTGATGGCCCTGGGCGGCCGGTTCCAGGCCAATCTGGTGGAATGGGTCAGCGCCATGACCTACCAGGCCGATTCCGGTGCCGGCGCCCAGAACATGCGCGAACTACTGCAGCAAATGGGTGCCCTGCATGACGCCGTCAAGGCGGAACTGGCCGACCCGGCTTCGGCCATCCTGGAGATAGACCGCAAGGTGAGCGCCACCATGCGTGCGCCCGGCTTTCCAACACAGAACTTTCGCAACACGGCACTGGCGGGCAGCCTGATTCCCTGGATTGATGTGCCTGTCGAGCATGGCCAGAGCAAGGAGGAATGGAAGGGTGGTGCTGAATGCAACAAGATTCTGGGCAATCCCGCTTTCCGCCAGCCCGGCAGTATTCCGATAGACGGCTTGTGTGTGCGCGTTGGAGCCATGCGCTGCCACTCACAGGGCCTGACCGTGAAATTGAAAAAAGATGTCCCGCTTGACGAGATCGAGTCGGTTCTGGCGGGCGCCAATCAGTGGGCCAAAGTGATACCCAACCAGCGCGAACTCACCGAGCGCGAGTTGACGCCCGCCGCAGTCACCGGCACCCTGACGGTACCGGTGGGACGCCTGCACAAGCTGGCCATGGGCAAGGATTATCTCGGCGCGTTCACCGTGGGCGATCAGCTGCTGTGGGGCGCGGCCGAGCCCCTGCGCCGAATGCTGCGAATCCTGCTAGAGGCCTGAGCGGGATTGATTTCAGACTGTTGCTGACCTTGATCTGACTCAACAAGATGTCATGTCCTAGCCGTCTTGACCGCCTTGGAGTGATCATCCGCCCTGTTCTGCGCACACCCTTAGTGCGCACTGCGAAACTGAACAAAGTGGCTGAGCAACCCTTTCTGTGGCGGAAACACGCCTGTTCCATGGTCCTGGCAGGACTCATGACGCTGACCAGCTTGCAGGCTCTGGCTGTGGCCCTGGGGCGCATAGAAGTGCTTTCGGCAATGGGCGAGCCGCTGCAGGCCGAAATTGATATGCCCGGCCTGACTGACACCGAAGCCGCTGCTCTCAAGCCTTCGCTGTCAGCTCCGGCAACTTTTCGTGCTGCCGGCCTGCTCTACCTGCAAGAGTTGAACAATCTGCGCGTCACGCTTGAGAAACGGGGCGAGCGTCGGGTTTTGTTGCTGCAAGGAGAACGACCCATCAGCAGTACTTATGTCGATCTGATCATCGAAGCCCATGGAACGGACAACCGGGTGGTGCGTGGTTACACCATTCTGGTGCCAGCCACCCGCAAGATGCAGCCTGTGCCGCCGCCCATTGCATCGCAAAGTCCAACGGCTTCTGCACCAGCCCCAACAATCCTGACTGTCCCATCCGTCAAAACACCTGTACCTGCTGCGCCACCTGCACCGGCTGCGCCTCCTGCACCCGCTGCACCACCTGCATCGGCTGCACCCCAACCCGCTCCTGCCCCTTCAAGCGCACAGGCGCGCCCGGCGGCCACGCCTGCCACCCCCGCCGCCCCCACTCCTGCGACCGCAACCACCGCCAAGCGGCTGATTGTGAAAGCCGGCGATACAGCGGGCGCCATCGCCGAAGCCAACCGACCTGCCCGGGTTTCGCTGGATCAGATGCTGGTTGCCTTGCTCAATGCCAATCCTGAGGCATTCGTCAACGGCAATGTCAATCGCATCAGATCTGGCGCCGTACTTGACATTCCCAATGCCCAACTGGCCATGGCAACTCCTGCCCAAGAGGCCAGCAGCATGATCCGGGCCCAGACCCAGGACTTCAATGAATATCGGCGCAGCCTGGCGCAACGAACGCCCCAAATCCCTGCTGCAGCCAGCGCACGCAGCAGCGGCGGAAACCTGGAGGCGCGGGTCGAGGACAAGCAGCTTGCGGCATCCACAGACAAGCTCACCCTGTCCAACGCCGAGGTCAAGGGCAGAAGCCAGGAAGAAGAACTCATCGCCAAAGGCAATCAGCAAGAGCAGGAGCGCCAGGCCAGTGAATTGAGCAAGAACATTGAGGCACTCAAAAAACTCAGCGCTGAGATCGGCCAATCCGCAACCCCCAGCGAGCCTGCAACAGCGGCCAAGGACCCGGGCGCAATGACCCAGCCAGAAGTCAGCCGTCCCACCTCCATCATCGACAAGATGGTGTCGACTCCGGCGGTTCTGCTCGCCACTGGGCTACTGGCAGTTTTGTTGGCCAGTCTTGCTTTTTTTCGGGTTCAGCGCCGCTCCCAGTCTGAGGCAGTCAGCCTTGAGGATGTCTTGCGAGAAAGCGTTGCGCCGGTGGGCTCAGGACCATCTGACCTGCACATTAAGGAATCCATTTCCGGGCATCAGAACCCTAAGTCACCAGACCTGCTGGAAGAGGCGCGGCCTCAATCGCCTGTCGAACCCAGCCTGGACCCATCCGAGGGACCGTCCACGGTGACGCACGCAGACAGCGGCCGCAGCAACAGCATCGAGGAGCCCGCCTACAGCCATCGGGGGGAATTGCCAGGTTCTGCCATGCCTCAAGCGACCCCGTTTGATCTAAGCACCATCAACCTCGACCTGGATACGCCGCCCTCCCCCGCCGCGCCGGCCGAGGATGCAATGAGCATCAAATTGGCTCTGGCCGAGGAGTTCATGGCTCTCGGCGACAAGGAGGGGGCACGGCTCCTGCTGGCAGAACTGATGGCCGGAGCCAAAGGTGATTTGTACCTGAAAGCCCGATCGCTCCAGCAGCAATTGGGATAACTGGCCTATGTTTTGCCCTGCCCAGCTTAGTCCATGAGAGTGGCGCTTGGACTGAGTTACAGTGGTCTTGCCTATGATGGCTGGCAGAGCCAGCCCTCAGGTCGTACGGTGCAGGACCAACTTGAAACCGCCCTGGGCAAATTCACCGCCACAGCCCGAATTCCCACCCTGTGCGCTGGCCGGACCGATGCTGGCGTGCATGCCTTGATGCAGGTAGTGCATTTTGACACCCAGATTGACCGTACACCCTTTGCCTGGGTCCGAGGCACCAACAGCTATCTTCCCCAAGACATTTGCCTGCAATGGGCCCATATCGTGCCTGAGCAGTTCCATTGCCGGGCCAGTGCCACTTCGCGCCGCTACGCTTATGTGCTGCTTGAATCACCAGTGCGCCCGAGCCTGGAAGCACATCGGGTCGGCTGGGTCTTCCAGCCTCTGGATCAGGCCCTGATGCAGCAGGCAATTCCACACTTGCTAGGTGAGCGTGACTTCACTTCCCTGCGCGCCTCAGCCTGTCAGTCGCTGTCGCCAATCAAAAATCTGATGCGGCTGGAAATCAGCCGGCATGGTGCCTATTGGCGCTTTGATTTTGAAGCCAATGCTTTTTTGCACCACATGATCCGCAATATCATGGGGTGCCTATTGGCTATCGGCCAAGGCAAGCAGCCGCCTGACTGGATGGCCGAAGTGATAGCCGCGCGAAGCCGGGATGCAGCCGCACCCACCTTCCCTGCCGACGGCCTGTACTTTCTGGGGCCACGCTACGAGACCCATTGGGGATTGCCTGAGCGCACGCCTGCGTATGATTGGCTACCTTGTGCAAGGTCCGACCAGCCATGATTGCCACCACCACCGACCCAAGCGGAGCCTTACCCACTGAACACGGCGCCAACAGCCCCGAGCACCACCGTACCCGGGTCAAGATTTGCGGACTGACCCGTGCGCAGGATGTGGATGCCGCCGTGGCAGCCGGCGCCGATGCGATTGGCCTTGTTCTGTATGAGCACAGCCCGCGCTTTGTCAGCCTCGAACAGGCTGCGGCGCTGGCGCGCCGCCTGCCCCCCTTCGTCACGCCTGTGCTCCTCTTTGTGAATGCCTCGGCGCAACAGGTCAGCAGCGCTGTAAATCAGATTGCTGGAGCTACGCTCCAATTCCATGGCGATGAGACCCCGTCCCAATGCCTCAGCCTGGCCCAGGGCAGACCTTTTCTGCGGGCCGCGCGCATACCGCCCGGGGAGCGTGGCCGGGAATTTGACCTCGTAAAATACGCTGCTGAGTACTCTGCTGCCCAGGCCATTCTTCTGGATACCCATAGCGAGGGGTTTGGTGGTGCTGGCAAAATCTTCGAATGGTCACTTCTTCCACCAAGCGTCAACTCTCACCTCGTCTTAAGTGGTGGGCTCACGCCTGCAAACGTGATCGCTGGCATCCTGCAGGTTCGGCCGCGCTGTAAATCGCTGGCCGTGGATGTAAGCAGCGGCGTTGAGGCGAGCAAAGGAATTAAAGACGCCAACAAGATCAACCAGTTCATTTCGGCTGTGCGTGCAGCCGATCAATCCCATGTTTGAATACCACCAACCCGATCCGACGGGACATTTCGGAATTTACGGTGGCAGCTTCATCAGCGAAACCCTGACCCAGGCGGTCAATCAGCTGAAAGAGGCCTATGCCAGATATCAACAAGACCCTGAATTTTTGGCGGAGTTCAACGATGAGCTCACCCACTTTGTCGGACGCCCCTCCCCGATCTACCATGCTGCGCGCATGAGCCGGGAGCAGGGTGGCGCGCAAATCTTCCTCAAGCGGGAAGACCTCAACCACACGGGTGCGCACAAGATCAACAACACCATCGGCCAGGCCATGCTGGCACGGCGCATGGGCAAAACCCGCATCATCGCCGAGACGGGTGCCGGCCAGCACGGTGTGGCCACCGCCACCATTTGCGCCCGTTACGGGCTGGAGTGCGTGGTCTACATGGGCAGCGAGGATGTCAAGCGCCAGAGCCCCAATGTCTACCGCATGAAATTGCTGGGTGCCAGCGTGGTGCCAGTTGAATCAGGCTCCAAGACACTCAAGGACGCACTCAATGAGGCCATGCGTGACTGGGTGGCCAATGTGGACAACACCTTCTACATCATCGGCACGGTTGCCGGCCCTCACCCCTACCCCATGATGGTGCGCGACTTCCAGAGTGTGATCGGCAAAGAATGCCTGATGCAGATGCCTGAGATGCTTGAGCGCGCCGGGTGCAAGAGTCAGCAGCCTGATGCGGTGGTGGCTGCAGTCGGTGGCGGCAGCAATGCCATGGGCATCTTCCATCCCTATATCGGGCAGGAACAGACCCGCCTGATCGGGGTGGAGGCGGCAGGCGAGGGCCTGGACAGCGGCAAGCACTCGGCCTCACTGGAACGAGGCAGCCCTGGGGTGCTGCATGGCAACCGCACCTATGTGCTGCAAAACGAGGACGGCCAGGTCACTGAAACCCATAGCATCAGCGCTGGTCTGGACTACCCTGGCGTCGGCCCCGAACATGCCTATCTGAAAGACATCGGCCGGGCCGAGTATGTCGGCATTACCGACGCCGAGGCGCTGCAAGCCTTTCACTACACCTGCCGGGTGGAGGGCATCATTCCAGCTCTGGAATCCAGCCATGCGATTGCCCAGGCCATGAAACTGGCGGCGACCATGCGATCGGACCAATCGATTCTCGTCAACCTGTCAGGCCGGGGCGACAAAGACATCGGCACCGTGGCTGATCTGAGCGGCGCCGACTTTTATTGCCGCCCGAGTTGCCAGGGACAAGCTGTCAAGGGCGGTATTGAACAGAAAATCGGAATCAGAAAATGAGTCGCATCGCCGCCACTTTCGCAGCACTGCAGGAACAAAAGCGCAAGGCCCTGATTCCCTTTGTCACTGCCGGATTTCCCTACGTTGATATCACACCTGAGCTGATGCATGGCATGGTGGATGCGGGTGCCGATGTGATTGAACTTGGTGTGCCATTTTCCGACCCCAGTGCCGATGGCCCAGTGATCCAGGCGGCTGGCGACAAGGCCTTGGCTGCTGGCGTTGGGCTGAGCCAGGTGCTGGACATGGTGCGCATTTTTCGTCAGACCAATCGGAACACCCCGGTGGTACTGATGGGCTATGCCAACCCAATCGAGCGCTACAACCAGAAGCATCCAGCTGCGGGTGACAATCCTTTCGCCAGGGATGCAGCGGCTGCCGGGGTGGACGGTGTGCTGGTGGTGGACTACCCGCCGGAGGAATGCGCCGACTTTGCCGCCGCGCTCAAGCGGCATGAGCTGGACCTGATCTTTCTGCTTGCCCCGACCTCGACCGACCAGCGTATGGAGCAGGTTGCGCGCGTGGCCAGCGGCTATGTCTATTACGTCTCGCTCAAGGGAGTGACCGGTGCCGGCACGCTCGACACGACTTCGGTGGAGGCCATGCTGCCGAGGATTCGGCAACACGTCAAGGTGCCGGTTGGAGTAGGCTTTGGCATCCGAGATGCAGCCAGCGCCAAGGCCATTGGCCGGGTGGCTGACGCGGTGGTGATTGGCAGCCGCATCATCCAGCTGATCGATCCGCTGGCGCGTGACAAGGTGGTGCCAACTGCCTCAGACTTTCTGCGCGAAATTCGCAGCGCATTGGACGCATAATGGCTGTCGCGCACCCCTCATCACTGGGCGCCGGTGCCCGACCCAAGGATCAGTACCATGAGCTGGCTTGAAAAACTGCTGCCCCCCAAGAGTCAGCACACCGACCCGGCCGAGCGCCGCAGCGTCCCGGAAGGACTGTGGATCAAATGTCCCAGCTGTGAGTCCGTGCTCTACAAAAATGATCTGGAGCAGAACCAGAATGTCTGCCCCAGCTGTAACCACCATCATCGTATCGGCGCCCGTGCCCGGCTCGATGCCTTTCTGGACCCTGAGGGCCGCTATGAGATTGGCCAGGAAGTGATTCCGGTTGATGCACTTAAATTCAAGGACAGCCGCAAATATCCTGAACGACTGAAAGAAGCACTGGAGGACACCGGCGAGACCGATGCCCTGGTGGTGATGGGTGGCGCGGTCCATGGCATCAGCCTGGTGGCTGCCTGTTTCGAATTCAACTTCATGGGCGGCTCGATGGGCTCAGTCGTGGGCGAACGCTTTGTCCGTGGGGTGGAAGTCGCCATTGAACAGAAAGTGCCTTTCCTCTGCTTCACTGCCACGGGTGGTGCGCGCATGCAGGAAGGCCTGCTGTCCCTGATGCAGATGGCCAAGACCAACGCAGCGCTCACCCAACTGGCCAAGAAAGGCTTGCCCTATATCAGCGTGCTCACCGACCCCACCATGGGCGGCGTCAGTGCCGGTTTTGCCTTTCTGGGCGACCTGGTGATTGCAGAACCCAAGGCATTGATCGGCTTTGCCGGTCCACGCGTGATCGAGTCTACTGTGCGGGTCAAGCTGCCGGACGGATTTCAACGTGCAGAATTCCTGCAACAAAAGGGCGCTGTTGATTTCATCTGCGACCGCCGGGAATTGCGCAAGACCCTGGCCAGTGCTTTGGCCATGATGCAACGCCTGCCCGCCGACGCAGTGAGCTGAAGTCGCGCCCCAAGCTGGCGGCTGAGGGCCCCCTTAGATCAGGGCGGCACTCTGCAGGCTGCTCAGAATGATGGCGGCAATTTGCAGCAAGACCAGAACTACTAGGGGCGACAGATCAATCCCCCCGATGGGTGGCAGGATGCGCCGAAAGGGCGCCAGCAAGGGCAGCACCAGCCGGCCGATGATGTCAGTCAGCAGGTTGCGCGATTGCAGCCATGACAACACCGCATGAACAATCACCAAGCCGCTCAGGCCCGATATGGCCAACCGCAGCAGCCCAAAAAAAGCCAGGATCAGCACCGATCCATAGCTCAGAGCAGACCCTGAAAGAATCCAGAGCATAGAAAATTGCGCCAGTTCAATGAGAAAGGCGCCCAGCAGACTGGCCGTATCCCAAGGCCCAAAGGCGGGAATCACACGCCGCAAGGGCAAGACCAACCAGTCGGTCAGGGCCATCACAAATCGCCCCAGAGGATTGCTCGAGCGCGCCGACATGGGAATGTGCAGGTATTGCATGTACAGACGCAGCAGGCAGGCGCCGCCGAGGACGCCAGCCAAAACTTCCAGCAGAAGGGATGAAATTTGATACAGCATGGAGTGGGCGCAAGGATAGGGCAGATGATAGCGTCATTAAAATAGCACGTTCAAGTTTTTCACATCCTGCGGTCCGCCGCTAGCCATCAAATGTCTGATAACCAAACTGCCCCTGCCCCGCTGGATGAAAACCAGCTGATTGCCGAACGGCGAGACAAGCTCAAGGCCATCCGTCAGCGGCAGTCCCTGGGAGAGGGCGCAGCGTTTCCCAACGACTTCAAGCCCACTGACCGTGCCGCTGACCTGTTTGCCGCCCACGCCGGCCAGACCGCCGAGGGCCTGCTCGAACAAGGCTGCGTGGCAAGGGTCGCCGGGCGCATGATGCTCAAGCGCGTGATGGGCAAGGCCAGTTTTGCCACGCTGCAAGACAGCACCGGACGTATCCAGATTTATGTCAAGGCCGAGGACATTGGTCTTAGCGCTTACGAGGAATTCAAACACTGGGATCTGGGTGATATCGTGGCTGCGGAAGGGCGAATGTTCAAGACCAAAACTGGAGAGTTGTCAGTCCACGCCAACAGCGTTCGCCTACTCACCAAAAGCCTGCGCCCGATGCCAGACAAATTCCATGGTGTGGCTGACCAGGAACTGAAGTATCGACAACGCTATGTCGACCTGATGACCGATGATGACGCCCGTAAGCGCTTTGTGGCACGCAGTCGGGCGGTCAGCTCGATCCGTGAATTCATGGTCTCGCACGGCTTCCTGGAAGTGGAAACGCCCATGTTGCACCCGATTCCAGGCGGCGCCAATGCCCGTCCCTTCATCACCCACCACAACTCTCTGGATCAGGAGATGTTCCTGCGTATCGCGCCGGAACTCTATCTGAAACGACTGATCGTAGGCGGCTTTGAGCGGGTCTACGAGATCAACCGGAATTTCCGCAACGAAGGCATCTCGGTGAGGCACAACCCCGAGTTCACCATGATGGAGTTCTATGCAGCGTATTGGGATTACCAGGACCTCATGACCTTCACCGAGAGCCTGATCCGGCATGCTGCGCTAGAGTCCGTAGGAACCCTGGGATTGAGCTACAGCGGCAACGCGGTGGATTTGGCCCCGCCCTTCGAGCGCCTGACCATTCGTGAGGCCATTCTCAGACACACGGACATTGGGCACAGGGTGGACGAGGCCGAGTGGCTGATCCACGCCTTGAAGAAACTTGGCTTGAGCGAAGACAAGGACCGCCTGTCCGCTCGCACCCTGCCTAGCTGGCAGGTTCTTTATTTTGAGGAAGTGGTGGAGGAAAAGCTGTGGCAGCCCACCTTCATTTGCGAGCACCCGGTTGAAATATCCCCCCTGGCTCGGGCCAGTGACAAACATCCGGAGGTAACAGAGCGTTTTGAGCTCTACATCACCGGGCGTGAAATTGCCAATGGCTTCTCGGAACTCAATGACGCAGAAGAACAGGCCGCACGATTTCATGCCCAAGTGTCCAACAAGGATGCCGGAGATCACGAAGCCATGTACTTCGACCATGACTTTGTGCGGGCGCTGGAATACGGGATGCCTCCCACCGGAGGCTGCGGGGTGGGGATTGACCGCTTGATGATGCTACTGACCGACAGCGCCAGCATCCGCGATGTGATACTTTTCCCCGCCTTGCGCCGTGAAGGCTGAGCAGCCATTGCGCCTGAAAAAACAGCTCAGGGCAGCTTAGCCTAGGCACGACCGGCCTGAATTGCCCGCCTTGCTAGACGCATTGAACAACCAGTCTGGCCGGTACTTGGGGATGGCCATCAAGGAATCAGGTCAAGGGCGCGCATATAGGCTGGGCTGACCATGAGTTCGTCCCAGTCAGGCGCAGGAGTTTGAGGCAACAGCGCCTGGCGACGCGTCTCGGCGCTTTCGTCGGGCTGCCACTGGCCACGCACCTGGGCCTCCGTCAGGCCGGCAATAAGATCATTCACGGCAGCTCCGCCATCGAGTGACTGGTTGCAGAGCAGAACCATGTCACAGCCGGCGTTCAATGCAGCTACAGCCGCTTGGGCGTAGCTGACCTCCTGACCGTCTATCTGACGAGCACCCGCCATGCTTAGGTCGTCACTGAAAATAGCGCCACTGAAGCGCAAACGACCACGCAGAATGTCATTGAGCCACTTGCCCGAAAATCCGGCGGGGCGCGCATCCACCCTGGGATAGATGACATGGGCTGGCATTACGCTGGACAGCGTGGTGCTCAGCCAACCAAAAGGCGCAGCATCCTGCGACAGAATGGCCTTGAGGCTGCGCCGGTCTACAGGTATCTCGGTATGCGAGTCGCTGCTGACAAATCCGTGCCCTGGAAAATGCTTGCCGCAATTGGCCATCCCCGCCAGCAAGAGGCCATACATCAGGCTTTTTGCCAGCAGGGTGACCACGCGCGGATCTGTGCCAAAGGCGCGATCGCCAATCACTTCACTTTGCCCATGGTCGAGATCCAGCACTGGGGTGAAGCTCAAATCAACACCACAGGCGCGCAATTCAGACCCCAGCACAAAACCGCAGGCGCTGGCTGCGTCGCAAGCCCTCATGGGATCATGCAGCCAAAGATTACCCAAGGCGCGCATTGGTGGCAGGTGGGTAAAGCCGCCACTTTTGAAGCGCTGAACACGGCCGCCCTCATGATCGACACAGATGAGCACATCAGCACGAATTTTTTTGATCTCAGAACACAGTGCAGTGAGTTGCTCACGGTCCTGCCAATTGCGCGCGAACAGAATCAGGCCACCCACCAGCGGATGCCCGAGCCGGCGGCGATCGTCTTGGTCCAGGCGGGTGCCAGCAATATCAATGATGAGCGGAGCCTGCATGGTCAATTTTGTTCCACGACACAGAAACTGGCAGCGTAATCACTTTCATCTGTCACGCTGATATGGGCCTGCAAATTGCGCTCCTCAAACCAGGTTTTCAGTGGCCCATGAAGAACAATGCTCGGCTGGCCGCTGGGCAGCTTTGACACTTCGCACGAACGCCAGGTCATGGGCATGCGCATGCCCAGGCCAATGGCCTTTGAAAAAGCTTCCTTGGCGGAAAACCGGGTAGCAAGATAGCGCACTCCGCGTTCGGGCCAGCGAGCACTCCGAGCCTGCCAAAGGGCAAGCTCAGACTCTGACAGGATTTTGCGTACAAAGCGCTCACCGTGCCTCTCGAGGCTGGCTCGAATCCGACGAATATCGCAAATATCGGTACCGATGCCGTAGATCAATTCAGTCCGCCTCGTCGATACAGCGCAAATAGTCGACCACCGCTGCCTGGTAGCCCATCTCCAGGGCATCGGCAATCAGCGCATGACCGATCGACACCTCTTCCACCCCCGGAACATGCCGCAGGAATAGGGTCAGGTTATCGCGGTTGAGGTCATGTCCTGCATTTACCCCAAGTCCGGCCGCTTGCGCAGCCTGGGCCGCCGCAGCATAACGTTGCAACTCGGCCTGCTGACTGGCATGGCCCCAGGCAGCCGCGTAGGGTTCGGTATAGAGTTCAACCCGATCAGCACCCACTGCCCGGGCCAGCGCCATCTGCTCGGGCACCGGGTCCATGAAGAGGCTGACACGCACGCCCAAGGCACGACACTCAGCAATGTGGGCCTGCAGCCTCTGGGCATCCTGCGGAAAGCTCCAGCCATGATCACTGGTGAACTGGCCCTGGGCATCAGGAACAAAAGTCGCTTGCTGCGGCCGAACCTGGCGAATAAACGCCATCAGATTGTGCAGAGGGTTACCCTCGATGTTGAACTCCCTCCCCGGCCAATCCTGCATCAAGGCGGCAATGTCCAACACGTCCTGGGCACGGATATGACGCTCATCGGGGCGCGGATGCACCGTGATGCCATGGGCACCCGCTTGCAGGCAATGGGTGGCTGCACGGGTGACACTCGGTATACCCAAGTGACGCGTATTGCGCACCAGCGCCACCTTGTTGACATTGACGGAAAGACGGGTATTCATAGATTTTGAATGTCCAACATCATCTGCCGGGTGCGCAGGGTTGGCACACCGCAATGGTAATGGAGCAGGGCGCGCAGTTGGGGCTTGAGCTCAGAGCCGACAAAGGCGCAGGCACGCAAGAGCGCAAACAATGGACTGTCAGATTCCAGGGCCTGCTGCAAGGCGATCCATTGTGCGCCGGCAAGCCGCGCACGATCGGCCTGAGCACTGGCACGAAGCCCCCCCTCGGGCACCAGGGTGTAAGGGTTCTCATCTTGCAAGGGCGCCATAGTAAGCGTCTGGTAATCAAGCTGTGGCAAAAGGCCGATTTCGCGCAGCAGCAGCAGCTCAAACGCGCGTAAGGCAGCCTGCAGCATCTCGTCTTTTTCACTGGCCAGCAGTTCAACCACCGTGGCATAAATATCGAACAATCCAGGGTAAGGATCGTCACGCGCCAACAGTTGCAACAGCAATTCGTTGAGATAGTAGCCCGACAGCAAGGCCTCGCCAGTGGGCATCACATGCCCGCCCATCCATTCAGCCCCCTTGAGGGTGTGGACCTCGGTGTCGCCGGCGTAGCTCAATTGCAGGGGCTGCAAGGGAAGAAGGACTGGACGAAAATGAGAGCTGGGTCGCTTTGCCCCCTTGGCCACCAGAGCAATGCGGCCATGGTGGCGTGTGAAAACATCAACAATCAGGCTGCTCTCGCTCCAGTCATAGCGGTGCAGCACATAGGCCGGTTCGTCACTGATGCGCTTGCTGGCCATCGCCATTGCCCCAAGTCGTGTAGCTCACATCTGATCAGGCAGAGAATCTGACCGGCTTCGAAATTGAAAGATGTGGCTATTCATAGCCAAAAGCACGCACCCGCGCCTCGTCATCAGCCCACCCTGATCGCACCTTGACCCAGAGTTCCAAAAAGACCTTGGCATCGATCAACTTTTCGAGCTCGATGCGGGCTTCGGTGCCAATGCGTTTGATGCGCTCGCCCTTGTCCCCGATCACCATGGCCTTATGGGTGTCGCGCTCAACCACGATGGTGGCGCTTATGCGAACCAGGCGCTTTTGCAACTTCTTAAGCGGTGCCTCCTCCTCGTATTTGTCCACCATCACCGCGCTGGTGTAGGGCAACTCATCGCCAGTCAGGCGAAAAAGTTTTTCACGCACGATCTCACTGGCCAGAAACTTTTCGCTGCGGTCGGTCAACGCGTCCTGGTCATACCACCAAGACTGTGCGGGAAGGTATTTTTCGCAGACCATGAGAAGGTGATCAATATCCTTCGAATTCTTGGCCGACAGCGGCACCAGTTCAGCAAAGGGATAATGAACCTGCATTTGTTTCAGCCAGGGTGCAAGATCGGCATGTTGCCTGACCATGTCCAGCTTGTTGGCGATCAGGATTACCGGTATGTCCGGACTAAGCAAGTCCAGCACTTTTTGATCAGCTGCCCGGAACTGGCCTGCCTCAAGCACAAACAGAACCAGGTCAACGTCGCTGATTGCGCCCAGCACGGTTTTATTAAGTGAGCGATTCAGCGCACTGGTATGGCGTGTCTGAAATCCTGGCGTATCCACAAAAACGAACTGGCTATGCCCACGATGGCAGATACCAGTAATTCGGTGGCGAGTGGTCTGTGCCTTGCGCGAGGTGATACTGATCTTCTGCCCGACCAGAGCGTTGAGCAAGGTTGACTTGCCGACATTGGGTTTACCAACAATAGCCACCAGACCGCAGTGCTGTTGCGAGCCATGTAGCTCGGTCTCAGTGCCTGCCTGAGTTGGAGGCATCATTCGGCCAACTTCCTGGCGGCCAGGCTTTGCAGCATGGCGGCAGCAGCGGCTTGTTCTCCGGCTCGACGCGAATTGCCGATTCCTCGCTCCAGCAGCTGAAGGTCGGGCACCTCGCACTCGACATCAAATGTCTGCTTATGCGCCAGTCCCAGGGTTCCGACCACCCGGTACAGCGGCAGTTGCATCTTGCGTGCCTGCAGCCATTCCTGCAATTCAGTCTTGGGATCTTTGGCGCTGGCCTGCATTTGCGGCGTTATTTCAAGTTTGCCGAACAAGCGCTGCACCAATTGACGTGCCTGTTCAAAGCCAGCATCCAGATAGACAGCGCCGATCATCGCCTCCAGCGCGTCAGCCAGGATCGAGGGGCGCTTCTGCCCACCGGAGCGGATTTCACCCTCCCCAAGCCGTAACAGCCCGGGCAAGCCCAGATCAAGCGCCAGTTGGTGCAAAGTATCCTGCTTGACCAAATTTGCACGAATGCGGGACAGCTCCCCCTCGGCCAAGCCACCCAATCTCTCATAGAGCAGGTCGGCAACCGCCAGATTGAGCACCGAGTCGCCAAGAAATTCCAGCCGTTCGTTATGGTCCGCGCTGAAACTGCGATGGGTCAGGGCACGCGCCAACAGATCAGGCTGCGCAAACGAAAGTTGCAGGCGGTCCTGCAGCCGCAAAAGATCGTCAGCCACGCTAGTTGGACCGGCCCGAGTATTTGAGCGTCAGGTAGGCCGGGCCAAAGAGATGAATCTCGCGCTGGTAGGCAAAGCTGACCACGATAGTGCCATTTTCCTGATTGACTGTGAGATCTTTGCCGGCTATCGAATTGATATCGTCCACAGACCTGGCGCGGTCAAACATCGCGCGCGCCTCAATCGGAGTGCCTGCCTGCCGGGCCCGGTTGACGGCCTTCTGGATAGCCTGATATTCAAGCACGGTCGGCGCGACCTGCAAGCCCAGTACGGCCATGATGGCCAACACGGCCCCTACAAAGAGCAGGCCGACAAATGTGATGCCGCGCTGCAAGGATTGGGTCTGCATCATCATGTTTCCCTTCAATCGATAGCAGGTTGTTCCCTACTCAAAAGAGCCGATACGCTTGAGATTACCGAAGTTCATCCAGACAAAAAAGGCCTTGCCGACAATATTTTGATCGGGCACAAACCCCCAGTAACGTGAATCGAGCGAATTATCGCGATTGTCACCCATCATGAAATAGTGCCCCGCTGGAACCTTGCATATCACTCCCTCGATGCTGTAGCGACAATGGTCACGCTGAGGGAATTGTTCCGCGCCAGCGATGAACGCTGGCCGGTCGTCATCGATCAGCAGTCGGTGCGTCACCCGGTCAAGCTGTTCCTGAAACTGCTTGGAGTAGCGCATCGCGTCTGTGTCGAAGAATTCCGGCACCGGCGCCAGGGCGATGTCCTGGCCATTGATGCGAAGCCGCTTGTTCAGATAGGCCACCTCGTCGCCTGGCACACCAACTACGCGCTTGATGTAGTCCAGGCTCGGTTTTGGCGGGTAGCGGAACACCAAGACATCTCCCCGCTGCACAGGCTTGCCCTCGGTCACCTTGACATTGAGAACCGGCAATCGTATTCCGTAGTGAAATTTGTTGACCAGAATCAGGTCCCCAATGTGCAGGGTGGGGATCATGGAACCCGAAGGTATCTTGAAAGGCTCGAACAGAAAGGAGCGCAACAGGAAGACGATGACGATCACCGGGAACAGGCCGGCAGTCCAATCCAGCCACCAGGGCTGGGCAAGAAGCTTGTCCCGTGCGACCTGGAAATCGTTGTCCGCGCTGGCAATGCCAAGCCTGTCAAGTTCCTGCCTTCGCTGCAGGTTCTGCTGTTCCAGCTGGGCCACTGCACGGCGACGACCGGGTAGGAAATAAATGCGCTCAGCCAGCCAATACAGGCCGGTGACCAGACTGGCCATAAACAGCAAGAGCGCAAAGTTTCCCTCTATGGCATTGAAATACCAGGCTCCGATGTAGCCAAGAAATGCCGCCAGGACAAAAGCAGTCAGGACCTGCATCACTCTTCCACCTGCAGAATGGCCAGGAATGCCTCCTGGGGAACCTCGACCGATCCGATCTGTTTCATGCGTTTCTTACCTGCCTTCTGTTTTTCCAGTAGTTTTCGCTTGCGCGTGATGTCACCGCCATAGCATTTTGCCAGCACGTTCTTGCGCAGCGCCTTGATGTTTTCGCGGGCAATGATGTTGGCGCCAATGGCAGCCTGAATCGCCACATCAAATTGCTGCCGGCTGATGATTTCCCTCATCTTGGCAGCAACCGCACGTCCCCGAAACGACGCCTGCGAGCGGTGCACGATGATAGATAAGGCATCGACTTTTTCACCGTTGAGCAGGATGTCCACCTTCACCACATCGGACGGTCGGTATTCCTTGAATTCATAGTCCATGGAGGCATAGCCACGGCTGACTGATTTGAGTTTGTCAAAGAAATCCAGCACGATCTCACCCAAGGGCAGTTCATAGGTCAGCATGACCTGGCGACCGTGATAAGCCATGTTGATCTGGGTGCCTCGTTTCTGGTTGGCCAGCGTCATTACCGGGCCAACATACTCCTGCGGCATATACAGATGGACTGTGACGATGGGCTCACGAATCTCCTGAATCTTGCTCTGCTCCGGCATCTTGGACGGGTTTTCCACCATCACGATCTCGCCATCACCCTTGAGCACCTGATAGACCACGCTGGGCGCGGTGGTGATCAGATCCTGGTCGAATTCGCGCTCCAGTCGCTCCTGCACGATCTCCATGTGCAGCAGCCCCAGAAAGCCGCAGCGAAAACCAAAGCCCAGGGCCTGCGACACTTCCGGCGCGCAATGCAGCGAGGCCTCGTTGAGCTTGAGCTTTTCCAGGCTGTCGCGCAGGGCATCGTACTGGTTGGCCTCGGTGGGATACAGCCCGGCAAAGACCTGGGGCTGGATTTCCTTGAAACCGGGCAGCGGGACACTGGCTGGCCCGAGGTTGTTGGGCAGCTTTTTTTCCAGGGTCACCGTGTCGCCCACCCTGGCGGCCTGGAGTTCCTTGATACCGGCAATGATGTATCCCACCTCGCCAGCCTGCAGCATGTCGCGAGGCTGGTTGGCCGGGGTGAATACCCCGAGTTGTCCGGCTTCGTAGACCGCATTGCTGGCCATCAGCTTGATGCGTTCGCCCTTGAGCAGACGGCCGTCGACCACCCTGACCAGCATCACCACCCCGACGTAGCTGTCAAACCAGCTGTCAATGATCATGGCGCGCAAGGGCCCTTGCGGGTTGCCGCGTGGCATTGGCACCTTGGCCACAATGGCCTCCAGGATGTCATCCACGCCCATCCCAGTCTTAGCTGAACAGGGAATCGCCTCGCTGGCGTCGATCCCGATCACATCCTCTATCTCCTCCTTGGCGCGTTCCGGGTCAGCCTGCGGCAAATCCATTTTGTTGAGCACCGGCACGACCTCCACACCCAGATCAAGGGCGGTGTAGCAGTTGGCCACGGTCTGCGCCTCCACACCCTGGGAAGCGTCCACCACCAGCAGCGCGCCTTCGCAGGCCGAGAGCGAACGCGACACCTCATAGGAAAAGTCGACATGGCCAGGTGTGTCGATCAAATTAAGCTGGTAAATCTCGCCGTTTTTTGCCTGATACTGCAGTGCTGCAGTCTGAGCCTTGATGGTTATCCCACGTTCTTTTTCAATATCCATCGAATCGAGCACCTGAGCGGCCATGTCGCGCTCGGCCAGCCCGCCGCAACGCTGGATCAGTCGGTCAGCCAGCGTGGATTTGCCATGGTCAATATGGGCAATGATGGAGAAATTTCTGATGTGCTTCATCAACGGGAACACTTAAGTGGTTGAATTGACATATTGCAGGCATGAAAAAAGGGCGCGTCGTGTGCTGACGCGCCCTAAACCAACAATCTTTGGCAACTGCGATAGTTGGAACTTCATTGTAGGTAAAAAGGCCCAGTCGTATAGCCCCTCTTGTTGCGCCTAGCCCTCGTTGCTGGGGTGCAACAGCATAATTATCAACAGCTTGTTCACAGAAATTGAAAAGCCTGTTGGGGCAACTTGTGCAGCAATTGTGGATGCGGGCGAGGCAAGAATATTGAATTTCGGATGGTGAATTCTAACACCATTTTAATATATAAAAATATATATAAAAATATTTTTTAATTACATTTATATACTTAAAATTATTTAAAGTCAGCACTTGCAAACATTTTTTGAGTTTTTCTCAGGCTCGAAAAAAATAAAAAATATTTTTTACCTGAGCCATGGCGGTCGGCGAAAAACCCTAAATCCCAGTTGGGGTTGGGGATGTTTTCCTGGCGATTTCAGCGTTGCGGCCGAATCACCGCGTACTGAGCCCATTCACCGCGGCGGAAAAGGACATTGAGTGGCTTGCTCTTGTCGATGCGCCCCAGGACCGCTTCAAAATCTCGCACGCTGGCGATCTCGTTATTGGCCAGCGACAGGATCACATCGCCTTCGCGCAAGCCAGCGCGTGCGGCAGCCTCGACCGCCGCATCAACCCGCACTCCGCCACGGAGCTTAAGTTCCTTTTTCTGCCCCTCAGTCAGTTCGCTGACAGTCAGCCCGAAAGGCTGGGCGGCACTGATGGCCCGCGGCTTTTCCTCGCGTTCGCGCCGTGATGCCGTCTTCTCGGGCTCGACTTCGCCAATGACAACAGCCAGATCGCGGGTGCTGCCGCGGCGAAAGACACTGAGTGTGCTGCGCGTTCCGGGCTTGATTGCGCCCACCATGCGGGGCAGATCGGTGGATTTCTCGATTGCCTTGCCATCAACCCGGACAATGATGTCGCCGGCCTCAACGCCTGCCTTTTCAGCCGGCGAACCAGCCTCGACCGAGCGCACCAGCGCACCCTGAGGCCGACCCAGTCCTATCGCCTCGGCCACCTCTTTGCTCACCTGGTCGATGTGCACGCCGATGCGCCCGCGGGTCACCCGACCACTCGTACGCAATTGCTGGCTGACACGGATTGCCTCGTCGATCGGGATGGCGAAGGAAATACCCATATAACCACCCGAGCGGGAGTAGATCTGGCTGTTGATGCCCACCACCTCGCCTCGCAGATTGATCAGGGGGCCGCCGGAGTTTCCCGGATTGATTGCCACATCCGTCTGGATCAGTGGCAGGTAATCTCCGGTATCACGCTGGCGAGCGCTAACGATGCCTGCGGTGACGGAATTTTCCAGCCCGAAGGGTGAGCCGATGGCCATCACCCATTCACCCACCTTGAGGCGATTGACATCCCCGATTTTGACAGCTGGCAACCCGCTGGCCTCGATCTTCACAACCGCCACATCGGTTCGCTTGTCTGCACCTACGATGCGCGCCTTGAACTCTCGCTTGTCCACCAAGGTCACCACCACTTCATCGGCGCCATCGACAACATGGGCGTTGGTCAGGATATACCCATCATTGCTGAGGACAAAACCTGAGCCCACCCCGCGAGGCACCTCCTCAGGCTGGGGGCGCCCCGGACGCTGGCCCGGCTGGCGCGGGGCATTGGGTACCGGAAAGCCAAATCGGCGCAAAAAATCCAGCATTTCCTCATCCATATTGCCTTCCGGGCTGGGGCTGGGGCTCGTGCGCGGCACCACCTTCTCCAGGGTGCGAATATTGACCACTGAAGGCCCGACCTGCTCGACCAGTTCAGTGAAATCCGGCAAGGCACGCGCCTGCGCTTGGGCCAAATTTGGCAGGGCTAGCAGCGCGGCGGCCCAGAGCAGTACAGCCAGCCAGCCAGCCACACACGTCTTCAGGTTTAACTTCTTGTGCATCATCATCCTTTCAATGCCTAACTTGCGAATCATCACTTTCTCTCCAGGGCCCGGGCAAATGCCGCCAGGGTTAGCGGCGGGACCTCGCCCACCGCGGTCAGCCACCAAATTCGGTCACGCTTGGCCAGGCGCCTGGTCAGGGTCTGGGTCGCGCCCAAAGCCATCTGGCTCTCTCCCAGATGAAGGCGCGGGTCAAAAGTTTCAAGAAACAGGGAAACCGATGCCAGCCCATCGGTAAAGGTGCACTGCAATACAGGTTCAGGGCGAATATTGAAGGCCACCGTGCGACGGAAACAACCCATGGTCCTGAAGCCTGGGGCGGGTATGGTGAGATGCCAGCCTTCGGCATCCAGTGAGGTCTTGGTCAAAACCGGTCGCTCGATTTTGTAGCCCTGGGTATTTCCCATCATCCGGGCTATCTGGCGCATGCTGACGGGGGCATCGAGCTGAAGCTCGGAGAATGCAGTTTGCTCCAACACCTGTTCGTCGGCAGACACTATCTGTAGCTTGACCAACAGCCCGGACTTGCGCTCGCTCCAGATCCGATACCCATAGCGCTGGTTGTCGCGCGGGTACAAATGAAGCTGGTCGGTGTCAAATCCGGCCACCCGCTTGCCCTCGTCCAGGCGCACACCATAGAAGCGCTCCAGATCGGAGTGGGGCTGCTTGAGCAGATGCGGGAAATAGGCCAGTGAATCTCGCTCTTCTGCCACGACAGCGTGAGCCTGCGGCAGAAAGGTCACCACCTCGGCACCGCGTCGGAAGGTGGAGCGTGGTGTGCCGCTGAGTGAATCGACCCGCTCGATCTGTTGTTCACCGTCGCAGGCGTGCCAGATCCTTGAGCTGGCAAGTTGGCCCCCGGCGCTGACCACAATGGTGCCCATGTAATTGCTGCGGCCAGAAGCTTCATGCATGCGTAGCAACCACTCGGAAAGACTGCGCTCCATGGTCTGTGCCTGGGCATGTGCCAGCTGGGTTGTCGTCAAAGCGGTGCATACCCCAAGCAACAATACCAGCAGAGCTCGACGCATGAGGTCAAACGGATTGAATGTGAATGTGAAGGTGCGCACCATGCCAAGCCCTGGTCGATCAGCGGGATGCCCGCTCCAGGGTTGCATTGCGCATGAATCCAACAGGCTTTTGCAGGGCCGAGGCCCCGGCCAACTGCTGGTGGGCCGCCAGAAACTCGTCAAGCCTGGGGTCACGAATCATGGGCACCTGGGTCTGCACCACGGGCTCGCCCTGCACCGCTACGCTCGCACTCTTGAGCGATTCTGGCGGCGTCGACGTCATCTGCCAGGCCAACCCAGCCAGCACGGCAAATGAGGCCATGCCCGCCACCAGTCGCCAATTGAAGACATCCTCATTGGCAGATTGCCGCTCCGGTGCGAGTGTCGGGTTCCCTGCGGCCATGGACTCCGGACCAGGCCGTAGCGGGCTTTGGGCTTCCAGTCGCTGATAAAGACGGCTCAAAAAAACGGCATCCCTTGTCGCCTCAAGGGCCAGCTCCGGCGTACGCATGATGTCAGCCGCGACATGGCAGCTTTGCCAGAAAGCCTGGGCCTCAGGGCTGGCAGCAAGCAGGGCCAGCGCACGCCCGCGCTCCAGGCCGACCAGTTCCCCATCGGCCAGCGCTGAAATGAGTTCGCGCATATTGGGGTCAAGCTGTTCCATCCGATTCTTACTCCTAGTATTTCACCAGCGCTTACCCGATTGTTGCTGCAGCACAGGCCTGAGCCGGGCCGAAATCGCCTCGCGTGCCCGAAAAATTCTGGAGCGCACCGTTCCAATGGGACAGTTCATCAGCGCAGCGATCTCTTCGTAGCTCAAGCCCTCAATCTCCCGCAATGTGATCGCCTGTCGCAGGTCGTCAGGCAAGGAAGCCAGTCCAGCCTCGACAGCTTCAGCAATCTGGCGCGCCGCAATGACCGAATCAGGCGTCTCATCGCTGCTTGGTTCACTTGCAGCACGAAAAGTTTCATCACTTTCACCATCATTTTCCTGGCTGAGCTGCATGGCCAGCGGGTCGCGCCTGCGCTCAAGCAGGAATTTTTTGGCGGTATTGATGGCGATTCGGTACAGCCAGGTGTAAAACTGGGCATCGCCGCGGTATTGGTGCAGGGCCCGATAGGCCCGCAGAAAGGTTTCCTGCGCGATGTCCTCCACCAGGGCGCTGTCGCGTACCAGGCGCGAGATCAGGCGCTGGATGCGCCGCTGGTATTTGATGACAAGCAGATCAAAGGCGCGCCTGTCGCCAGCCAGGGTGCGCTCGACCAAAAACCCATCCGGACTATCGCCTGGTGGCGGCACATCCTGCGATTGGCTCATGGTGCTGGCTCCGCCTGCTCAGCCTGGGCTCGCCGATGAGCGGCGTGGACAGCCCGCCTCAGGGCTTCCCACCACACCGGCGCCTGATTTCGTGTCACCCAAAACCAGCACACAGGGCCATGGCCAGGCTGGAATTCAAGCAACATGGCGCGCTGCCAATCGAGTCGAACAGACAAATCCCCCGGCAATTCAATCTCTTTTGCCAACCAGTACCACTGGGTCCCATCCCAACGCAACAGCCCAGCTGGCTGTCGATACCAATCCCAGCAAGCTGCCATAGCCACCATGACACCGACGCTCAATGCACCCCATGCGGGCCAATCCATTTGGCCCGCCTGCCACAGCCAGAGGACATCGACCATCAAGGTCAGCAGGAGCACCAGGGCAATCAGCCAGCCATGCAGGGCAGAACGCCCCACCGGAAAATTGACCGCTGGGGCGTTGTGCATGGAAAAAATTGTCGCTTCAGATGCGCTTGAAAACCAGGGTGCCGTTGGTTCCGCCAAAGCCGAAGTTGTTCTTGATGGCCACATCGATCTTCATATCACGCGCAGTATTGGCGCAATAATCGAGATCGCACTCGGGGTCCTGGTGCTGCAGGTTGATGGTGGGTGGGCTTTTCTGATGGTGCACGGACAGGACGGTGAAGACGCTTTCTATACCGCCTGCACCGCCCAGCAGATGCCCGGTCATGGATTTGGTGGAATTGACCACAATATTTTTGGCGTGCTCGCCCAAAGCCGCCTTGATGGCATTGCTCTCGTTGACGTCGCCAAGCGGGGTCGAGGTTCCGTGGGCATTCACATAGTCCACCTGATCAGGGTTGAGACCGGCATGGCGCATGGCCAGCAACATGGCCCGACGAGGGCCATCCATATTGGGAGCCGTCATATGGCCGGCATCGGCGCTCATGCCAAAACCGCAGAGCTCGGCATAGATGCGGGCGCCCCGGGCCTTGGCATGCTCGTACTCTTCCAGCACCATCACGCCGGCGCCCTCACCCAGGACAAAGCCATCGCGGTCTTTATCCCAGGGACGCGAAGCGCCTCGGGGGTCGTCATTACGGGTCGAGAGGGCGCGCATGGCGGCAAAGCCCCCCACACCGAGGGGAGACACCGTCGCTTCGGCGCCACCAGCGACCATGACATCTGCATCACCGTACTCGATCAGACGGCCGGCCTCGCCAATATTGTGCAAACCCGTTGTGCAGGCGGTGACGATGGCCAGATTGGGGCCCTTGAAGCCAAATCGCATCGAGACATGGCCTGAAATCATGTTGATGATTGAAGCCGGCACAAAAAAAGGCGAGATGCGTCGCGGGCCCCGGTTGGTCAACTCGGCATGCGTCTGCTCGATCAGGGGCAACCCCCCGATGCCCGAGCCGATCATGCAGCCATAGCGCGCAGCCTGCTCTTCACCCAACGCCTCACCCGTGGTCAGGCCCGCATCGCTGACGGCCTGCACCGCAGCAGCGATGCCGTAATGGATGAAGGTGTCCATGGTGCGGGCCTCTTTGGCGCCGATATAGGACTCCAGGTCAAAGCCTTTGACCTCACCCGCTATCTTGCAGGCAAAGTTGCTGGCGTCGAACTTGGTGATCAGGTCAATTCCTGATTTGCCGGCAAGCAAATTGCTCCAGGCATCGGCCACGGTATTGCCCACCGGGCTGATACAACCCAGACCCGTGATGACAACGCGACGTGAGGACATGATTTTCGGGGCTTGGATGGGCCAAAAAGAGCGCCACTAGCAACAAAGGGCTACGGCAGCTCCTGCGGCCAGCTCCAGGTGGCGGCGCATGCTGGCGCCGCCAGCACAAAGGGCATCAGGCCTTCTGATGGGACTTGGCGTAGTCGATCGCGTTTTGCACCGTGGTGATCTTCTCGGCGTCTTCGTCCGGAATTTCGATGCCAAACTCGTCTTCCAGGGCCATCACCAATTCAACCGTGTCCAGGGAATCGGCGCCCAGATCGGCCACAAATGACTTTTCACTGGTGACTTGGGCTTCTTCCACACCGAGTTGCTCGGCGATAATTTTCTTGACGCGTACTTCGATATCGCTCATGGTTCCCTCAAAGGGTTGTAGAAAGATCTGAGATTTTAGCCGTCTTGGCGAGACGACCCGCCCAGTCCAGCCTGCCGCACAGATGACCCGGCAAAAACTTACATAAACATACCACCGTTGACATGCAGTTCCTGTCCGGTCACATAGGCCGCCTGAGGCGAAGCCAGGTAAGCCACAGCATGCGCAATATCGGAGGTCTTGCCCAGATGCCCCAGCGGAATCTGAGCCAGCAGCGCCTTTTGCTGGTCTTCAGGCAGGTGCGCAGTCATATCGGTTTCGATAAAGCCTGGGGCCACACAATTGACGGTGATGTTGCGCGAGCCCAGCTCGCGCGCCAGCGCCCGCGTCATCCCGGCCACTCCGGCCTTGGCGGCAGCGTAGTTGGCCTGACCCGGGTTGCCGGAGGCGCCAACCACTGATGTGATATTAATGATGCGGCCATAGCGTTGCTTCATCATGGGCCTTATGACGGCGCGACTGAGGCGGAATACCGCCTTGAGATTGGTGTCCAGCACTTCATCCCATTCTGTGTCTTTCATGCGCATGGCCAGGTTGTCGCGGGTGATGCCGGCATTGTTGACCAGAATGTGCAATGCGCCCACTTCCTTCACAATGGCTTCGATAGCCTGTTCGCATGCCGGGGCATCGTTGACATTGAGCCGGATACCCTTGCAGGCATTGAATGCAGCCAGTGAAGAGCTGATTCTGGCCGCCCCCTCGTCGCTGGTGGCAGTACCTACCACCTTGAGGCCGCGATGTGCAAGCTCATGGGCGATGGCTGCACCAATTCCACGTGAGGCACCCGTGACCAGCGCCACCTGGCCATCAAATTTCACTTCACTCATAGAACCTGCCCCTTGATTTCAGAAAGTGACGCCGGGTCGAACAGGGCCAGCCCATTGAGCTCCGGGTCAATCCGCTTGACCATGCCTGCCAGCACCCTGCCCGGCCCGCATTCCACAATAGTCGAGATGCCGCGCTGCCTGATGGCCTGCACACACTCGACCCAGCGGACCGGCCCAAAAGCCTGACGGTAGAGCGCATCGCGAATGCGCTGGACATCAGTCTCCACCGCCACATCGATGTTATTGATCAAAGGGATGCGTGGACTTGACAACTCAACATCCTGCAGGCGCTCACGCAGTTTTTCAGCCGCCGGCCTCATCAGACTGGAGTGAAAGGGCGCCGAGACCGGCAGCGGCAAGGCCCGCTTGGCGCCCGCCGCCTTCAGGACTTCACAGGCTTTTTCCACCGCCAGCTTGGAGCCGGCAATCACAGTCTGAGAGGCATCATTGAAATTGACTGCCTCAACCACCTCGCCCGAATCGGCCGCAAATGACCTTGCTGCTTCAGCGCAACCTGCCACCACCTTGGCTGACGCCATACCCAGGATGGCCGCCATGGCACCAGTGCCTACCGGAACAGCTTCCTGCATGGCCTGTGCCCGCAGTCGAACCAGGGGCGCGGCCTGGGCCAGGGTCAGCACGCCTGCGGCCACCAGGGCCGAATACTCTCCCAGCGAATGACCCGCCACGGCGGCTGGCTCGGCCCCTGTTTCCGCCATCCAGGCCCGATAAGCCGCGACACCAGCCACCAGCATCACCGGCTGGGTGTTGGTGGTCAGGGCCAGGGCCTCCTTGGGCCCCTGCCTGATCAGGTGGGCCAGGTCTTCACCCAGGGCCTCAGAGGCCTCGCGCAAAGTCGCGCTCACCTGCGGATGGTCGCCCCAGGCGTCGAGCATGCCCACGGACTGTGAACCCTGGCCAGGAAAGACAAAAGCAAAAGGTTTCATCTTGAGATAGATCGTATGTGAACAAACAGCAAGCGCAAAGTGCCCAGGCAACTAGAGTGTGAGCAGCACCGCGCCCCAAGTGAATCCGCCGCCCACCCCCTCGAGCATGACCAGATCACCAGGCTTGACTTTGCCTGAGCGCACTGCAGCGTCCAGCGCCAGCGGAATGGAGGCGGCCGAGGTATTGCCATGCTGGTCAACAGTGACAATCACTTTTTCCATCGGCAGCTTGAGTTTTTTGGCGGTGCTCTGCATGATGCGGATATTGGCCTGGTGTGGAATCAGCCAGTCGATCTCCGACTCCTGCCGCCCGGCCTTGGCAAGCACCGCTCGGGCAGCCTCCTCCAACACGCCAACAGCCAGTTTGAAGACAGCCTGACCGTCCATCTTGAGCAGCGGATCGCCCAGAACACCACCGCCCGCGACATGTCCCGGCGTGCAAAGGATGTCCACATGGCGACCATCGGCGTGCAGGTCACTGGCCAGAATGCCTGGCTGCTCAGAAGCCTGCAAAACCACGGCGCCCGCACCGTCGCCAAACAAGACGCAGGTGGTGCGGTCCTTGAAGTCCAGAATACGCGAGAAAACTTCGGCCCCAACCACCAGCGCATTGCGTGCGCTTCCAGTTTGGATCAGGGCGTCGGCCACCGACAAGGCATAAACAAAGCCACTGCAAACAGCCTGCACATCGAACGCAGGGCAACCGTTGGCACCCAGTTTGTTTTGCAGAATGCAGGCCGTCGAAGGAAACACCATATCCGGAGTGGAGGTGGCCACAATGATGAGGTCGATATCCTGGGGACTGAGTTGCGCCGACTCCAGGGCACGGCGAGCTGCCTCTGCTCCCAGGTCGCTGCTGCTGACTCCGGCAGCGGCAAAGTGACGGGCTCGAATTCCGGTGCGCTCAACAATCCATTCGTCGGAAGTTTCAATCCCCTCCTGCGCCAGGCGGGCAACCATATCAGCGTTGCTCAGGCGCGCCGGTGGCAAATAACTGCCCGTGCCGATGATGCGGGAATAGGGTTTCATGGATGTGGAGTTTGTTCTTGGTGCATGTCAGCCCTTGGGGCTCATTCAGCCCCCCCCGGCAACCGTCAGCAACGGGGCTGCATGGGTAACACGTGCCTGCACACGATCGAGCAAATGGTTTCGGGCTGCATCATACGCCCGCCTCAAGGCATTCTCAAAAGCCAACTCGTCCGCAGACCCATGGCTCTTGAACACCAGACCACGCAGGCCCAACAGCGCAGCGCCATTGTAGCGACGGTGATCAACGCGATTTTTAAACGAAGAAAGCACCGGATAAGCACAAATAGCAGCAAATTTAGTGAAAATGTTACGAGAAAACTCTTGCTTTAAAAATACACCAATCATCGAGGCCAGCCCCTCTACCGCCTTCAGGGCAACATTGCCGACGAAGCCATCGCAGACCACAATATCGACAGTACCCTTGAAAATATCATTACCCTCAACATTTCCGAAGAAATTCAAATCGCCAGAATTAGCTGCAGATCGCAACAATTCACTGGCTTTTTTAATAACTTCATTGCCTTTTATTACTTCTTCACCAATATTCAGCAGGCCGACCGTCGGGTTGGGCTCCTCGGTCAGCACAGACACCAGGGCCGAGCCCATGACCGCAAACTGGAGGAGGTGCTCGGCAGTGCAATCCACATTTGCCCCCAGATCCAGCACCGTGGTCGCGCCACCTTTGACATTGGGCATCTGGGTGGCGATGGCAGGCCGGTCGATGCCGTCCATGGTTTTGAGCACATAGCGTGCAATGGCCATCAAGGCGCCTGTATTGCCGGCTGAAACAGCAGCTTGCGCGGCGCCAAGCTTGACCTGCTCAACCGCAACACGCATGGAGGAATCGCGCTTCTTGCGCAGGGCGACCTCGATCGGATCGTCCATGCCCACCACCTCGCTGGCAGGCACAATGCGCGCACGCGGGTGCTTCAGTTCAGACAGACGCTCCGACAGCCCCACCAGCAGCAGTTGGGCTTGTTCATGCTGCTGTAGAAAACTTCGGCAGGCCGCAAGGGTGACGGCCGGGCCATGGTCGCCTCCCATGCAATCAACGGCGATGGTGATCATGGGTGAGCGGCTGCTAAAGTCAAGGCGCGCGGGATCAAGACAAAGGCCCGAGGCTACGGATCACATAGCGCATCGGGCCTGGGCAGACTGAAAGTCAGGCTTCAGACTTGGTCTTGAGGACCTTGCGCCCTCGGTAAAAGCCGTTGGGACTGATATGGTGGCGAAGATGGGTCTCACCGGTGGTGGGCTCCACCGCGATGCCGGGGACATTGAGTGCATTGTGCGAACGATGCATGCCGCGTTTGGAAGGCGACTTCTTGTTTTGTTGAACGGCCATGGTTGGCTCCTAATGATCTGAACTCAGGCCCCACCTGAGAAATGGGTTTATTCAAAATTGGTGAATGGCGCATACTTGCTGCGCTAAGAGCCAGCTATTATAGCCTAACTCCTTGATTTGACGTGGCTTTCAAGGCCAAGCCTCAGCTGGATTTGCCACTTTTGAGTTTGGCCAGGACAGCAAAAGGCTTGGGTCTGGACACCTGTGCAAGCTCGAAATCAGCATCCTGCGCCGTCAGCTTGAGCGGGGCCGGGCATGTATTGTGCCGCGGCACCAGGGGCACCTCCATCAGCAACTCATCCTCCACCAGGGCCAGGAGGTCAAAATGGGTACTCAGCGCCAGCACCTCCTCCTCAGCCTCTTCATCCTCGGCCTCGGCCTGGCGCTCAGTGGCAACAAAGCGAAATTTGCGGTCGACCATCAAGGCCGCCTCAACCGGACCCAGACAACGCTGACAGATCAGGGGCAGTCTGGCCCAGGCCTGCAAATGTATCCAGGCCTGGGCTTGCCCGCCTGACTGGCTGATCAGCTCGCCCCGCGCCTGCCAGCGGACCGAGTGGTCAGCGGGGGGTGCGGCACATTCACCAGCCAGACGTGCAAACGCTGCCAGGTCGGATTCGCCCTTCAACAAACCACTGGCCTGGGCAAAAGCCATGACATCCAGGCTCTGTGCAATAAATTCCTTGGGCATGGGCGGCAGTGTAAGAGAATCACCAGCATGAGTGCTCCTTCTGGCAGAAAACTTATCCTTGGCTCGAGCTCGCCCTATCGGCGCGAGCTATTGGCGCGACTGCAGCTACCCTTTGATGTGGTGCTGCCCGAAGTGGATGAAACGCCCCTGGCGGATGAAACACCACACAATCTGGCCTGCAGACTTGCCCTGGCCAAGGCTCGCGCAGTGGCCAGGCGCCATCCGGCCCAGGTGGTCATCGGCTCCGACCAGGTGGCCGAGCTCGATGGCCTGGCCCTGGGAAAACCAGGTTCGCATGATCGGGCGGTGGCTCAGCTGCGCAGCATGCGGGGGCGGCAGGTGATTTTTCATACCGCGGTGGCCGTCGTTTGCGCTGAAAGCGGCTTTGCTCAGGTCGACCTGGCTGAAGTGCGAGTCCGTTTTCGCGATCTCACCAGCTCAGAGATTGAGAACTATCTTGCCGCCGAAAAACCCTACGACTGCGCTGGCAGCGCCAAGAGCGAGGGCCTGGGAATTGCCTTGCTGGACGCCATCGAAAGCGACGACCCCACCGCCTTGATCGGTCTGCCACTGATCCGAACCGCGCGCCTGCTGCGGGCAGCCGGGGTGACGCTTTTAGGCTCTGGGGCCGAGACTCGATGAAAATCGCCAAAGGCAAGCTTTACCTGGTGCCTGCCCCCCTGGATCTGGGCTGCGCCAGCCAGTCCCCTTTGTCCGACATCATGCCGTCTGCCACCCTGGAGACGGCGGCACGGCTGCGCCACTGGATCTGCGAAAACGCAAAATCCGCCCGCGCCTACCTCAAACGTGTCAAACAGACCTTGCCTGCCAGCCTGCCCTTGCAGGAACTGCTGCTTCAACAATTGCCGCACGAGGTCCACAAGAAGGGCGACCATGCCAGTGGGTTCGATGCCAGGCCCCTGCTTGCCCCTGCACTGGCCGGGCATGACATCGGCCTGCTGAGCGAAGCCGGCATGCCAGCCGTGGCCGACCCGGGGTCGTCGGTGGTCCGGGCCGCCCACCAACTGGGGTTGACGGTGGTCCCGCTGGTCGGGCCGGTCTCCCTCCTGCTGGCCCTGTCTGCCAGTGGGCTGTCGGGTCAGAATTTCGCCTTTGTCGGCTATTTGCCCAAGGATGCCAATGCACGTGTGCAGCGTATCCGCGAGCTCGAGGCGCTGGCGCTCAAGACTGGGCAAACCCAGCTCTTTATTGAAACTCCCTACCGCAACACAGCCCTGCTGCAGGACTTGTTAAAGACGCTGCACAGCGACACCCGCCTGGCCGTGGCCGCTGACCTGACTCTGGCCAGCGCAACCATCCGTAGCGACAGCATTGCGGGCTGGAGAAAAAATCCACAGATCACGAACCTGCAAGCGCCCATGGTGTTTGCGCTTGGTTCCTAGCAGAGGCTGGCTCAGCGCACCTGTGGCATCGAACGCAGCGCGCTGACGGCGCCTTCACCAATGGCGGCACCAAAGCGCTTGACCAAGCGCTCGGCGACATTTTCGCGCTGGGTGTAGTCCACGATATCTTCGGCCTTGATCACTTCCCTGGCCACAAAATCAAGGCTCCCCAGCTGATCGGCCAGACCCATATCGACCGCCTGCTGGCCACTCCAGAACAGGCCACTGAACATCTCGGGCGTTTCTTTCAGGCGCTTGGCCCGTCCGGCCTTGACCACCTCAATAAACTGCTGATGGATCTGGTTCAGCAAGGCCTGGGCATGGGCGCGCTGCCGCTCGGTTTGCGGGCTGAAGGGATCCAGAAATCCCTTGTTTTCGCCCGCTGTCATGAGCCGACGCTCGACACCTAGCTTGTCCATCAGGCCGGTGAAGCCAAAGCCATCGATCAGCACACCGATACTGCCAACAATGCTGGCCTTGTCAACAAAGATTTTGTCGGTGGCCACGGCAATATAGTAGGCAGCGGAGGCGGCCGATTCTTCCACCACCGCATAGATTGGCTTGCCATGCTTGGCTTTGAGGCGCTGGATTTCGTCGTTGACGATGCCAGCCTGCACCGGGCTGCCGCCAGGGGAATTGATCAGCAGCACCACGGCGCGGGCACTATCCTCTTCAAAGGCGCTGCGCAGCGCTCCCACGATCAGATCAGCACTGGCTTCTCCGCCAGACGCGATCTCCCCCTTGATTTCAATCATTGCGGTATGCGGCGTGGACGGGTGCTTGCTGCGTTCGCCCATGCCAAAACCAGCCCAGAACAACAGAAAAAGCAGGGCCAGCCAGAAAATTCGCCAGCCATTGCGCCAGCGCCGTGCGCTACGCTGTTCGGCCAGGGCAGCAAAAGCCAGTGTTTCCAGCATGTTTTGCTGCCAGGCCGGCGTTTCTCGCTCGCTGGGGTCAGGTCTCATGCCGCCAGCTGGCTGATCAGGCGGCATGGGGTTTTGGATTTCGCTCATGTCAAAACTCGACGGGTTGCAGGTTGTACTCAGTATGCCAGTGAACCACACCATCACATTCGGTAACAGCAATTTTCACCAGGTTGTTGCGGCAGGGCCCGCCGCTACAGGCGCCGGTATCTGGCCCGTACAGGGCGCCATGGGTGGCACAAATCAGCCATCGGCCGGAGGCATCGAAGAATCGATTGGGCTGGTAGTCCATCTCCATCGCCACATGCGTGCAGCGGTTGAGATAGGCGTGCACTTTGCCTTCATAGCGGACCGCAAAGGCCCGGCATGTCAATCCCTGATAGACCACATCAAAAGGCACGGCCAGGCCGCTGTCCTGCAACTCGGCCGAGTTGCACAGGGCAATGGCACTGGCAGCTTGGTTCATGGCAGTTGGGGCTGTAGGTTCGGGTCAGCCGCACACAGCCCAGCCGAGGCCCTTGCTGTGAGATGACCAGCCTGTTGCAGACATCCGGTTTGCTTAGGCATTGGTCACCAGCCAGTTGTGGAGTTCATTCACAGAATGGGCAATATAACGCGGTTCCAGGGCATGGAAGGCCTCGGGCTCATGCGCACCATAGCTCACGCCCACGCTGGCGCAGCTGGCATTGCGCGCCATCTGCAAATCGTGGGTGGTGTCGCCAATCATCAGGACGCGCCCGGGTTCCACCCCGAATTCGCGCATCAGCTCATGCAGCATGAGGGGATGGGGTTTGCCCGCGGTTTCGTCGGCAGTGCGAGAGCCGTCAAATACACCCTTCAGATCAGAGCAGCGCAAGGCCTCGTCCAGGCCGCGACGGCTTTTGCCTGTGGCCACAGCCAACCAGTGGTGTCGCGAACGCAGATCAGCCAGCATTTCCAACACACCGGCAAACAGGCTGATGTCATTCTGGTGGGCAAGATAATGCTGACGGTAGCGCTCCACCAGTTGCGGATATTTTTCGCTGGGCACATCGGGGGCGGCATGGGCCAGAGCTGGCATCAGGGCCATGCCGATCACGTATGCGGCCTCTTGATCACTAGGCACCGTGCCGCCCAGGTCTCGCACTGCCATCTGGATGCAGCGCGTGATGATGGCGGTGGAATCAAACAAGGTGCCGTCCCAATCGAAGGCAATCAGATCAAACTGGCGCGGCCGCAATGGGATCGGCTTATGCATGGGCTGGCATGATGTGTTGCAGAAACCGCATCAGCTC
>CAXRBE010000043.1:0-30155 GCA_964228805.1 Burkholderiaceae bacterium
AGGCTCCGTAGACTTTGGAACCTTGATTACACATCCTGCGGGCGCAGGATGCTCCCCCCGGAAAGTCGCCTTTTTTAGGCGCTAACGTTTTTACTTTTTAACCAATCCCTTTTTCGGATCGACCAGTATCGCTCTAGATGCTTGTGAATGTGGCCTATACCCTCAAGCGCCATCACCTCCATCGCAAAGCCGAAAAATGGCGAGTCTGGACATCTTTTTTTGTTTAGCGTTGGCTTTTTGCCAAATCCTTGCCACCACGCTCTGCATAAAGCGGAAATTAATATAGTCCTGGCCGCTTCTTGGTCAGGGCGTCCAATTGAAGCGTGATGTGCCAGTGTCGGTTTTTTGATGGGTTTTCCTTTTGGTCCATAGTAACTTCTCTTTTTGTAGTCCCGGTAGCCTTGAAGGCCCCGCATTACGATCTCGAAGACCTGCTCTCTTTTTCCGATCGGAAATCCTGTTCGGTGTATTAGGTTTTGGAGTTGCAAGGATGAAATTGACATCTGACGTTTATGCTTCGACAAACACGACCTGTCAACTCCACCCAAATTCACCCCAGCTTCTGGGCTAGTTCTGAGGCCGATGGCCTGTAGTACCGTTTCAGTACCGTTAAGCTCTTGTGACCACTGACCGCAGCTAACTCGATCACGTTGGGCAACTTCTCCGCCAAGCGCGTGATAGCCGTTCGCCGCAAGTCATGGAACCGTACATCTTCCAAACCTGCCCGCCGAAGCCCACGCTTGAACGCAGCATCGAGCGTAAAAAACTTAACCGGAATAACCACCCCACTAATGTGACGGGGCAGATCAGCTAGTAATCGCACAGCTGCTGAAGATAGTGGGACGCTGCGAGGCTCGCCATTTTTAGTGTCGGGTAAGAAAGCTGTCCTGTTCTGCAAATTAACATGTTCCCACCGCAGGGCCAAAATCTCGCCTCTCCGCATCGCCGTAGCCAATGCAATTTGCACAGCTGGCTTTGTCCAACGACTTCTGCGTCCAGTCGGCTCCAGTGCATCAAGCAGTCTCACAACCTCTTCATCCGTCAGTACCCGCGCCCTTGCCTGCGGGCTTTGGGGCTTACGCACCATCTGCACCGGGTTCGGGACGTTGATGCCCCATTCCCTGCGGGCGTGGTTGATGACGGAGGACAAATATGCCAACTCACGTATGACTGTTCCCGCGCTGACCTCTTTTAGCCGTTGATCTCTGTAGGCTGCGATCCGGGTGGCACTCAGGTGCGCCAAACTCCACCGTGCGATAGGTCTGCGCATGATGGCTTTTAGCCGGATCGTGTCTTCCGATGCCCCCTTCATGGAGGGCGTTACCTCAGCCAAATAGCGCTCGATTAAATCGCCTAAGGTGTTGCGTTGGGCTTCGCTGACGCTGACGAACTGACCTCTGTCTATCTCGGATTCAAGCGCCCGCGCCCATTTCTCAGCATCGGCTTTGGTCTCAAAGGTTTTGGTTTGGTCTGGGTAACCGTTTCTCAGGACTCGTGCCTGCCATTTACCGCTACGTTGTCTAAAAGAAGCCATTTCCTGTTCCTCAGTTGGACAGGAGTTGGACAAAGGAGGGTTTTCGGTACCTCTAAGTTATATGTGTGTTTGCACTCACTTCTTCGCCACAAAGCTGCCGCTCTTGCCGCCATGCTTTTCCAGTAGCCGCACATCGGTGATGGTCATGCCACGGTCCACGGCTTTGCACATATCGTAAATGGTGAGCAGGGCGACCTGCACTGCGGTGAGGGCTTCCATCTCCACGCCGGTGGGCCCCACGGTTTCCACTGTAGCTGTGCAAACCACTTGCGGCGCATGGCCGCTCTTGGCATGGTGGGTTGCAAATTCCACCGCCACCCGGGTCAGTGCCAGCGGGTGGCACAGTGGAATCAGCTCGCTGGTTTTCTTGGCGGCCATGATGGCAGCAGTGCGCGCCACCCCAAGCACATCGCCCTTCTTGGCGTTGCCGGACTCGATCAAGGCCAGCGTGGCCGCCAACATATCTATGCGGCCGCTGGCCACTGCAATTCGGTGGGTGGATTGCTTGTCGGCCACATCCACCATATGGGCTTGGCCATGCGAATCAAAATGGGTCAGGGTACTCATGGGCGGTCTTGCGAAACCTTGTTGAATTTCGCGCATCATACGGGCATGCCGAATTTTGCAACTTTCTGTCGATTGTTTGTGCTGCCATGTGCGCTGCTATTGGCGCAAGCCCCTTCGGCAATCCATGCGCAGGCTGTCCCGCCGCTACCCGCCTTGGGCGACGGCGCGGAAATGAGTCTCAGCGCCGAGCGGCGCCTGGGCGACCGGATTGTGCGCCAGCTCTACCGCGACCCGGACTATCTGGATGATCCGGTGCTGGGCGACTATGTACAGACCGTCTGGCAGCGCTTATTGGTGTCCGCTCGTGCACGGGGCGAGCTGCTGCCTGAGCTGGAAGAGCGATTTGCCTGGGACATTCTGCTCGGACGAGACCGCAGCGTAAACGCTTTTGCCTTGCCGGGCGGCTATCTGGGGGTGCACCTGGGCCTGATCGCTGCTGTGACCAGCGCGGATGAGCTGGCTTCGGTGATGGCGCACGAGCTCAGCCATGTGACCCAGCGACATATTGCCCGCATGGTCGGCCGGCAGGAGGCGCAAGGGCCCTGGGTGCTGGCGGCGATGATTCTGGGCGCGCTGGCAGCGGGCTCCAACCCGCAAGCGGCGGGCGCCGTGATTGCTGGCGGCCAGGCGGTGGCAATACAGGGTCAGCTCAATTTTTCGCGCGATATGGAGCGAGAGGCCGACCGGGTGGGTTATGGCGTGATGGCACAGGCCGGCTTTGAGCCGCAGGGCTTTGTCAGCATGTTTGAAAAACTGCAGCAGGCCTCGCGCCTGAATGACACGGGCGGCTTTCCCTACCTGCGCAGCCACCCCCTGACCACCGAGCGCATTGCCGACATGCAGGCTCGCCATCAGCTGCATGCAGCCAAGGCGCAGCAGACCATGTCACTGGAGCATGCGCTGGTGGCGGCCCGAGCCCGCGCCCTCAGCCAACGCGGCCAGGAGGCCTGGCGCAATCTGCTAAGTCAGGCCCAGGCCAGCAAGAGCCAGTCGGCCGACTTGCCCAAACAGGCGGGCGACCTGTACGCGGCGGTGCTGGCCTCGATTGAATTGCGCGACCTGGCTCAGGCGCAAGCCTGGTTTGGGCTGCTGCAGCCTTTGGTGGGCCAGGATGCCGCTGCCGATCGCCTGGTGCGGCTGCTCGGGGCCGAGCTGGCGCTCAAGCGTGAGCAACCTGAGCGCGCACTTGAGTCGCTGGCACCGCTGCTGCGCAGCGGACTTGCCTTGGCACGCCCCGAGCAATTTTTGGCTGCACAGGCCAAGAGCAGCACCGCTCAGGCTGCCCAGGCGGCGCAACAGCTGCAAGCCTGGCTGGCCAGGCACCCGCGTGATGCGATGGGCTGGCAGCTGTTGGCGGCAGCTTATACGGCGCAGGGCCGCGCAGTAGCCGCAGTGCGAGCCGAAGCCGAGGCGTTTGCAGTGCATCAAGACTACGAAGCGGCGCGCAACCGGCTCAAGGCAGCGCAAGATCTGGCCCGCAAGTCTGGTGGGGCCGATTACATCGAACAGTCGATAGTCGACACCCGCCTGCGCCAGGTGGAGGCGCGCTTACGGGATCAGGCGCTCGAGCGCTGAGTCGATCACCAGGCCGAAAGCCGAGTAGATGATCGAGCCCAGCAGGGCTGCACCGAAACCCTGCACTTGAAAGCCCTCCAGAATATTGGCTGCAGCCCAGAACAACAGGGCATTGATGACAAACAGAAACAGGCCCACCGTCACCAGGGTGACCGGCAGGGTCAGCACAATCAGCAGGGGCCGCAAAAAGACATTGAATAAGCCGATGAATAGCGCAGCCACCAGCGCGGAGCCAAAACTGGCGACCTGTACACCGCTATAGACCGCGGCCACCGCCAGCAGAGCACTGGCGCTGAGCAGCCACTTGGCAAAAAGCTTCATGGGCACTGAGCATAGCACCGGCCCATGCAGCCGATTCTCCAAAATGCGGAGTTATTCGCTGGCGAGCACCAGCACAGCGCCCAAGCCGGCCACCGCACCCGGCACGCTCCAGCGCGACTCATTGGTGGCGGGCTGGTCGCTGGTGACAGGCGGCAAGTCGTGGCCAAATTTCGGGCGGCGCGCATCAAGCACCCGACAATTCCCGTGCTGGGCCTGTAGCTTTTTGGTCATTTCGGCCAGCGGGCCGCGTGCCAGCACAGGGGTCACGGTGTCGCCCCGTGCCGTAAGTTCCACACTTACTTGGCTGAACACCTCTTCGGCCCACTTGCTGCGCCAGTTTTCACGGGCAGCATGGTTGACCCATTTGCTGATGTGGCGTGTCAGGCGTGGTGGGCAGGCTACCACGATCCAGTGCGTGGGCTGTCGATCACCGGCCGACTGGCTTTCCATCGGCACCAGCTGATGCCGGGCAAACTCCATGTCGTCAATATAAACAATGATGTTGTCCATGATCTACTCCTTGTGGTTGGTTGAGGACAGGCGAAAACTTGGAAATTCATTTCAAGCGGCGTGGCCTTGCCGGTCAGGGCGAGCAGCCCTTTGGTCTTGGTGGGAGCTGCGCCATCCGGCGGCCAGTACACCAATCACGGCAACGGCATAGGTGGTCCAGCGCGCCACGGTATTGGGCAGGGCGGATGGGTCAAAGAAGGCGTCGAGCATCGGCTCGTTGACGATCATCTTGGCCGCAGTGAATGCCAGTACGGCAGCGCCCAATTGAATGATGATGGGAAAGCGATCAACCAGCTTGAGCACCACCGAGCTGCCAAAGACAACGATCGGCACACTGATCAGCAAGCCAATGATCACCAGGTCGAATGAGCCATGTGCTGCACCGGCCACGCCCAGTACGTTGTCCACACCCATCAGGGCATCGGCAACGATGATGGTCTTCATCGCCCCCCAGAAAGTGCCGGCGACTGGACCGTCATGCGTGTCGCTGTCGTTGCTGACCAGCAACTTGTAGGCAATCCAGAGCAGGCCCAGGCCGCCCACCAGCATCAGGCCCGGGATTTTGAGCAGCCAGACCGCGCCGACGGTCATGACCGAGCGCACAGCGATGGCGCCAACAGTGCCCCAGACGATGGCTTTTTTCTGAAGATGCCCAGGCAGGCTGCGCGCGGCCAATGCGATCACGATCGCGTTGTCGCCGGCCAGCACCAGGTCAATCAGGATGATGGCCAGCAGGGCTGACCACCACGGCGCGGACAAAAACTCCATAGCAATGCTCCAAGTTGTTTCGATCAACAACCTGGTGACTGCAATATGAAGAAATAGGCATGCTCAATGAGCATGGCAAACGCTTCGACCGAACCACCAGGTCCCAATCGAAGGTCTTGCTCGGCATGGAGTCATGCAGATTTTTGCCCAGCAGGCCGGAAGTCATGCTTCGTAATGACGACCTGCTGATCCTGTTGCAAGCATGCCCATTTGCGGACACCTCCTAGCGCTGCAACAAGTGGGAGCTACTCCCCTTCGTGAGGCCATTTGAACACAAAACCTTAATACCTTGCAAGTTACAGGGTCATGCGCCCGAGCCACTCGCGGGCCTAGGCTCGTGGAAAATCTGGAGCTATCCACCATTTGCATTCATGGCTGACCTATTCATCACCGACATCGAGGCCGCAATCAATTTCTGGCGCGAACGCAAGCCTTCCAGCGATGGCATCACACTTTCCCCCGAGGTGCGTGCGCTGGCCGAGGTGTACGCCTTGATGGTGTTCGAGCGGCGCAGGCTGCAAGAAGAAGAGAGCATGCCAGAGGCGGCCTATGCTGCCTGGCTGGCTTGGTATGGCACCACGCCTGACACGCCGTGCATAGCGATCTGCTCGACCAGCCAGGGCGATGAAGTGTGCAAGGGATGTGGGCGCACATTTGATGAGGTGCAACGCTGGACCGAGATGGGGCCAGCCCAGAAGCGGGCGGTCTGGCAACGCATTACCTTGCAGGCCGATGCTTGGCGCTTCAACCGTTATGCCGAACGCGCCGCCGAGGGCGCACCCTGATCCTTATTTCCAGCGCAAGGGTTCAAGCTCGATGTGGCGGCTGTCGTCGCCCAGCATGAGTGAGCCCTCTTGAATGGTGGCCTGTAGTTGCATGTTGCGTTGCGCCAGATCGGCCAAGGCCTGTGAGGCAGCCGAGGGAATGCGCCAGACCTGCAGCTTGCCGGCCCGCGCAAGCTTGTTCTGGATGCCGCGCCACCAGACTTCGGCCGCATGGTGAAAGGCGTACACCAGCACTAGATCGGCCTTGTTGCAGGCTTTGAGCAGGGGCTTTTCTTCAGGCTGGCCCACCTCGATCCACAGGCGGGTTTGACCGGTCAGGTCACGCAGCCAGACATCGGGCTCATCGGGGTCAGACAGGCCTGCACCAAAAGCCAGCGTGCCGTTGCCATCGCACAGGTCTTGCAACTGATGTGCCTGCAATGCCAAGGCGGCCAAGCGCACCATCATGCGCTCATCGGTCTCGCTGGGATGGCGTGCCAGGGTGAGCGCATGATTGGCGTAGTAGCTGTGATCGATGTCTGCAATCTGCAGCCTGGCTTTGAAGATGGTTGATTTGAGAGCCATGACTAGCTTGGGTTGGGTTGCTTGGGCCAGGAACTTGCCGGCCCTTGGGGCACGCCCAAAGCTCAGACCCTGCGGGCCAATTCAGCGGCCTTGCCGGTGTAGGAGCCTGGCGTCAACTGCAGCAGTCGTTGCTTGTCGGCTTCGGGAATGTCCAGGCTGCGGATCAGGGCGTGCAAGTCGGCAGCAGAGACAGTCTGGCCGCGCGTGGCCTCTTTCAGCTTTTCGTAGGCCCCGGCCAGCCCATAACGGCGCATCACGGTCTGGATGGGCTCGGCCAGCACTTCCCAGGAACTGTCGAGGTCTGCGGCCAGGGCCTGCTCGTTCAACTCCAGTTTGCCCAGCCCCACCCCAAGCGATTGGTAGGCCAGCACGGCATAGCCCATGGCCACACCCATATTGCGCAAGACGGTGGAGTCGGTCAGGTCGCGCTGCCAGCGGCTGATTGGTAGCTTTTCGCTCAGGTGCCGCAACAAGGCATTGGCCAGGCCCAGATTGCCCTCGGCGTTTTCAAAATCAATCGGGTTGACCTTGTGGGGCATGGTCGAGGAGCCAATTTCACCCGCCTTGAGTTTTTGTTTGAAGTAGCCCAGAGAGACATAGCCCCAGATATCGCGCGAGAGGTCGACCAAAATCGTGTTGGCGCGGGCGATCGCGTCAAACAGTTCGGCCATGTAGTCGTGCGGCTCGATCTGGATGCTGTAGGGCTGGAAGTTGAGACCCAGACCCAGAGGTTCGGGGGTTTCGACCACCTTGCGGGCAAAGGCTTCCCAGTCAAATTCGGGCCAGGCTGCCAGGTGGGCGTTGTAGTTGCCCACCGCACCGTTCATCTTGGCCAAAATCCTGACGGCGGCAATCCGGTCACAGGCGTTTTGCAGGCGCACAACCACATTGGCGACTTCCTTGCCCACGGTGGTCGGGCTGGCAGTCTGGCCGTGGGTGCGGCTGAGCATCGGCACGGCAGCATAGGCGCGGGCCATTTCCTTGAGCTTGAGCAACAGTTTGTCCAGTTCGGGCAACACCACCGTATCGCGAGCGCTGCGCAATTGCAGGGCGTGGCTGGTGTTGTTGATGTCCTCGCTGGTGCAAGCAAAGTGGACAAATTCGGCGGCTTTTTCCAGTTCACGGCGAGCCTCGAATTTGGACTTGATCCAGTATTCAACCGCCTTGACATCATGGTTGGTGGTTTTCTCGATCTCCTTGATGGCCTGACCATCGGCTTCGGAGAAGTTTTTCACCAAAGCCAGCAAGTAAGTGCGCGCTCCAGGCGTAAGTGGCTTGAATTCAGCAAAGCCGGCATCACTCAGGGCAATAAACCAGGCGATCTCAACCTGCACCCGGCGGTGCATGAAGCCTTGCTCGCTCATCAGCGGGCGCAACGCAGTGAGTTTGGAGGCGTAGCGTCCATCCAGCGGAGACAGGGCAGAAATCGGGGGAAAACTCATGGCTGAATTGTAGGTGAAGGTCCCGGGCGCAAGCCGCTTGCCCTCAAGCGCGCTACGGTCTAGTCTGGTTGGCCGGACTCGTTAGAATCGGTGCCGAGGGAGTCAATGGACAAGCCATGAAACTGATCGGTTCCAACACCAGCCCCTATGTGCGCAAAGTTCGCATTGTGATGGCTGAAAAGAAGCTGGACTACCAATACACCATCGAGGATGTTTGGTCAGACCAGACGCACATCACTGACGCCAACCCCCTGGGCAAGGTGCCTTGCCTGATCATGGAGGGTGGCGACGCGCTGTTTGACTCGCGCGTGATTGTCGAATACCTCGATACCCTGTCGCCTGTGGGCAAATTGATCCCGGCTATCGGGCGCGAGCGCGCAGAGGTGAAAACCTGGGAGGCGCTGGCCGATGGCATGCTGGATGCGGCCATTCTGGCGCGCATGGAGGCCATTTGGCCCCACCGCGCGGCAGAGCAAAGAAGCCAGGCATGGATCGACCGCCAGAGGCGCAAGATTGATGATGGCCTCAAGGCCATGAACCAGGGCCTGGGAGAAAAGGCCTATTGCTTTGGCAACCACATGAGCCTGGCTGACATTGCAACAGGCTGCCTGCTCGAGTATCTGGACTTCCGCTTCCCTCAAATCAGCTGGCGCGATGCACACCCCAATCTGGCCAGGCTGCAGGAAAAGCTGGCCCAGCGGCCCAGCTTCATCGAAACCAGACCGCAATAGTCGGCCCACCAGCATGCTCTATCCCGAACTGTTCAGGCAACTGGAGGCTGTTCGCTGGGACATGCAGCGCGATATCCCATGGGGCAGTTTCGATGCGTCCCGCCTGACTGATGAGCAGGCCAATTCCATCAAGATGAACGCCATCACTGAATGGGCGGCCCTGCCGGCCACCGAAATGTTCCTGCGCGACAACCGCGAGGACAGCGATTTTTCGGCCTTCATGTCGATCTGGTTTTTTGAGGAGCAGAAACACTCTTTGGTGCTGATGGAATATTTGCGCCGCTTCCGGCCCGACCTGGCGCCGACCGAGGAGGAGTTGCATGCCATCCGCTTTGATTTCGACCCGGCGCCCCCGCTGGAGACCCTGATGTTGCATTTTTGCGGTGAAATCCGCCTGAACCACTGGTATCGATGTGCGGCTGAGTGGCACACCGAGCCGGTGATCAAGCATATTTACACCACGCTCAGCCAGGATGAGGCCCGACACGGAGGCGCCTACCTACGCTATATGAAGCGCGCCATTGCCAATACCGGCCTGCAAGCCAAGCAGGCTTTTGCCAAGGTGGGGGTCTTGATGGCCAGTGCCCGCCGCACTGCCCAGGCCTTGCACCCGACCAATCTGCATGTGAACAAGGCCATGTTTCCGCAGGATACCATCCAGAGTCGCCTGCCCGACCCGGGCTGGCTCGAGCGCTGGCTGGACAGGCAGATCAATTTTGACGCGAGCTGGGAAAAAAAAGTGGTCGAGCGCATCTTGCACAACCTGAGCCTGCTGCTCGATCGCAGCTTCAGCAGCGTGCAGGAGCTCAACCGCTTCCGCAAGGAGCTCGAGCGCGGCGCTGCCCCGGGCGCCAGCCCAGCCTGATAGAGGCCGTTGGTCAAGAGGCTGCGGGGCTGGCAGCCCAGTGGCACTTGGCCGCCTTGTCTCTGCCCCTGCTAGGATGAGCGAATATGGACGCTGTGGCCGATCTGCCGGATTTTCTGCACAAGCTGTGCGCCCGGGCTCAGGCGCCCGAGCGATTGAGCCGCCTGCCGCGGCCCTGGGTCTTCACCAACGGGGTGTTCGACGTCTTGCACCGCGGCCATGTGATCTACCTGGCGCAGGCCCGTGCCCTGGGGGCCAGTCTGGTCGTGGCCGTCAACAGTGATGCCTCGGCCAGGCGTCTGGGCAAGGGGCCCGAGCGTCCTCTGAACCAGCAGGAAGACCGCGCCATCATGCTGGCCGCATTGGGGGCGGTGGACCTGGTCACCTGGTTTGATGAAGACACCCCCCAGCAACTGATTGCCGAGTTGCGGCCCGATATTCTGGTCAAGGGCGGTGACTACGACATGCGCCATTTGCCTGAAACCGCGCTTATCCAGTCCTGGGGCGGGCGGGCACTGGCCCTGCCCTTTGTGGCCGGCTACTCGACCACCGCCCTGGTCGAGAGGATTCGCAAGTCAGGCTGAGGCCGGTGCTGTAAAGACCGCGCGCCAGAGGGCCAGCACAGCAGCACGCTCCAGCCGAAGTGCATCGGCATCAAGCTGGGTGGCCTCCTCGTTCAGGCGCGCCCGGTGCTGCAGGCGGCGCAATTCCCGGTAAGCGCTGGCAGCTGCGGCGCCAGTGCCCGTGTGCAGAAGGTTGCATGACTCGGCCAGGTGCAATAGGGCGATATTGCCGACATTGGCGGTGAGCGCAGGATGCAGGGCGGCATGCGCCAGCACCAGGTATTGCACCGCGAACTCCACATCCACCATGCCCCCCGCGCTGTGCTTGAGGTCAAAGCGATCAGCGGGGACCGGATGTGCCGCGCGCACCTTGTCGCGCATGGCCAGGATTTCATCGCGCAGCGCCTGCGGATCGCGCTCGGCACAGATTACCGCTTCACGCACAGCGTCGAAGCGTTGCCGCAAGCCCTCATCAGGCGGGCTTGTTGTCGGGGCCGGGGCGGGCTCGGCGTCATCTTCGGGCTGAGGCGGGCGCAGGTCGGCCTCGCCCAGTATGAAACGGGCGCGGGTCATGGCCTGATGCTCCCAGGTCCAGGCGGTGTTGCTGCCGCGCTGCTGCTGATAGTTGGCATAGGCCGTGAAGCTGGTGACCAGCAGGCCGGAATTGCCATTGGGCCGCAAGGCAGTGTCGATCTCATACAAGTCGCCTTCGGCAGTCTTGATGGTGAGCCAACTGATCAGCTTGCGCACCAGGGTGGCGTAGACCTCGGCGGCTGACTCGTGATCGTCGTCGTACACGAAAACAATGTCCAGATCACTGCCGTAGCCCAGCTCTTTGCCGCCGAGTTTGCCGTAGCCAATGATGGCCAGCTGGGGCCGGTCGCGGTGCCGCTTCTTCAGGCGCAGCCAGCACCAGCGGGTTGCCACCCGCAATATGGCGTCGGCCAGCGCACTCAGGTCGTCAGCCACCTGCTCCACGCTCAGCATGCCCTCCACATCGCGCGCCAGGGTGCGAAACACTTCGGCGTGGTGGGCGCGACGCAAGAGATTGAGCAGCGATTCCTCATCATCATCACCGGCTGCCATGAGGGCGAGAAGGCGCTGATCCAGCTCAGCCTCAAACTCCAGAGGCATGAAGCGCTCGTTGAGCATAGTGCGACCGGCCAGTTCGTCAATAACGCCCGGGTGCATCAGCAGGTAGCGCGCCGGCCAGCGCGCCGTGCCCAGCAGTCGCAGCAGCCTCTCGTGCACCAGAGGGCGTTCCAGCAACAGGGCCAGATAGCTCTCGCGCCGCAGCAGCGGCTCGATCCAGTCAACCCAGCGCAGGGCCGCCTCCTCTTGCACCAGGCCCTCGCGCAGCCAATGCGCAGTGCGCGCCAGCAGCCGCAGCAGCCGAGCCAGCGACTCCTCGCGCAGGGCGCGCACCCGCGGATGCTCGCGCCAGAGGGCAACTCGATCACGCAGGCGACTGGGAAGCTGGTCCAGCAGCGCCACAAGGTCCGGCTGGCTTTCGGAGGGTCCACCCGGGGCATTACCATTGCCGGCGGGACGCGGCGCCGGTGCTCCGCCCAGCAAAATATCAAACTCCTTGGCCACCACCTCGCGCCAGGCGTCCAGGCTTTGCATCAAGGCCCCACTGCCAGCCAGGCCCATGCTGCTTGCCAGCCAGTCCAGGTCTTCGCCCTGGGTTGGCAGGATGTGGGTCTGCTGATCGTCCAGGTACTGGATGCGGTGTTCCACCTGGCGTAAAAAGACATAGGCATCGGCCAGAGACTGCGCGGTGGCGGCCGGCATCAGACCGGCTCGCGTCAGGCGCTGCAAGGCGTCCAATGTTGGTCGGGTGCGCAGTTCCGGAAATTGGCCGCCCCGCACCACCTGCAACAGCTGCACGATGAATTCAATCTCGCGAATCCCGCCGCGTGCCAGCTTGACATCATTGTTGCGTTCAGGCCGGCCGGCGCTGCGCCGCAGGGCATGCTCGCGGATCTGCTGGTGCAGCACGCGCAGTGCATCGAACACGCTGTAATCAAGATAGCGCCGAAAAACAAAGGGCATGACGATCGCGCGCAAGGCCTGGCCCGATCCGTCCGACTGGTGCTGGCCAGGCGCCACCACCCGGCTCTTGAGCCAGGCAAAGCGCTCCCATTCGCGTCCCTGCACATGGAAATACTCCTCCAGCGCGCCCAGCGAGATCGCTGCCGGGCCGGAATTGCCATTGGGGCGCAGGGCCAGGTCGACACGAAACACCAGGCCGTGCTCGGTGTTGTCGCTCAGCAGGCTGCTGATTGCGCGTACCAGCTTGGCGAAGTACTCATGGTTGGAAACCTGATGGCGGCCCGCGCTGTTGCCGGCCGTTTCCCCATCCTGGTCGTACACATAGATCAGGTCGATATCGCTGGAAACATTGAGTTCACGCGCGCCCAGCTTGCCCATGCCAAGCACCCACCAGGCGCAGGGCTGGCCCTGGGCATCGAGCGGCGTGCCGTGCAGCTCATCGAGGTTGATCCGACTCTCGCTGCAGGCTATCTCCAGCGCAAACTCGGCCAGGCAGGTCATGGTGCGTGTCACCTCGCCCAGTGCGATGCGCTGCTCGCAGTCCAGCACCACGAGGCGCTCCAGAACCAGTTGGCGCAAGATGCGCAGAGCTGCGCCAGCACCCTCGCCCTCCTGACGCAGGCTGCCATAGAGCTTGGCCAGTTGCTCCAATCCCGGTAGCCCGGCGGGCAGCCGGGGCAGCCAGGCCGCATAGCGGCGGCGTACGCGCTGCACAAATCGGGAGTGCTGCGCCAGCGGTGCAGGCCCGCCTTGGTTGGGGCTTAGCAGATCGTTGCCTCCATTGCGGGTCATAATTCCTATCAGATTCCCGATCGGTTTGAAATGGATGTGCTGCCAAACGGTTCCACAGTGCGACTCAAAACCCTGGTGATGCTGTCGCGCTGGGCAGTACGCCTGGTGTTGGGTGCTTGGCTGCTGCTTTTCATGATGTGGGCCGGGCTACACCTTTTGATTGTGCCGCGAATCGATGAGTACCGGCCGCAGATCGAAACTTGGATTTCGCGTTCACTGGGTGTGCCGCTTCGCATCGGAGCTGTCACCGCGGAATCGGTCGGCCTGTTACCGTCGATCGAGTTCAGCGGCGTGCGCCTGTTGGATTCGCAAGGGCGCGAGGCGTTGCGGCTACCGCGCATTCAAACCACAGTCACCCCGCAATCACTCTGGAATTTCGGATTTGCCCAGCTGTATATCGAAGGCCTGCAGCTGCAAGTGCGGCGGGCAGCCGATGGCCGCATCTTCGTTGCCGGCATTGAGCTGCCCGATCAACTCGACACCCCGGGGGCGGCGGCCGACTGGTTATTTTCACAATCCGAGTTTGTCATCCGCGATGGCGCCATCGACTGGACTGATGAAATGCGAGGGGCTCCCACGCTCTCATTCAGCCAGCTCAATCTGGTCATGCGCAACGGCCTCAGGCGCCATGCCCTGCGCCTTGATGCCACCCCGCCATCCGACTGGGGCTCAGCTTTCACCCTGATCGCGCGAATGCGCTCGCCCCTGCTGTCGCTCCATCCCGGGCGCTGGCAAGACTGGGATGGGCAACTGCATGCAGTCTTTGACCGCATAGACCTGGCCCGGTTGCGCCCTTATGCCGATCTGGGGCCCAATCTGCAAAGCGGCGAAGGCGAATTGCGTGCCTGGGCTGATGTCAGACGCGGACAACTCACCGGTGGCACGGCGGACCTGCAGCTGTCCAGCCTGGACATTGGGGTGGCCGGCGCCTCGGCCCGATTGAGCCTGGCCCATCTGGCGGGGCGTATCAGCGCCAGGCATTGGGGGCAGGGATATGAGGTCTGGACAGAGAACCTGGACTTTCAGACCAGCGACGGCATTCGCTGGCCTGGGGGAAATTTGCGGCTGCTTCAGGCCGAAGCGGGCATCGATACGCCGGCTCGGGGTGAGCTGCAAGGCGAACAGCTCGAGCTGCAGGCACTGGCACGCATTGCACTGCAGCTGCCACTGAACGCCAGCCTGCATGAGCAGCTGCGCACACTGGCGCCGAGCGGGCGCCTGGAGCAGATCCAGGCCAAATGGCAGGGGGAGCCGACTGCCCCGCACGCCTATGAAGTCAAGGGCCGTGTGGCGCGGCTGGGCCTGAGCGCACGTACTCGGCAGTCGCCTGGCAGCACGCTTGAACTGGCCACACCTGGGGTACGCGGCCTGGGCGCCGATTTTGAATTCAACCAGTCTGGCGGCAAGGCTGCCCTGACTTTGGCCGAGGGCTTTATCGATCTGCCGGGCTGGTATGAGGAGCCGGCGCTGGCCTTCAGCGAGCTCAGGGCAGAGGCGCTGTGGCGCATCGATGGCGAAGCTGTTTCGCTGCAGATTCCCAAGCTCTTTTTCAGCAATGCCGACGGCCAGGGTGAGCTGCTGCTGCGTTGGCAATCAGCAGGTCAACCGGCTGGTCAATCGGCAGGACGCTCACCTGGGGTGCTGGAGCTGCAGGCCAACATGAGCCGGGCCGCCGGCCATCGGGTGTACCGCTACTTGCCGATGGAGGTGCCCAGAGCCGTTCGCGACTACTTGCAGGCGGCGATCCCGAATGCGCCGGCCACTGCGGTGCGAGTGCGTCTCAAGGGTGATCTGAGGCATTTTCCTTTTGCCGACCCCAGGCAGGGTGAATTCCAGATCAGTGCCCAGTTGCGCGATGCCAGTTTTGTCTATTTCCCCGCAAGCCTGCAGGCAGCGGGCGAGCCACCCTGGCCGGCACTGAGTAATTTGAGCGCCGAATTTCAGCTGGATCGCACCAAGCTGCAATTGAAGAAAGTGACGGCCCGCCTGGCTGATGCCAACCAGTTGCGCATCACCCGCGCGGAAGCTTCCATAGCCGACTATCTGCGCGATGCCACGGTGTCGGTTCAGGCCGAGGCGCGCGGCCCGCTCGGTGACCTGTTGACCAGCATGGTGAACGGATCGCCTCTGTCTGGGCTGACCGACCACCTGCTGGACAAGGCATCGGGCAGCGGATCGGCAGAAGTTCAATTTGGCCTGCGGGTGCCGCTGGCCACACCGCAACGCGCGACTGTGCAAGGCAAAGTCACACTGGCTGGCAATGATCTGCAAGTGATGCCCCAACTGCCGCGTCTGCAACGTGCACGAGGCGTGGTTCATTTCAGCGAGAAAGGTTTTGCCCTCAGTGGGGCTCAGGCGCGCGCCCTGGGCGGTGAACTGCGCGCCGATGGCGGCACCATATTTGTCCCTGGCACGCCTGTGGTGCGGGGTGCACAGCCACAGCTCACTCTGAATGGCCAGGTGACGGCTGAAGGCCTGCGTCAGGTGCGCGATCTCGGTGCCCTGACCCGAATGGCCCAACTGGCCAACGGCGCCACCAGTTTCAGCGCCACCATCGGCTGGGCTGGCGGCGCCACGGACTTGCTGCTTACCAGCAATTTGCAGGGCCTGAGCCTGAACCTGCCTGCGCCTTTGAACAAAACCGCCGATGCAGTCTTACCGCTAAGGCTGGAAATCAGGCCCCAGACTGCGGCTGGCGGACGTCCGCCAACCCGGGATCGCTTGATGCTTGCCCTGGGCCAGCGCGTTTTGGCCGAGTATGTGCGAGACTTGTCGGCACCACAGGCGCGGGTGTTGCGTGGATCGCTAGGGGTGGGCCTGACGGCCGAGGAGGCGCCGACCATGCCGGCCTCCGGAGTGGTGGCCCTGGCCCGATTTGAGCGCCTGGACCTCGATGCCTGGCGCTCACTCTTGCCGGGCTCGGCTGACAGTGGCGCATCCGAGCTGATGAATTATTTGCCGACCAGCCTGGCGCTGCGTGCGGCTGAATTGACCTTGGATGGGCGATCCTACGAGCAGCTGGTAGCAGGCGGCACCCGAGATGGCAGCATCTGGCGGATCAACCTTGATGCACGCGAGATCAGCGGCTACCTGGAATATCAGGCGGCAGACAAGTCGGCTGAGGGCCGCCTGTACGCCCGACTGGCCCGACTTGTGCTAGCACCCAGCGCCACAGCCCAGGTGGAAAAGCTGCTTGATGTCCAGCCAGACAGCGTGCCCGCTCTGGATGTGGTGGTCGGGGATCTGGAGTTGCTGGGCAAGAGGCTGGGCCGGGTGGAGGTGGAGGCAGTCAACCGCGGTGCGCGCAACTGGCGGCTCAACAAGCTCTCAATGAGCGTGCCCGAAGCCCGCTTCACTGCCGTAGGCAACTGGGCCCAACCGGTTGACCTGGGCAACCCACGCGCGGGTGTGCCAGCCAACCGCCGCACCCTGATGGATTTCAAGCTTGAGATCGATGATGCGGGGGCCTTGCTGGCCCGTCTGGGCATGAAGGATCTGGTGCGAAGAGGTCGCGGCAAGATGGAGGGGCAAGTGGTCTGGCGTGGCTCGCCGCTGTCCATCGATTACCCCACACTGGATGGCACCTTGCTTGTCAATGTGGAGAGCGGACAGTTTCTCAAGGCCGACCCCGGAATTGCCAAGCTGCTGGGGGTGCTAAGCCTGCAGGCACTGCCCCGAAGGCTGCTGCTGGACTTTCGCGATGTCTTCAGTGAGGGCTTTGTGTTTGACTTCGTACGCGGCGATGTGCAGATTCAACAGGGCATTGCCAGCACCAACAACCTGCAGATGAAGGGCGTCAATGCCGCGGTCCTGATGGAGGGGCAGGTGGACATCAACAAGGAAACCCAGAACCTCAAGGTGGTGGTGGTGCCTGAGATCAACGCCGGCACCGCCTCGCTGATCACATCGTGGATCAACCCGGTGGCGGGTCTGACCTCTTTCCTGGCGCAACTGCTGTTGCGCCAGCCCCTGATCGAGTCGGTCACACAGGAATTTCGCATTGATGGCAGTTGGACCGACCCCCGTGTGGTTCGCACCGACGCTTCAAACGGCGATACCAGGAAAGGAAACAAGCCATGAGGGTATCGGTGTTGCAAATGGTGTCGGGCACGCAGTTGACAGGTAATCTGGAGCGCGCACGTGCTCTGATTGCACGGGCAGCTCAGGAGGGCGCCGAGCTGGTCCTTCTGCCCGAGCATTTTGGAATGATTGGCCGACGCGACACCGATAAGCTGGCCATCCAGGAGCGCCCAGGCAGCGGCCCGATTCAGCAATGTCTGGCCGATGCGGCCCGTGAACATGGGCTGTGGGTGGTTGGGGGCACCCTGCCATTGAGCCCGGCCGAGCCGAACGCCCCGCGTGTTTTCAACAGCTCACTGGTGTTTTCTCCGCGGGGTCAGTGTGTGGCGCGCTACGACAAGATACATCTGTTTTGCTTTGATGATGGCAAGGAGCAGTTTGATGAGTCGCGCACCCTGCTTGCCGGCAGCGCACCAGCCATGTTTGAACTGCCCTCACGCGATGGCCATCGCTGGCGCATTGGCCTGAGCGTGTGCTATGACTTACGCTTTCCTGAACTCTACCGAAGCCATGCCCGGCAAGGCGCCGATTTATTGCTGGTGCCCAGCGCTTTCACCCATACCACTGGCCAGGCGCATTGGGAGGTGCTGTTGCGCGCGCGTGCCATCGAGAACCTGAGCTTTGTCATGGCAGCGGCCCAGGGCGGCGTGCACGAGACCGGTCGTCGCACCTGGGGCCATTCGCTGGTGTGCGATCCCTGGGGCCGGCTGTTGGGGCAGCTGGTCGAGGGCGAGGGCGTCGTCACTGCCGATTTGTCACAGCCAGACCTTGAGAAGCTGCGCCTGCAATTGCCTGCGTTGGGACACCGGGTGTTGTGAGGGATCGGATGACCGATTCCGACGCAGAGCCCTCGGCGCCTCGACGCCGGCTGCTTTGGTCGGCGCTCTCGCTGCTGGTGATCACCCTGTTGGTGTTGTTGGTATGGTTGGCCAACCGCTTCGAGGTCAGCCAGGTGCAGGACCGGTTGGAGCGCGATGCCGCTGACGCAGTGGCCGATATGCGTGCGGCCCTCACCCGCAACTTGCAAAACCTGCAAAAGCTGCAGTTCCACGCCCCCAGTTCTCAGCCTTGGCGTCAGGCCGCTGAGGACCTGCTGCGGCAGCGGCGTGAGCTGGTGCGCATTGAGTGGCGCGACAGCGCGCAGCAGTTACTGGCCTTTGCCGACTCGCCCTATCGGGCGCCGGTGTTTGAGTTTCTGGGGCGGGGCGGAGCTGGCACTGATGTCGGGCAAACCTGTGAGGCGGCGCGACGCCTGAGTGGGCCGGCCTACTCCAGCAGCTACTTTGTGCTCCAGTCAGAGATCCTGGGCCTGGAGTTGATAGACCTGTGCTGGCCAATCATGGCCGCGGGGCGGGAAAGCGGCTATCTGGTGGTCAGCTACTCACTGAACGAGATTCTGAATGAATTCGTGAGCCCCCAGTTTGTCCACGGACGCGAAGTCTCTTTCACGGAGGGAGACGGCACCCGACTGGCAATTGTTGGCGCGGTCAAGCGGGCTGGGCGGGAATTCACCGCCAAATCCCTGCTCGAGTTGCCGGGCAACACCCTGGTGCTGCGGCTGGACAGCTGGCGCAGGGCGCCAGAATTGTTTCCCAATGTGCTCAGCGCCCTGGTGGCCGCGCTGGCGCTGGCCTTGGCGCTGATCCTCTGGCTGCTCGGGCGCGACATGCGGCGGCGCCTGCGCGCAGAGCGTGAACTCGCCGACACGCTGGCTTTCCGCAAGGCGATGGAGGACTCGCTGCTGACCGGCTTGCGAGCGCGCGATCTGCAGGGGCGCATCACCTATGTCAACCCGGCCTTTTGCCAGATGGTGGGGTTCCCTTCAGAAGAGCTGCTGGGGCAGAGCGTGGATGCGCCCTACTGGCCCCCAGAATATTCAGAGGAATACAAAAAACGCCAGGCCATCCGGCTGGCTGGCAATGTGCCGCCACGCGAGGGGTTCGAGTCGGTGTTCATGCGCAAGGACGGCACTCGCTTTCCGGTGCTGATCATTGAGGCGCCTCTGATCAATGCCCAGGGCGTGCAAACCGGCTGGATGAGCGCTTTTCTTGATATCAGCGAGCAACGCAAGGTGGAGGAACTCTCGCGCGCCAGTCAGGAGCGCCTGCAGGCAACAGCGCGGCTGGCCCTGGTGGGCGAGATGGCCTCGCTGCTCAGTCATGAGCTCAACCAACCGCTGGCGGCCATCGCCGGCTATGCGGCAGGCATGCGCAATCTGCAGCAGACCAGCATGCTGTCTGACACCGATGTGTCGCTGGTGGTGCAGCGCATCAGCGAGCAGGCCGAGCGCGCCGGGCGCATCATCAAGAGCGTGCATGATTTTGTCCGGCGGCGCGACCAGGCGCGCGAAGCGGTCAGTCCACGGGAGCTGATCGATGCCATTCTGCCCCTGCTCAGCTTGCAGGCCCGCAAACTGTCTGTGCAAGTCAGAATCCTGCTGGAGCCCGATTTGCCCCGGGTGCACTGCGATCGGACCATGGTGGAGCAGGTTCTGCTGAATTTGGCACGCAATGGCATGCAAGCCATGGATGAGACGGGCTTGTGGCCACGGCTGCTGGAGTTGCGGGCGCGGCGGGCGCCTGTGGAAGGGGTCAATTGGGTGGAGTTTTCGGTGGCAGATGTGGGCACGGGCATTGCGCCGGCGATCGAGCAGCAGCTGTTCACCCCATTCTTCACCACCAAGGCCGAGGGCATGGGTCTGGGCCTGAGCCTGTGCCGCACCGTGATCGAGCAGCACGGTGGCATCTTGCGATTTGAAAACAACCAACCCCAGGGAACCGTATTCAGCTTCACCCTGCCCGCTGAGGAATCGGCGTAATATGGCCGTCTGATGCAACCCATCATTGATGCCACTGTTTTCATCGTCGACGACGATGGCGATGTGCGAGAGGCGCTGGCCTGGCTGTTGCGCTCGCGTCGCCTACACAGCGAAGCCTTTGATAGCGCAGATGCTTTCTGGCGCAAGATCAAGTACGGCCCACTGCCGCAAGCCAGCTGCCTGTTGCTCGATGTGCGCATGCCTGGCATGAGCGGCCTGGCGCTGTTTGAGCGGCTGGTCGAGCGCGGCTGGCACCGTGCCATGCCGGTGATATTTCTGACCGGCCATGCCGACGTGCCCACGGCGGTTGACGCTGTCAAGCGCGGCGCCTACGATTTCAGCGAGAAACCTTTCTCTGACAATGCGCTGGTGGACCGCATAGAGCAGGCGCTGGCCCTGTCCAGGAGTGTTCTTGAGCAGGAGCTTACTGCCCGTGGGCTGCGCCAACGCCTCAACGAACTGACCGAACGGGAACGCGAGGTGATGCGGCTTGTGGTCGAGGGCCTGCCGAACAAGCGCATCGCTGAACAGCTCGACATCAGCGTGCGCACGGTCGAGGTGCACCGGTCCCGGGTGTTTGACAAGATGGATGTCAAGTCTGCAGTGGAGCTGAGCAATCTGCTGCGCAGCTTGGAGTGAGCGGCTGGCCCACTCAGGGGGCGTCCCGGGGCGGCTGGTCCTGGTCTTTTTTGCGCGGCAGCTCGCCGCGCTGGCGCCCGCTGAACATGGTCCACCAGACCAGTAACAGCAGCAGCAGCAGCGCGACCAGCGCTTCGAGCAAAATCAATCCCATGGCCAATCGATTCCAGATATGGGCGGTAACAACGATGATTGTAGGTGGCCTGACTGCGTGCGCCAGCCGCATGCCGCCGCCTGAGCCCATCATCGCGCCAGTTCCAGCCACTTCTTCACCACCGCAGGCGGCTGTCATTGAGCAGCCCCGCAGTCGCTGGATTGCTGTGGCCTGGGCCGATTTGCCAGGCTTTGATGCAGACGCCCTACATGAGGCCTGGAATGCCTGGCTTCTGAGTTGCTCGCGGCCCGGGCAAGTATTTGCGCCAGTATGCGGCGAAGTCAGGCGCCTGAGCATAGGCAGCCCCGAAGAGCGGCGGGCCTGGATGCAGGAGCGCCTTCAGCCTTATCGGGTGGAGGCCCTGGAGGGTGGCGCTGAAGGCCTGCTCACTGGCTATTACGAGCCGGTGTTCGATGCCAGCCGCCTGCCACGCCCGGGATTTGCCGTGCCTCTTTACCGCCCGCCCGCTGGGCTCTCTGCGGGCCGACCCTGGTACAGCCGGCAGCAGATCGACAGGCTGCCACAGGCGCAGGCGGCACTGCTCGGGCAGGAGATTGCTTGGTTGGCCGACCCGGTGGATGCGCTGGTGTTGCAGATTCAGGGCTCGGGCCGCTTGCGTATCGCCGAGCCTGATGGAACGCAGCGGCTGGTCCGGCTGGCATTTGCCGGCTCCAACGAACACCCGTATCAGAGCGTTGGCCGCTGGCTGCTGGACCAGGGCCTGGTGCGCGATGCCTCCTGGGCTGGCATCAAGGCCTGGGTGGCAGCCAACCCACAGCGCCTGCAAGAAATGTTATGGAGCAATCCGCGCTATATTTTTTTTCGTGAAGAGCCTCTCACTGATCTGGAGGTCGGCCCGCGTGGCGCGCAGGGCGTGCCGCTGACACCAGGCCGATCGATTGCAGTCGACCCGCTCAGCATTCCCTACGGCACCCCGGTCTGGCTGGCCACTACCGGCCCAGCCACAAAGCTAGAGCGTCTGGTGCTGGCTCAAGACACAGGCAGCGCCATTGTTGGCGCAGTCCGCGCTGATTACTTTGCCGGCTGGACTGCGCAAGCAGCCGAGCTGGCTGGGCGCCTGAAGCAACCTTTGCAGCTTTGGGTGCTTTGGCCGCGCTGACGGGTGACTTGGGCATACACTTCGACGTCTGAGAGTAGAAAAACACCATGAACGCACCCTTGCCAGAAGCCATCCGTCAGGCCCTTGAAACCGTTACCCTGGACGACAAGTACTCGCTGGACTATGGCCGTGCCTTCATGAGCGGTGTACAGGCCCTGGTCAAGCTGCCCATGCTGCAACGACTGCGTGACCAGCTGAAGGGCAGAAACACAGCGGGCTTCATCAGCGGCTACCGCGGCTCACCGCTGGGTAGCTACGACCAGGCCTTGTGGCATGCCGCCTGCTATCTCAAAGGCCAGAACATTGTGTTTCAGCCCGGCGTCAATGAAGAGCTGGCGGCGACTGCCCTGTGGGGCACCCAGCAGTTGGGCTTTGCCCCGCCGGGCAGCCAGAAATTCGACGGTGTCTTTGGCATCTGGTACGGCAAGGGGCCGGGTGTGGACCGCTGCTCCGATGTGTTCAAGCATGCCAATATGGCGGGCACCACGCCCTGGGGCGGCGTCATTGCTGTGGCCGGCGATGACCATGTGGCCAAGAGCAGCACCGCCGCTCACCAGAGCGACCACATCTTCAAGGCTTGCGGCACCCCGCTGTTTTTCCCCACCTCGGTGCAGGAAGTCCTTGACCTGGGCATTCACGCCTTTGCCCTGAGCCGTTTTGCCGGCGTCTGGTCTGGCATGAAAACCATTCAGGAAATTGTTGAGTCCAGTGCAACTGCGGTGATCGACCCTGAGCGGGTGCAGGTGGTGATCCCCGAGTTTGAGATGCCCGCTGGGGGCTTGCATATTCGCTGGCCTGACCCGCCCCTGGAACAGGAGGAGCGCCTGCTGCTGCACAAGTGGTATGCCGCCCTGGCCTATGTGCGCGCCAACCGGCTCAACCACAACGTGATTGAAGGACCCAACGACCGATTCGGCATCATCGCCAGTGGCAAAGCCTTTAACGACACCCGCCAGGCCTTGCTTGATCTCGGGCTGGACGATGACACTTGCCGCGCCCTGGGCATCCGACTGCACAAGGTGACCGTGGTCTGGCCGCTGGAGCCGCAAAGTGCGCGCGCCTTTGCCACCGGCCTGCCGGAAATCCTGGTGGTGGAGGAAAAGCGCCAGGTGATCGACGACCAGCTCAAGGAGGAGCTGTACAACTGGCGCGACGATGTGCGCCCCAATATCCTGGGCAAATTCAATGAGGCGCCTGGAGACCGCTCGGGTGGCGAGTGGTCAATGCCCAACCCTTCCAGCCACGAGTTGTTGCGCGCCAACGCAGATCTCTCGCCCGCGCAGATCGCCCGCGCGCTGGCGCAACGCCTGGAAAAGCTGGGCATTCTGGCCCAGGCCGGTGCCGAGGTGACAGCACGGGTGCGCGCGCAGCTGGCCATCCTGGATGCCAAGGAGCGCGCCATGCAGGCGCTCAGCCTGGGCGCTGGCGCGATTGAGCGCACGCCCTGGTTCTGCTCAGGTTGCCCGCACAACACCAGCACCCGAGTGCCAGAAGGATCGCGTGCCATGGCGGGCATCGGCTGCCACTTCATGGCGGTCTGGATGGATCGCAGCACGATCGGCTTTACCCAGATGGGTGGCGAAGGCTCGCCCTGGGTCGGCCAGCAGCACTTCAGCAAAGAAAAACATGTCTTTGCCAATATTGGCGACGGCACCTACTTTCACAGCGGCATTCTGGCGGTGCGCCAGGCGGTGGCAGCCGGGGTCAATATCACTTACAAGATTCTCTACAACGACGCGGTGGCCATGACCGGCGGACAGCGGGTGGGTGAGCGACCCGAGGGCCATAGCGTGATGCAGATTGCGCACTCCATGCGCGCCGAAGGCGCCCGCAAAATCACCATCGTCACCGATGAGCCGGAAAAATACGCGGGCGTGGGTCAGGAGGGCGAGGTGGGCCAGAGCCTGGGCTTACCGGCTGGTGTGAGCGTGGCGCACCGTGATGAGCTCGATCGCATCCAGCGTGAGTTTCGCCAGATTGAAGGCTGCACGGTCATCATCTATGACCAGACTTGCGCCACCGAAAAGCGCCGGCGTCGCAAGCGCGGCCTGATGGTAGACCCAGCATTGCGGGTCTTGATCAACGAGGCGGTGTGCGAGGGCTGCGGAGATTGCAGTGTCAAGAGCAACTGCCTCTCGGTCGAGCCGCTGGAAACCGAGTTCGGCCGCAAACGCACCATCAACCAGAGCACCTGCAACAAGGACACCAGCTGCCTCAAGGGCTTCTGCCCCAGCTTTGTCACCGTGGAGGGCGGGCAGCTGAAGAAAAAGGCCAAGGGCCAGGCGGCTTCTCCCCATGCTCTGGGCGAACTTCCCGAACCCGAATTGCCGGCTTTGGGTGCCTCGGGCGCCTATGGCATTGTGGTGGCCGGGGTGGGCGGCACCGGCGTCATCACCATCGGACAGCTGCTCGGGATGGCCGCGCACATCGAGGGCAAGGGCATCGTGACCCAGGACTCGGCTGGGCTGGCCCAGAAGGGCGGCGCCACCTGGAGTCATGTACTGGTGGCCGCCACCCCGCAGGAAATACGCACCACACGGGTAGGCGCAGCCGCCGCGGATTTGATTCTGGGCTGCGACCCGATCGTCAGCGCAGGCAAGGAGACTGTGCTCAGGATGCGCCTCGGTCGCACCCGGGTGGCGCTCAATGGCCACAGTACGCCAACTGCCGCTTTTGTCAAAGATGGCAACTGGCAAAACCCGGCCGAGCAGTGCGCCTCCATCATCGGGCAGGCTGTGGGACAAGATGCTGTCGCGGGCTTTGATGCGGACGCTGTAGCCGGCAAGCTGATGGGCGACACCCTGTTCATCAATCCAATGCTGCTGGGCTTTGCCTGGCAAAAAGGCTGGGTGCCGCTGCGGCGAGAGTCGATCCTGCGCGCCATGGAGCTCAACTCGGTGGCGGTCGAACAAAACAAGACAGCTTTTGAGTGGGGACGCCAGGCCGCCCATGATTGGGCGCGGGTGCAGTCCTTGCTTTCCCCCTTACAGGTAGTCAGCTTCAAGCCACGTGAAACCCTGAAGGATCTGGTGGAGCGCAGCGCCGACTACCTGACTGCCTACCAAAACCAGGCCTATGCCCAGGACTATCGTGACTTTGTGGCTCGGGTGCAGGCAGTGGACCATTCATTGGCCGAGGTAGTGGCTCGCAATCTGTTCAAGCTGATGGCCTACAAGGACGAATATGAAGTGGCTCGCCTGCACAGCGACCCAGCTTTTCTTGCCCGCATTCAGGGCATGTTCGAAGGCGATATCCGGCTGAATTACCACCTGGCGCCGCCGCTTTGGGCCAAGAAAAATGAAAAAGGCGAGCTGATCAAACGCAAATACGGGCCCTGGGTCGGCCATGCTTTCCGTTTGCTGGCTCTCCTCAAGGGCTTGCGTGGCACCGCGTTTGATCCATTCGCTCATTCCGAGGAGCGCCGCGGCGAGCGCGCACTGATTGGTGAGTACCGCGCGGCCATTGAAGAAGTGCTGCAAGGGCTGACACCCGCCAAGCAGGCGCTGGCCCTGGACATTGCCCGGATACCTGAGCAGATCAAGGGGTTTGGTCATGTCAAGGCGCATCACCTGCAAGCTGCCCGCGCGCGCTGGCAAGAATTGATGGTGCGCTGGCGGGGCCAGCCCTGAGAGACTGGCGCCAGCACATACCAGCAAAGAATTTCCACAAATTCACTGCGGGCATGGGCCCGGGGCAGCCGCATACAATCAAGGGCTAGCACCGCGTTGACAGGCAGATGTTTCCAACGAGCCTGTCGGTGCCGGTTGAAACAGGTCTATTGACGAGGAGCTCCCGTGTTCATTTCTTCTGCTTTTGCGCAGGCTGCGCCTGCCGCCGCCTCTACCCAGGATTCGCTTCTGAGCATGCTGCCCATCGTGCTCATGTTTGTGGTGCTCTACTTCATCATGATTCGCCCCCAGATGAAAAAGCAAAAAGAGCACAAGGCCATGGTGGAAGCCCTGGCCAAGGGCGATGAAGTGGTGACTGCCGGCGGCATCCTTGGCAAGGTCAGCAGGATTGGCGACAACTTCATCGGCGTGGAACTCGCCGAAGGGGTGGAAGTCCAGCTGCAGCGCCAAGCTGTGGTGCAGGTGCTGCCCAAGGGCACGATCAAGTAAATAGACAAACTCCCCGGCCGGCTGGCCGGCAGGCGCGAACATGAACCGATATTCGGTATGGAAATACGCGATCATTGTGGTCGCGCTGGTGCTGGGCTTTTTCTACACCCTGCCCAACTTCTTTGGTGAGGTGCCGGCGGTGCAGGTGTCGCCGGCCCGCTCCAGCGTCAAGCTCGATACGGCTGTGCTGGCCCGGGTGGAGGCGACGCTCAAAGCCGCATCGCTCGAGGCAGGCGCGATCAGCCTGGATGGCGGCTCCCTGAAAGCACGTTTTGCCAATACGGATGAGCAGCTCAAGGCCAAGGACGCGATCCAGAAGGCCCTGAATCCTGACCCGGCCGAGCCGGGCTTTGTCGTGGCCCTCAACCTGCTGTCGCGCTCGCCAGCCTGGTTGGCTGCCTTACGTGCTGCACCCATGTACCTCGGGCTGGATCTGCGCGGCGGGGTGCACTTCATGTTGCAGGTCGACATGGCCGCCGCCTTGACCAAAAAGGCCGAATCGCTGGCGGGTGACATTCGGACCATGCTGCGTGAGAAAAATGTGCGCCATGGCGGCATCGTCCGTAATGGACAGACCATCGAGATTCGTCTGCGCGACAGCGCATCGCTGGAGGCTGCCAAGCGGGTTTTGAGCGAACAGTTTGCCGATCTTCAGGCCGTGGATGCACCTGAGGGCACTGACATCAAGCTGAGCGCCACCATCAAGCCACCGGCTGCACGCACCGTGCAGGAGCAGGCGCTCAAGCAGAATATGGTGACCCTGCACAACCGGATCAACGAACTGGGTGTGGCTGAGCCGGTGATCCAGCAGCAGGGCCTGGACCGCATCGTGGTGCAGCTGCCTGGGGTGCAAGACACTGCTAAGGCCAAAGACATTTTGGGCCGCACCGCCACCCTGGAATTGCGTATGGTGGACGAGGGCACCGAGGCCCGCTCGGCCGAAGCCGGTACCGGCCCGGTGCCGTTTGGCGCTGAACGCTACTTGGAGCGCAACGGCCAGGCGGTGATCGTGAAGAAACAGGTCATCCTCACCGGCGACAACCTCACCGACGCCCAGCCTGGCTTTGACAGCCAGACCCAGGAGCCCACGGTCAACCTGACTCTGGACGCCAAAGGCGCACGCATCTTCAAGGATGTGACACGCGAAAACATCGGCAAGCGCATGGCCATCATCCTGTTTGAAAAGGGCAAGGGTGAAGTGGTGACCGCGCCTGTGATCCGTTCCGAAATCCCGGGCGGCCGGGTGCAAATTTCGGGACGCATGTCCACCACCGAGGCGGCAGACACCGCGCTGCTGCTGCGCGCGGGCTCACTGGCAGCACCTATGGAAATCATCGAGGAGCGCACCATTGGCCCGAGCCTGGGTGCGGAAAACATTGCCAAGGGCTTTGCCAGCGTGACCTGGGGCTTTGTCGCCGTGGCTGTGTTCATGTGTCTTTATTACATGCTGTTTGGCCTCTTTTCCAGCCTGGCGCTGGGGGTAAACCTGCTCTTGCTGGTGGCGGTGCTGTCCATGTTGCAGGCCACGTTGACGCTGCCGGGCATGGCCGCCATGGCCCTGGTGCTGGGCATGGCGATTGATGCCAATGTGCTGATCAATGAGCGGGTGCGCGAGGAATTGCGTGCTGGCGTCGCACCGCAGGCAGCGATCCACGCCGGTTACGACCGCGCCTGGGCCACCATCCTCGACTCCAACGTCACCACCCTGATCGCCGGCCTGGCCTTGCTGGCCTTTGGTTCGGGTCCGGTGCGCGGCTTTGCCGTGGTGCACTGCCTGGGCATCCTGACCAGTATGTTCTCGGGCGTGTTTTTCTCGCGCGGCCTGGTCAATCTCTGGTATGGCCGGCAGAAAAAACTCAAGGGTGTGTCGATTGGCACTGTGTGGCGGTCTGCGGGCCAGGCCACCCAAAAAGCCGAGTAAGGGGTTCTGAGATGGAGTTTTTGGCTATGGCATTACTTGGGGCTGCATCCCATGTGAGCCTTCACTGAAAACCGAAGGAGAATTTGCGTGGAATTTTTCAAGATCAGGCGCGATATTCCGTTCATGCGCCATGCCCTGGTGCTCAACATCATATCGTTGACCACTTTTCTGGCAGCGGTATTTTTTCTGCTTACGCGCGGCTTGCATCTGTCGGTCGAGTTCACCGGCGGCACCCTGATGGAGGTGAGCTACGCCCAGGCTGCTGACCTCAATGCCATGCGCAGCGCGATCGACCGCCTGGGCATCAAAGATGTGCAGGTGCAGAACTTCGGCACTGCGCGTGATGTGCTGATCCGCATGCCGGCTGTCAAGGGCCAGACTTCGGCCCAGCAAAGCGAGCAGGTGATGGTTGCTCTGAAGGGGGTGGATGCCAGCGCAAACATGCGCCGGACCGAATTTGTTGGGCCCCAGGTGGGGGACGAGCTCGCCGCCGACGGCCTCAAGGCCCTGGCCTTTGTGGTGGTGGGCATCATGCTCTACCTGGCCATGCGCTTTGAGTGGAAGTATTCAGTGGCGGCCATCATCGCCAACCTGCACGACGTGGTCATCATCCTTGGCTTTTTCGCTTTCTTCCAGTGGGAATTCTCGCTTCCCGTGTTGGCGGCGGTGCTGGCGGTGCTGGGCTATTCGGTCAACGAGTCGGTGGTGATCTTTGACCGGATCCGCGAAAACTTCCGGCGCTACCGCAAGATGAATACGGTGCAGATCATCGACAACGCGATCACCTCCACCATCAGCCGAACCATCATCACCCACGGATGCACCCAGATCATGGTGCTGTCGATGCTGATTTTCGGAGGCGCCACTCTGCACTACTTTGCCCTGGCCCTGACGATCGGCATCCTGTTTGGCATCTACTCCTCGGTCTTTGTGGCTGCAGCCATCGCCATGTGGCTGGGCATTCGGCGCGAGGATCTGATCAAGGCGGGCGCCAGGAAAGACGGCGACCCGAACGACCCCAATGCGGGCGCAGTGGTCTGAGTTGCCCACTCCAAGGTCAAAGGCCGGGCTTGACCCGGCCTTTTTCATGCGGACCGGATGGAATTGTCAATGCGCCAGTCGACTGGGCTCGGCGCCACACAGCTCGTCAAGAATCAGGGCATCGGGCTCCTCGCCAAAGCGCCAGTAAACCATCAACACGATAATTTTCAGGTCGTCCAGGGAGATCGGACTGGCCACTGCCATGGCACGCTCAATCACCACCTCGCGCAGGGTGGAGGGCAGCACGCCGGCTGACTCCAGAAACATGACAAAGCCCTGGCCGTCAGGCCCAAGCTGTGTCTGCTCGGCAGCGGAATAGATGCGCAGGCTGTCGCCAGCTTTCAGCCCGGGCGCGACGCCCACATGAACGGTATCCATGGCATCGGCAAGCCAATGCGTGTTCTGGGCAATCTGGTTCAGTCCGTTGAGCCAGTCAATGGCCATGTGAATTTCGTCAGCCTCGAAGCCGGCGGCGTTGAGCTTGCGTTCCAGCTGTCTGGGCTCGGGGCATTCGCCGCCGCACCAGTAATTCTCGTAGACGAACACAAGGACTTCGAACATGGGGACCACTGTAGCGCAGAATGCCGGGCTCTGGCGTGAGCCCTTGAATTTTTGTCCGCCTTGTTGGCCTGGCTACACAGGCTCAGGTGCGAACCAGACGCTGAAACAGGCCACCCGCAAGACGCGCCACCTGGCCGGCGAGTTCCAGCTCCATCAGCTGAGCCTGCAGGGCGGGGGTAGACAGTCCGGTGCGTTCCTGCAGGCCCTCCAGGCTGACTGGCTCAAAGCCCAGGGCATCCAGCAGCGGACCCTCTGTCTCTGGCATGTCTTGCGGCCCAGGCTGGGGGCGTTGCGCCGGCGTGAGCTTGGGCGCCTGCAGATCTTCCAGGACATCCTGCGCCGACTCGACAAGCTTGGCGCCCTGGCGGATCAATGCGTGGCAGCCGCGCGATTGGGTGGCGTGGATGGAGCCCGGGATGGCAAACACCTCTTTGCCCAGCTCGACCGCCAGTCTGGCTGTGATCAGCGAGCCTGACTGCAGCGCGGCCTCAACCACCAGCGTGCCACTGGACAGGCCGGCGATCAGCCGGTTGCGGCGGGGAAAATTCGCTGCCAGCGGGGGGCTGCCCAGCACATATTCGCTGACTATGAGGCCTCTGCGTGAGATGCGATGCGCCAACTCACGATGCTC
>CAXRBE010000044.1:0-5969 GCA_964228805.1 Burkholderiaceae bacterium
GAATTATCCCTGGGCATTCACTCCCCAGAGCCATCATGCTAACCTTGCCCCATGCTTTATCGGTTCAAGTCCAAGGCCACGGGTGACCTGATCATGCTCGAGCCCAATGGGCGCCGGGTCCTGCAAATCATCGGCAAGCACTCTAGCGAGGGCAAAGGCATCTTGCTGCCCGAGCAAATGCCCGCTGCGATCGTGGCGCTTCAAGCAGCCATTGCCCAGGAGGAGGCCGAGAAAAAAGCCGCCTCGCAAGAGGCATTGTCACGAGGCGAATCTGCCAGCGAGCATGAGGCTGTGTCTCTGCGCCAGCGCGCCATGCCCTTCATTGACATGCTGCGCCGTTGCCAGGCCGCGCAAAAAGAGATCGTCTGGGGCGTGTGACCGTCAAAAAAAACCGCCTTTTGCAGGCGGTTTTTTTGGGGTCAACAATGAGGGTCAGTCGGCATACACGCCAGCGGCCTTGATGATCGGGCCCAGCTTGGCCGTCTCGGCCATGACAAACTGCTTGTGTCCGGCGGGATCGGTGCGTTTGTCGTTGACCACGATGGCGCCCAAGCCCTCCTGCTTTTTGATGAAGTCCGGATCTTTCAGCGCCGCCTTGATCGCCGTATTGAGCTTGGCAGTCACATCAGAGGGTGTTCCTTTTGGCACATAGAGCGCATTCCAGATGGTGACCTCAAAGCCCTTGATGCCCGATTCCTGCAGAGTGGGCAGGTGCTTGAGAGCCGGGGTGCTCAGGCGCTTGGACGTGGTGACGGCATAAGCCTTAACTTTTTGAGCCTCGATCTGGGTGGTGGTATTGGTGGTCTGGTCGCACAGCAGGTCAATCTGGCCACCAATCAGGTCAGCCAATGCAGGGGCGGTGCCTTTGTAGGGCACGGTGGTCATGGGGACCTGCAGGGCGCTCTGGAACATCAGGCCGCACAGGTGGGAAGCCGCGCCCAGGCCTGCATTGCCCAAGTTGATCTTGCCTTTGTTGTCATTGATCCAGGCGGCCAGCTCCTTGTAGTTGTTGGCCGGCAGGGAGGGCTTTCCGATCAGGGTCATGGGCACCTCGGTGACCACACCCAGGTATTCGAAGTCTTTTTCCACATTGAAAGGCAGCTTGCGGTAGAGCGCCGGGCTGGTGGCCATGCCCACATGGTGCAGCAAAACACTGTAGCCATCGGGGCTACCCTTGGCCACTTTGTTGGCCGCAATGGTGCCACCTGCACCAGCCACGTTTTCAATGACCACCGTGGCGCCGCCCAGGGGCTTGCGCAGGGCCTCGGCCAGGTCACGCGCCAGCCGGTCCACCGGGCCACCAGCAGCAAAGGGCACCACAATGCTGACGGGTTTGCTGCCAGGAAATCCGCGGCCTGGGCAGTCAAGGACATCACAGCCAAAGAAATGCACGCAAACCAAACTTTCATCGATAAATCTCCTAGGTAAGATGGCCAAATTTTAACGGCGTGCCACTCAGCCAATTGCCGCGATGAACGGTGGGAACTACTTACTCACTAGCGGTAGCTACGGGCATCCTCGATCACCTTGCCGTCATTGGGCAAACTGCCAGGCGCCACCAACTCCACATCGGCGCGCAGCTTGGTCACATCCCGCACCGCATCAGCAATGCGCTCAGCCAGGCCGGGCGTGTTGGCATTGGCAGTCTCGACCTTGAAGGTCATCATGTCGCTGGCCATTTCTCCGGTCACCAACAGGCGCACCCTACCCACTTCGGCAAAGCGCTTGGCAATCTGATCAATCTGGCCAGGGTGGACGAACATGCCGCGCACCTTGGTGGTCTGGTCAGCCCGCCCCAGCCAGCCGCGGATGCGGGTGTTGGTGCGCCCGCTCGGGCATGCGCCAGGCAAGACTGCCGACAGGTCGCCGGTGCCAAAACGGATCAAGGGGTAGTCGGGGTTGAGTACGGTCACCACCACCTCACCCACCTCGCCATCGGGCACCGGATCTGAAGTGCCGGGCCGCACAATTTCCAGCAGGATACCCTCGTCCATCACCAGGCCTTCACGGGCCTGGGTCTCATAGGCAATCATGCCGGCATCAGCCGTGGCGTAACACTGGTAGCCCTGGATGCCGCGCTCCACCAGCCAGTCGCGCAAGCTGGGTGGAAAGGCCTCACCACTGACCAGGGCCTTGCTAAGGGACAGCTTGGCACCCGCCTCGGCTGCCTTTTCCACCAGGATTTTGAGAAAGCTGGGGGTGCCTGCGTAAGCCACTGGCCGCAAATCGGCCATCGCTGCCAATTGCTGCTCGGTGTTGCCCACCCCGCCCGGAAAGACAGTGCAACCCAGGGCCTGGGCACCGGCCTCCATGATCCAGGCACCGGGCGTAAGGTGGTAGCTGAAACAGTTGTGCACCAGGTCACCGGCCTCAAACCCTGCGGCCACAAAAGCCCGCGCGCTGCGCCAATAATCGCTGGCCAATCCTTCCGGTTCGTAAATTGGGCCTGGCGATTGGTACACCCGCCTGGTGCCACTGCCACGCAGCAGGCCGCGCCAGCCGATCGCCGAAAACCCACCGAAAGGATCGCTAGGGTTAGCCGCGCGGCCGGCCTGCTGGCGCTCATGCAGCTGGTTTTTGCGGGTGACCGGCAACCTGGCCAAAGCGGCGCGGCTATTCACTGAGTCAGCATCCACCCCAGCCAGAATGTCTGCCCCGGCGCTTGTGGCCTGTTGGGCGCGGGCCACCAGGCCCGGCAGGGCCTTCATCCAGGTCGCCTCACGCACCTGCGGGTCACGCGTCTCCAGCGCGTCAAAGTGTTTCATGGCAGGTCTTCAGGCCAGCCAGCGCTTGCGCCGCTTGTAACTCTTGACATCCTTGAAGCTCTTGCGCTCGCCCCCGCCCATGCCGAGGTAAAACTCCTTGACATCTTCATTGCTGGCCAGTTCGCTGGCAACCCCGTCCATCACAATGCGGCCGGACTCCATGATGTAACCATAGTTGGCATAGCGCAGCGCCATATTGGTGTTTTGCTCCGCCAGCAAAAAGGTGACCCGCTCACGGGTGTTGAGGTCTTTCACAATCTCAAACACCTCCTCCACAATCTGCGGCGCCAGGCCCATGGAGGGCTCATCGAGCAGCACCATCGAGGGATTGGCCATCAGCGCGCGGCCGATGGCGCACATCTGCTGTTCCCCGCCCGATGTGTAGGCGGCCTGGGAGCTGCGTCGCGTCTTCAGACGGGGAAAATAGTTGTAGACCTTTTCCAGATTGGCCGCTGTTTCAGACTTGCTCTTGCGGGTGTAGGCGCCAGTGAGCAGGTTTTCTTCAATGGTCAGGTGGGCAAAACAATGACGGCCTTCCATCACCTGCACCACACCACGCTCCACCAGATCAGCCGGGCTGAGGTTTTCGATGCGCTCACCCCGCAGCTCGATGCTGCCCTTGGTGACCTCACCGCGCTCGCCTTTGAGCAGGTTGGAGACCGCACGCAAGGTGGTGGTCTTGCCAGCCCCGTTGCCGCCCAGTATGGAGACAATGCTGCCTTCGGGTACCTGGAGTGAGACACCCTTGAGCACCAGAATCACATGGTTGTAGATGACCTCGATGCCGTTGACGTTGAGGATGATGTTTTTCGAGTCCATGGGCCTTGCTTCTTAACCAATCGACAGAGCTGCACAACAACCCTGTCGATTGGCGGCTCCGGTTGGAGCCGCCAACCCCATCCAGCAGGATGGGGTTGTTGAGTAACCAATCAACCCTTACGGGCTGAGCGACAGTCCTCAGGTCTGGCAGTCAGCCGGGGTGCGGCGCTGCAGCTTCTTCTCGCCCGCGTACTTGTCGGCTGCATTCCTGACCATGGGCTTGAGAATGGAATCATCCGCCTGATACCAGTCAGAGCTGAAATTCCATTTTTTGCCATCCCAGGTTTGAATCCTGGCCCAGTTGGCGCCCATATGGTCAACGCAGGAAGTACTGATCGGGCGCATCACGCCGGCAAAACCAAGGGCGTCGAGCTTCTTCTGGTCCAGAGCCAGATTTTCCAGGCCCCAACGGGTCTGTTCACCGGTCATGACCTTGCCCTTGCCATAGCGGTCTTGCGCACGCTTGACACCCTCCACCGCCAGCATGCCAGCAATCAGCCCGCGCATATAGAGCACTTGCCCAACCTCATCCTTCGGACCGGTTCCCTGTCCCTTGGCGTGCACCAGAGCCAGCACGTCTTTCACCACCTTGGAATTTGGCTCAGCACCATGCTGCAGGGCAATTGCGTGATAGCCTTTGGCGCCATCGGCAACGTCTTTCACATCAGGCTCTGCACCCGACCACCAGACGCCGTACATCTTGTCACGCGGATAGCCGGTAGCCACCGCTTCCTTGAGTGAGGTCGAGTTCATAACGCCCCAGCCCCACAGCAGCACATAGTCTGGTCGGTTTTGCCGCACCTGCAGCCAGGTGGCTTTCTGCTCCACCCCGGGGTGCGTCACCGGCAGCAACTGCAGCGAGTAGCCATGCATGGCAGCACGCTCCTGCAGCAGCGGGATGGGTTCCTTGCCGTAGGGGCTGTCATGGTAGACCAGAGCAATTTTCTTGCCCTTGAGCTTGTCCAGGCCACCCTCTTTTTTGGCAATATGCTGGATCAGCACATCCGCTGCCATCCAGTAGGTGCCGGTGAGCGGGAAGTTCCACTTGAAGACGCCACCATCGGCCGATTCACTGCGGCCGTAGCCACCGGTGATCAGAGGAATCTTGTCACCAGGGGCCTTTTCAGTCAGTGCAAAAGTGATGCCAGTGGAAAGCGGTTGAAACACGGTAGCGCCACCGTTTTTACCTTTCAGGCGCTCATAGCACTCCACGCCACGGTCGGTGGCGTAGCCGGTTTCGCACTCCTCCATGATGATCTTCACCCCATTGATGCCGCCTTTGGCATTGACCAGCTTGTAGTAGTCGGCCATACCGTTGGCAAAAGGCACCCCGTTGGGAGCGTAAGCGCCGGTGCGGTAGACCAGCATGGGGAAGAACTGTTCCTTGGCCTGGGCAAAGGCGGTTTGTGGGCTGAGCACCGTGGCTGCGGTAGCGGCCAACAGCGATAGCGCCAGGGTAAGCTGTTTCAGTTTCATTGAAGATCTCCTTGAGGTAGGTGGTGAGTGAAAGGGACGAGAAGTTGTGCAGATTTATCAGTTATTGGGTTGTCTCAGTGCGGAAATGGCCACAGACGCATTTTCTGTTTGCCGGTGGACCACAACTTAGCCAGGCCGTGGGGCTCGACAATCAAAAACCAGACAATCAGAGCGCCGAACACCATGTACTCTGTGTGCAAAATTGCGGCGGTTGAAATTTCCACGCCCACCAAGCCCCCCGCCCAGGGCAGGGCCTGGTTGAGAAAAATCGGCAGCACCACGATGAAGGCGGCGCCAAACAGGCTGCCCATGATGGAGCCCAGCCCGCCAATGATGACGATGAACAGCAATTGGAAGGAGCGGTCGATCGAAAAGGCTGCCGGCTCCCACGCGCCCAGGTGGACAAACCCCCATAGGGCACCAGCCACCCCAACAATAAAGCTGCTGACCGCAAAGGCGCTGAGCTTGGCGTACATCGGGCGGATACCAATCACCGCGGCGGCCACATCCATATCGCGGATGGCCATCCATTCTCGCCCGATGGCACTACGCACCATGTTCTTGGCCAGCAGGGCAAAGACCACCAGCAGGACCAGGCAGAACAGATATTTCTGCGCCGGCGTTTCAATCGGCAGGCCAAATACCTGCAGGTTGGACACCGAGACCGAGCCCGAAGGCGTGTTGTTGGTGAACCAGCCCACCCGTAAAAAGGCCCAGTCGCAAAAAAACTGCGCCGCCAGAGTCGCCACTGCCAGATACAGGCCTTTGACGCGCAGGCTCGGGATGCCAAAAAATATGCCCACCAGCGTGGCGAAGAAGCCGCCCGAAAGCAAGGCCAGCAACAGGGGCATGCCATCGACCCGGATCAGGGTGTTGTAGGCAGCGTAGGCCCCAACTGCCATAAAACCG
>CAXRBE010000045.1:0-5444 GCA_964228805.1 Burkholderiaceae bacterium
CGAGATTGGCCAGAGGACGCTGCTGGATATGCTCAACACGCAAAACGAGTACTTTGAGGCCAGCCGCGCCTACACCAATGCGCGCTACAACCAGATCATGGCGCAGGCGCGCACCCTGGCGGGCATGGGGCGGCTGACGGCCACCCTGGGTGTGACGCGCCCGGACCAGCCCACAGCCAGTGATGCCGGGCAGGACCGAGGTGAGCTGCCCGCTGAGGAGTTGTGCCCGTTTGAGTTGCCGCCCCTCATGGTGGTGGACAAGGCCAAGCTCGTGGCCGATGTGCTGCCCTACCGTCCACGTCAGGATCCGCCGGCCGCCGCGCCTGCGCCCCGCCCCAGCCCTGCGCCGGCTGCAGTCGTGCCAGCCAAGTCGACCTTCTCGGCTGACGCCCTGTTTGACTTTGACAAGGCCGATATCAAGCCGGCTGGTAAAAAAGAGCTCGATGAACTGATAAGCAAGATCAAGGGCGTGGACTTGGAGCTGGCCATTGCGGTGGGTCATACCGACTCGGTGGGCTCGGAGGCCTACAACCTGGCCCTGTCCAAGCGGCGGGCCGAATCGGTGAAGAGCTATATGGTCAGCCAGGGCATTGCGGCCGACAAGATAAGAACCGAGGGCAAGGGCGAGTCGCAACCTGTGGCCAGCAACGACACGGCGGAAGGCCGCGCCAAAAATCGTCGGGTGGATATTGAGGTGGTGACCAGCGGTAAGAAGTAAGTGCCCGCCAGTTGAGGCCGCAAGCTGACCTGGCCAAGCCAGCCGCGCAAAGCGCGGCTTTTTTCTGACTGCACTGGCCGCCTTGAAGACTGAAATCAAGCAAGACTGAGAGTGGCCCACTGATAGAATTGTTCACCTGCCGGCCGTCGGCCCGCAGCGAGTGCGGCTGTAGCTCAGTGGATAGAGTATTGGCCTCCGAAGCCAAGGGTCGTGGGTTCGATCCCCGCCAGCCGCGCCAACTCAGCCTGTCCGACCTGATCCGCTCAGTTGCCCAGTCGCCCAACTGCCCGACTTCAGCTCAGATCAACGGTTCCTGGATCGAACAAGTGTGGCGCTTGCATCTAATCCTTGCCGTCAGAGTCATGCGGTCCCTGCTTCATCGCCAGTGCGGCTTCGTAAAGAGAATTGCGCGGCTCACCGCTGATCTGGGCGGCCAGCCGAACGGCAGTCTTCAGGGGGAGTTCGGCCAACAACAGTTCTAGCAGGCGCTGACCTGATGGATTGGCGCTTGAGCCATGCCGATCCTGTGCATGCAGCACAAGGGTGAACTCGCCGCGCTTGCGTTGCGGCTTGTCGTTTAGCCAGACGGCAAGCTCATTGGCACTGACCAGCGCAATTTCCTCAAACTGCTTGGTCAACTCGCGCCCCACTGTTATTTGGCGATCGCCCAAGGCTGTCAGTGCGCTTGCCAATGACTCGATGCGATGTGGTGCTTCCAACAGCAATACCGCGCGGGGCTCAGTGGACAGCGACTGCACCGCTGCCTGACGCTCAGCAGCCTTGACGGGCAAAAAGCCCATAAAAACAAAGCCGCAGGCATCTGCCTGGTCTACCAGGCCCGCGGCACTGAGCAAGGCGGTGATGCTGCTGGCACCTGGCACTGGCACCACCGGCAGACCAGCTGCGCGCACAGCGGCCACAAGCCGGGCGCCGGGGTCGCTGACTGCCGGGGTGCCAGCATCGCTGACATAGGCCACACGCTGGCTGGCATGCAGGCGCTCAAGCACGGCTTGCGCAGCCTGTGCCTCATTGTGCTGGTGCAGGGCAAGTAGTCTGGTGCCGCCATGGTCAATGCCATAGGCTTGCAACAGGGTTTGGGTATGACGCGTGTCTTCGCAGGCCACGGCATCGGCCAGCTGCAGCACATGCAGTGCTCGCAGGGTGATGTCGGCCAGGTTGCCAATCGGCGTGGCCACCACATACAGGGCGCCATGCGGATAATGTTGTGCAGCAGCAGCCTCATGCGCGGCATGCAGTGCTGAGGCAAAAGAAAGGTTCAATGGAATCCCCTGGAAAAACCAGCAAGCAGACCGGCGATGCAGCCGAAGAGGTCGCTTTGCGCCATCTCCAGCAGGCTGGACTAAGGCTGGTTCAGCGCAATTATCGGACGCCTGGACGGGGCGGCGGCGAAATCGATCTGATCATGCGCGAGCCTGAGGGAACCTTGGTGTTTGTCGAGGTGCGCCGACGGGCCAGCACCAGCCATGGCGGTGCTGCCGCCAGCGTGAGCCTGGCCAAGCGGCAGCGCATTGTGCTGGCAGCGCGCCACTACCTGATGCGGCTTCCCACCTTGCCGCCCTGCCGCTTTGATGTGGTGAGCCTGCAGGGGCAGACGCTTGAATGGCTGCGGGGCGCTTTCACCACCGATGGCTGAAAAGCCTGCGCCCTGGCAGTTATCATTGGGGACATGCTCGAACAACGCATCCAGCAACATTTCATCGACAGCGCCGACCTCAAGTACCAGATGGCCGAGGTGCTGGCCGCTCCGATTGCCTCGGCAGTGCAGGCCATTCTGGCCTGCGTGACAGGCGGGGGCAAGGTCTTGGCCTGTGGCAATGGCGGCTCTGCCGCCGACGCCCAGCATTTTTCAGCTGAATTTGTGGGGCGCTTTGAGCGCGAACGCCCTGAACTGGGTGCCATCGCGCTGACCACAGACAGCTCGATCCTGACCGCTGTCGCCAATGACTACGACTTCAACTCGGTGTTTTCGCGCCAGGTGCGCGCGCTGGGACAGCCTGGCGATGTGCTGCTGGCGATCTCCACCAGCGGCAATTCGGCCAATGTGTTGGCCGCGATTGAGGCCGCCCATGAACGCGAGATGGTCGTGGTGGGCTTGAGCGGGCGCGAGGGGGGCAAGATGAGCCGGGCCTTGCGCGACACCGATGTGCATATTTGTGTGGCCAGCGACCGCACCGCGCGGATTCAGGAGGTGCATATTCTTGCGCTGCACTGTATCTGCGATGCGGTCGATGCCCAATTGCTTGGAGAACAGGAAACACCCACATGAAATTCAACACCCGAAAATTTGCTTTGGCCTTGGCCTTGCTTGGCTCATTGAGCGCCTGTGCCCCGGTGATGATTGGTAGCGCTGTGGTCGGCTCCCTGGTGGCGGTGGATCGCCGCACCGCTGGCATCCAGGTGGAAGATGAGCGCATCGAGCTGAGCGCTGTGAGCAGCATCGACAAAAACCTGGGGGATCGGGTCCATATCAATGTCACCAGCTACAACCGTCAGGTGCTGCTCACCGGCGAGGTGCCCAACGCGCGTGACAAGGAGACCGCCCAGCAGCTGGTGGCACGTACCGAGAATGTGCGACTGGTGGTCAATGAGTTGGCAGTGATGGGCAAATCGACCCTGACTGAGCGTTCTGCCGACACGCTGATTACTGGTCGGGTGAAGGCGGCCCTGGTCGATGCCCAGGACATCTTTGCCAATGCGTTCAAGGTGGTCACCGAGCGCGGTACGGTGTACCTGATGGGGCGGGTGACGCAGCGCGAGGCCAATCGTGCCACCGATATCGCCCGCGGGGTAAGCAATGTCAAGCGGGTGGTGCGGGTGTTCGAGATCATCAGCGAAGAAGAGCTCCAGCGCTTGGTGCCCAAGGCACCGGACAAAGACAAGCCTGAGCCTAAAAAATAACGCGGCCAGCCATAGGCCAAAGCCAGCATGGACAGGGCGCCTTGTGCGCCCTTTATTTCTTGGCAGATTTGAGCCGCTTGATCAGGCTGGAGGTGTCCCAGCGCTGGCCGCCCATGGCCTGCACATCGGCGTAGAACTGGTCGACCAGGGCAGTGATGGGCATGCTCGCGCCATTGCGTCGCGACTCCTGCAGCACCAGGCCGAGGTCTTTGCGCATCCAGTCGACCGCGAATCCAAAATCGAACTGATCGGCCACCATGGTCTTGCCGCGGTTGTCCATCTGCCAGCTTTGGGCGGCTCCCTTGCCGATCACCTCCAGTACCAGATTCATATCAAGCCCGGCGCGCTGGCCAAAGGCGACGCCCTCAGCCAGGCCTTGGATGACGCCAATGCAGCAGACCTGGTTGACCATTTTGGCCAGCTGGCCAGCGCCGCTGTCGCCAATGCGGGTGAAGGCGCGTGAGAACGCCATGGCCACAGGTTTGGCCTGATCGAAGGCGGGCTGATCGCCGCCACACATGACGGTGAGGGCCCCGTTCTGCGCGCCAGCCTGGCCGCCAGAGACCGGGGCGTCAATGAAATGCAGGCCTCTTTGCTGTGCAGAGGCATAGAGCTCGCGCGCCACCTCGGCCGATGCGGTGGTGTGGTCGCAAAAAATGGCGCCCGGCTTCATGCCTGTCAGGGCGCCCTCGCCGGTCTGGCCCTGGCCCAGGGCCACGCTGCGCAGGTCATCGTCGTTGCCCACACAGGCAAACACAAAGTCTGCGCCAGCGGCCGCTTCACGTGGGGTGGCTGCATGCTTGCCGCCAAACTCCGCGACCCAGGAACGCGCTTTGTCAATGGTACGGTTATAGACAGTGACCGAATGGCCAGCTCGAGCCAGGTGGCCGGCCATGGGGTAGCCCATCACGCCCAGGCCCAGGAAGGCAACCTTGCGCGCGGGGGAAGGTTCGTAGCTTTTGGTTTGAATATTGCTCATGGTGTGAGATTAAACAATGGCCAGGCCATCGGTGCCGGAATCCATGGGCATGTCTTTGGCGCGCTGGCTGTTGAGCTTGATCTGCAGCCGCAAGTCGTTGAGCGAATCGGCATTGCGCAGGGCATCTTCATAGGAAATTGTATTGTTCTCAAAGGCATCAAACAGCGCCTGGTCGAAAGTTTGCATGCCCAGTTCACGGCTGCGCTTCATCAATTCCTTGATCTCGGCAATCTCGCCCTTGAAGATCAGGTCGGCCACCAGGGGCGAGTTGAGCATTACCTCCACTGCGGCAAAGCGCCCCTTGCCATCCTGCCTAGGCACCAGCCGTTGCGAAATCAGGGCACGCAGGTTGAGCGACAAGTCCATCAGCAGCTGGACACGGCGCTCCTCCGGAAAAAAATTGATGATCCGGTCCAGCGCCTGATTGGAACTGTTGGCGTGCAGCGTGGCCAGGCAGAGATGGCCGGTTTCGGCAAAGGCCACCGCGTGCTCCATGGTCTCGCGGTCACGCACCTCGCCCATCAGGATCACATCAGGAGCCTGGCGCAGGCTGTTCTTGAGCGCGATATCCCAGCTGTCGGTGTCCAGGCCCACCTCGCGTTGTGTGACCACGCAGTTCTTGTGCGGATGCACAAATTCGATCGGATCTTCGATGGTGATGATGTGGCCGTGGGAATTCTCATTGCGCCAGTCGACCATGGCAGCCAGGGTGGTGGATTTGCCCGAGCCGGTGCCACCCACCAGGATGCACAGGCCGCGCTTGGTCAAGGCCACTTCCTTGAGCGCTGGTGGCATGGCCAGGCCATCCAGGGTGGGCAAGGTGGTGGG
>CAXRBE010000046.1:0-20922 GCA_964228805.1 Burkholderiaceae bacterium
TCTTTCTCTTGCTAGGCATGGTAGCGCTGACCATGGGAGGCACCAGCCTGGCCAGGGTTCACGGCCTGGGCAAGCGCATGCCGCTGGTCAGCTTTGGCATTGTGATCTGCGGCCTGTCGCTGATCGGGGTGCCTGGCACCGCAGGCTTCATCAGCAAGTGGTACCTGCTGCTGGCAGCCCTGCAGGCCGGGCAGTGGTGGTTGGTGGCCCTGATTGTGCTGTCATCGCTGTTGGCGGTGGTCTATGTCTGGCGCTTTGTCGAAGCGGCCTACTTCCACGAACCCCGCAAGGACCTTGCCGCGCCCACCCGCCCCCCCGTTGGCATGGTGGTGCCCTGTGCGCTGCTGGTGTTTGCCACCGTGTACTTTGGCCTTGACACCTCATTCACCGTTGGCTCGGCCTCGCAGGCCGCCGCCATGCTGTTGGGGGGCCTGCGTTGAGCCTGCTCGCGCCCGCGCTCTTGATCCTGGCTTGCCTGCTGGTGCCAGTGCTGGGCAGCGTGCTGATCAGCCTGTCGGGCCGGCGACCCAATTTGCGCGAAGGCATCACCCTGGCCACCGCACTCACGCTGCTGTTAATCACCGCTTTGCTCTTGCCCACAGTGCTGGCGGGCGGGCGACCGGGCCTGCGCCTCTGGACACTGCTGCCCGGGCTGGAAATCGCCTTTAAGGTCGAGCCACTGGGCATGCTGTTTGCCCTGATTGCCTCCAGCCTGTGGATCGTCAACTCCATCTACTCGATCGGCTATATGTGGGCCAACCAGGAACAAAACCAGACCCGCTTTTATGTCTGTTTTGCCTTGGCCCTGGCGGCCACCATGGGCATCGCCTTTTCAGCCAACCTGCTGACCCTTTTCATCTTCTACGAAATGCTGACCCTGGTGACCTACCCGCTGGTGACACACCAGGGTACGCAAGCTGCGCGCGACGGCGGCAGAAGCTATCTAGGCATTTTGCTGGGGACCTCGATCGTCTTCTTCACGCCAGCGCTGATCCTGATCTGGAACCTGGCCGGCAGCACCGACTTTGTCCATGGCGGCATTCTCAAGGGCCAGCTTGGTCACGCTGCGACGGCTGGCCTGCTGGCCCTGCTTGTCTTTGGACTGGGCAAGGCCGCCCTCATGCCAGTCCATCGTTGGCTACCAGCCGCTATGGTCGCGCCAACACCGGTCTCCGCCCTGCTGCACGCTGTGGCTGTGGTCAAGGCTGGGGTTTTCAGTGTGGTCAAGGTGGTGGTCTACATCTTTGGCGCTGACAACCTGTCCCAAGCTGGCTTGGGCGGCTCGGCCGACTGGCTGGCAGTCTTCGCCGGCTTCACCATCGTGGCAGCCTCGGTGGTGGCGCTGGGTGCCGACAACCTGAAACGACGGCTGGCCTATTCGACCATCAGCCAGTTATCCTATGTCATGCTGTCGGCAGCCATCCTGGCGCCGTTGTCGCTGATCGGGGCCGGTCTGCACATCGCGGCGCACGCCGTAGCCAAGATCACCCTGTTCTTTGCCGCTGGCGCCATCTATACCGCTGCACACAAGACCGAGGTCAGCCAGCTTGATGGTATCGGCCGGCGCATGCCGTGGACCATGGCCGCCTTCTCCATTGGTGCCATCTCGATGATTGGTTTGCCTCCGGCTGTGGGCTTCATCTCCAAGTGGTACATCGTGTCAGGCGCGATGGCTGCCGAGCACTGGCTGGCAGTGGCAGTCATCGCGCTCAGTACCCTGCTCAATGCCGGCTATTTCCTGCCCATCGTCTACCGTGCCTTCTTTCATGCGCCCCGGGCAGATGAGGCATCCCATTCCCACGGGGAAGCGCCACTGCCGATGGTGGCCGCGCTTTGTGTGACCGCCGCAGCTACCCTCTTGCTGTTCTTTCTTCCCGACCTGCCGCTGGCGCTGGTACGGCAGGCAATCATTCCTTGAAGCCGGGGCAATACATCATGAGCTCTCCTCATACACAGAAGCACTGGCTCGATCAGGGCCGCAATATCAAGCGGCTTTGGTCTGGATTTATTGTTGTCCTGGCTCTTATCGTGCTGGCCGAGCCTTTGCTGGAGCTGCACCCCCATTTCAGCGTGGAAGGTCTATTTGGCTTTCACGCCTGGTACGGATTTCTAGTCTGTGCCGCGTTGATCGTGTTTGCCAAGGCAGTGGCCCTGCTCCTCAAGCGGCCTGACAGCTACTACGGCGGCAAAGATGACTGATTTTCTTGCCCACCCTGGATTGGTCCTGATTGCCGGAGGGCTGCTGCTTGGCTTGCTGGCGGGCACCGCGCGCAAGATTGCCATCGTGGTTCTGCCCCTGCTTGTGCTGGGCCTGGTCTGGCAGGTACCCGACGGATCGAACTGGCAGCTCAGCTATCTTGATTACACCCTCAGCCCGCTGGAGGGAAGCAAGCTGTCCCGGCTGTTTGCGACCATTTTTGCCCTCATGGCAGCGGCTGGCGGCTTGTTTGCCCTGAGCCAAAGCAGTCGGCTTGAGATGAGTGCTGCCTTCGTCTACGCCGGTTCGGCCATCGGCGTGACCCTGGCTGGTGATTTGCTCAGCGTCTTTGTCTTCTGGGAGTTGATGGCCATAGGATCCACCCTGGTGCTTTGGAGCCAGTCAGGGCACCGGGCTGTCACAGCTGCGCGGCGCTACCTGATGATCCACTTGCTGGGCGGAGTCATCCTGTTTGCCGGCATCACCGGACATATCGTCCAAACCGGCAGTGTCGCCTTCACCCCGTTCTCCCTGGGTGGGGCACCCGACTCCCCCGCCCACTGGCTGATCCTGATCGGTTTTCTGATCAATGCCGGCGCCCCGCCCCTGTCGGCCTGGCTGCCAGATGCCTATCCGGAAGCCTCCTGGAGCGGCACCGTGTTTCTCTCGGCTTTCACCACCAAGACTGCAGTCTATGTGCTGATCCGTGGCTTTGCGGGCACTGAATGCCTGATCTGGATCGGCCTGTTCATGGTCTTCTACGGCATCGTCTACGCACTGCTTGAAAATGACATGCGCCGCATCCTGGCCTACTCGATCATCAACCAGGTCGGCTTCATGATCGCCGGCATTGGAATTGGCACCGAAATGGCCCTCAACGGCGCGGCCGCCCATGCCTTCACCCACATCATCTACAAGGGCCTGCTGCTGATGTCGGCGGGCTCGGTGCTGCTGATGACGGGTCGGCGCAAATGTTCCGAACTGGGCGGCCTGTTTCATACGATGCCCTTCACCACTATATGCGGCTCGATCGGTGCGCTGGCCATTTCGGCATTTCCACTGACCTCTGGGTTTGTTTCCAAGTCCATGATTTCACAGGCGGCTGCTGATGGTCATCTCCAACTGGTCTGGCTGCTTCTGACCGCTGCATCGGCGGGCGTCTTCCTTCATGCTGGCATCAAGTTCCCCTGGTTTGTTTTTTTCCAGAAAGACTCCGGCCTGCGGCCGCAAGAACCGCCAGCCAGCATGCGTTGGGCTATGTTCCTGTTCGCGTTTCTGTGCATTGCCCTGGGTGTCTGGCCCGAGTTGCTTTACCGGCTCCTGCCCTACCCCACCGATTACCAGGCCTATAGTGCAGCCCATGTGCTCACTCAGCTCCAGCTACTGCTGTTCTCAGGTCTGGCCTTCTTTGTCATGCTGCCCTTCCTCAAGCGCACCCTGACCATCACCCTGGATACCGACTGGCTCTGGCGCAAGCTGATGCCGGCCATGGCTGCAATTGGCATGCGCCTGTTGGCTCATCTGCAAACCACCCTTCATGCACAGACGCAGTCGCTGGGCAGCGCCCTCATGGCCTGGGTCACCCGCGCACTGGGGCAGGATGCGCCCATGGCAGGTACCTGGAGCACACGCGGTATGGCGCTGTGGGTGCTGCTGCTTTTGCTGGGCTATCTGCTGCTGTATTACCTCTAGGGATGGTGTTCCCTGTCTCAGGCTACAGCCAGGCCGCAGCCACGCTGTTCAGTCGAGCCAGCAAGTAAAGCTGTTGACCGTCTCGCGCGGGGTGTAATAGCTGTTCACGGTGGCCTTTTCATCGGCATAGCCCAGCGCCATGCCACACACCAGCATCTCATCCGGGCTTGCTCCAATGTGGGGCAGGATGATCTTGGCAAAGCCATTCCAGGCAGCCTGCGGGCAGGTGTGCAAACCACGCTGCCGGGCCGCCAGCATGAGATTTTCAAGAAACATGCCGTAATCGATCAAGGAGCCGCGCCCCATCACCCGATCCACGGTGAACATCAGACCGACCGGCGCGTCAAAGAAACGGAAATTGCGCTGATGCTGGGCGTGCATCTTGTCCTTTTCGCCCTTGGCGATGCCCAGCAGTCCGTAAAGTCCCCAGCCATTTTCTCGACGGCGCTCCAGGTACTGGCCAACCCACTTTTTGGGGTAATAGTCATATTCCTCAGGATATTCACTGGCCAGGCTGGGATCAGCCCGCAGGGCATCGTGCGCCGCACACACCTTCTGCACCAGGCCATCCCGGCTCTGGCCCTGGAGAACATACACCTTCCAGGGTTGCGCATTATTTCCTGAGGCAGCCCGGCTGGCCAGCTGCAGTATCTGGATGATCTGATCTTGCGAGACAGGCTGCTGGGTAAACGCCCGCACCGACATGCGGGTAGTAATGGCTTCATCGACAGTCATGGTTCATTTCAAGGTTTCAAGGGCACGCAGCAGCGCGTCAGGCAGAGGCACCGGTCGGCGTGACTGGCGATCGACATAGACATGGACAAAATGCCCCTGCGCCGCTGCCAGCTCAGCGCCCTGGGCAAACAGCCCGATATCGTAGCGCACGCTTGAATTGCCCTGATGCGACACCCGGATGCCGGCATCCACGGCTTGCGGGAACGCCAGCGGGGAAAAATAATTGCATTGGGTCTCGACCACCAGCCCGATCACATGGCCAGTATGGATGTCCAGCGCCCCACGCTCGATCAGCATGGCGTTGACTGCGGTGTCGAACCAGCTGTAATAGACGACATTGTTGACATGGCCGTAGGCATCGTTGTCCATCCAGCGCGTGGTCACAGCCCGAAATTCACGGTAGTGGCCGCGCACGTGCGGCACTTGCCGTTTGATGCCAGGCTCGTTTTTCATGGTGCAACATTCTGCCAGCAGCGCGTGGCCAAGCTGAAAATGGCTTTACCCATGATTGCGGTCAATTGAAGGCCACTCCCTCACACATGCCTGGCTTGATCCCCGGGGGGTGTGGCTAAAAAAGCATTTTTTCGCCAGAAACCATGCCTTGGCTCACAAACCAAGGGAAAACCCTGATATAATAATTGCATCGGAGGCTGAAATGCCTCCCCTGATTGTCTCCTCGGGTCCTTTCGATACCTTCTGGTTCAGGGATCCCTTCAAAGCCCCGAGCAGTTCGGGGCTTTTTTTTGATCCAATCGCAGTTGACATTCAGCGCAGGTTAGCGTGACTTGGCATCCAGAGCGACTGTGAGTTGTGGCAAAACCCGGCGCATAGCCGCGCGGCCGGCCTCTATCGATTGCCTACGGGCGCCAAAATCTGCACTGCTGACATTGTTGAGACTGGGTCGCACCACCACATCGGCCTCGCGCAATTCAAGGATATTGATGCTGCGTCCCATGATCGTGAAGGTCTGCAGCAGGACCTGCAGGGTATCGCTGGCGCCGTTGCTCTCGGGGGCGCTGGAGATATCGACCGCGATGACCAGTTCGGCGCCCATCTGGCGGGCGTATCGGACCGGTACCGGCGAGACCAGTCCACCATCCACATCGTCGCGGCCGGCAATGCGCACTGGCTGAAACAGGGCCGGCACGGCACTGGAGGCGCGCACTGCGGTAGCTGTGTCCCCGCGCTGGAACAATACGCCCTGGCCAGTACCCAGGTCAGTGGCCACAATGCCCAGCGGAAGCTGCATCTCCTCAATCAGGCGGCCATTGATCTGGCCATTGACATAGCGCGCCAGCGCCTCACCGCGCAGCAGACCCCGGCTGAAAAAAGGCAGGGTCCAGTCGGCAAAAGTGGCTTCATCCATGGTTTCGGCCAGGCGCTGCAACTGGGCTCCATTCTTGCCGCTGGCATAAAAGGCAGCCACCAGACTGCCGGCCGAGGTACCGGTGACCAAGTCGGGGCGAATGCCCGCCTCCTCCAGAACCTGGATCACACCGACATGGGCGAACCCGCGCGCCGCCCCCCCGCCCAAGGCCAGGCCTATCTTTGGCAGCCGCTTCTGGGCGCTGGGCTGCGCTTGTCGATCGGCCTCACCAGCAGCCTGAGTGGATGTATCGGGCAAGCTGGCACAACCCTGCAGCAGCAGGGCAAGCATGCCAATAAGCACCACAATCAGCCTTTTGATATTGAGAATGATTCTTATTTGTTGTATCATCGTGTCAAATTTTCTTCGAAAACCATGTTTCTACGAGCTATTTTCCTTCTGGCCGCACTCGGCCTGGCCTGCGCTTCAGTCGGGGCCCAGCCATCTGTGATCAATATCTACTCGGCACGCCATTACCCTTCGGACGAATTGCTTTACAGCAATTTCAGCAAGGCCAGCGGCATCAAGATCAACCGGGTGGATGCAGACGATGCCGGCATCATTGCCCGCCTCAAGGCCGAGGGCAAGGCGTCCAACGCCGATGTCGTCCTGCTGGTGGACGCCAGCCGCCTCTGGCGCGGTGAGATTGATGGCCTGTTCCAGCCGGTCAGCTCACGCCTCTTGGATGCGGCCATTCCAGATCAGTTCCGTGCCAAGCCCAATGCCGAGGGCCGCAGTGCCTGGTTTGGATTTTCCACCCGTGCGCGGCTCATTGTGTACGACAAGCGTCAACTCAAGGCCGAGGATGTGGACAGCTACGAAAAGCTGGGCCAGGCGAAGATCAAGGGCAAATTGTGCATCCGCTCGGGTTCACACCCCTACAACCTCTCGCTGTTCGGAGCGATGACCGAACACCTGGGCCCCCAGAAAACCGAGGCCTGGCTCAAGGCCCTGGTTGACAATATGGCGCGCAGCCCCAAGGGCGGTGACACCGACCAGATCCGTGCAGTGGGCGCAGGCGAATGCGGGGTTGCCATCAGCAACAGCTACTACCTGGCGCGCCTGATGCGATCGGGCAAGCCCGAAGACCAGGCACTCATGGGGCGTATCGGGGTGGTGTTTCCCAATCAGTCCAGTTGGGGCACACACATCAATATTGCGGGCGGTGCCGTCGCCAAGAACGCCAGAAATGTGGCCGGTGCAATCAAATTCCTGGAGTATCTGGCCAGCGCCGAGGCGCAGGAACACTTTGCCAATGGCAACAACGAGTGGCCTGTCGCCCGTGGTGTCAGGCTACACAATCCGGCCCTGCAGGCCATGGCGGGCGACCAGTTCAAAAGCGACAACACGCCCGTAAGCGTGATTGGCGGCAACCAGATCAGGGTTCAGCAGATGCTGGACCGGGTCGGCTTTCGCTAGCGCGACCAAGTCTAAGGGCCATGGCCCCAAGCCCCAGCAAGCCAGACAGCGTCCGGCTGGGGTGCTTTCTATTTCAGTTCAATCTGACGCGCTGGCCCTAATCGGCCGTGGCCTCTTCCGGCCTGGCCTTGCCCTCTTTTTTGGGCAGGGGCTGGATGTCGAGCAACACCTCGGTCTTGCTCTCATCGCGCTCGTCCAAATCGACCGTCAGGCGCCCGCCCTCGGTAAGCCGGCCGAACAGGAGTTCGTCAGCCAGGGCCCGACGGATGGTGTCCTGGATCAGGCGCTGCATCGGGCGCGCGCCCATGAGGGGGTCAAAGCCCTTCTTGGCCAGATGCTTGCGCAGCTTGTCGGTGAAAGTGACATCGACCTTCTTCTCGGCCAACTGCCCTTCGAGTTGCAGCAAGAACTTATCCACCACCCGCAGGATGATCTGCTCATCCAGGGGTTTGAAGCTGACCATCGCATCAAGCCGATTGCGGAACTCGGGGGTGAACAGGCGCTTGATGTCGGCCATCTCATCACCCGCCTGCCTCGGATTGGTGAACCCGATGGTGGCCTTGTTCATGGTCTCTGCCCCGGCATTGGTGGTCATGATGATGATCACATTGCGGAAGTCAGCCTTGCGCCCGTTGTTGTCGGTCAGGGTGCCATGGTCCATCACCTGCAGCAACACATTGAAGATGTCGGGGTGCGCCTTCTCGATCTCATCGAGCAGCAGCACCGCATGCGGCTTCTTGGAGATGGCCTCGGTCAGCAGGCCGCCCTGGTCAAAGCCGACATAGCCGGGAGGGGCGCCAATCAGCCGGCTGACCGCATGACGCTCCATGTACTCGGACATATCGAAGCGGATCAGCTCGATGCCCATGATGTAGGCCAGTTGCTTTGCGGCCTCAGTCTTGCCCACACCGGTGGGGCCGCTGAAGAGGAATGAGCCGATCGGCTTGTCGCTCTTGCCCAGGCCGGAGCGTGCCATCTTGACCGCTGAAGCCAGCACCTCAATGGCCTTGTCCTGTCCGAACACCACATTCCTGAGGTCGCGCTCCAGCGTCTGCAGCTTGCTGCGGTCATCGTTGGAAACATTGGCCGGGGGGATGCGGGCGATCTTGGCCACGATCTCTTCGACCTCGGCCTTGTTGATCGTCTTTTTGCGCTTGGACAGTGGCAGGATGCGCTGGGCTGCGCCCGCCTCGTCGATCACATCAATGGCTTTGTCGGGCAGATGGCGGTCATTGATGAATTTGGCACTGAGCTCAGCCGCCGCCTGCAGGGCTGCATTGGCGTACTTGACATTGTGATGTTCCTCGAAGCGGGACTTGAGTCCCTTGAGGATGTCGATCGTTTGCTCCACCGTCGGCTCGACCACATCGACCTTCTGGAAACGGCGTGATAGCGCGGAGTCCTTCTCGAAAATACCGCGGTATTCGGTAAAAGTGGTAGCGCCGATGCATTTGAGCTGGCCGCTGGAGAGTGCCGGCTTGAGCAGGTTGGAGGCGTCCAAAGTGCCGCCAGAGGCGGCACCGGCACCGATCAGGGTGTGGATCTCGTCAATGAACAGGATGGCATTGGGCCGGTCCTTGAGCGCCTTGAGCACGCCCTTGAGCCGCTGCTCGAAATCACCACGGTACTTGGTGCCAGCCAGCAGAGCGCCCATGTCCAAGGAATAGACATTGGCCTCGGCCAGGATCTCAGGCACATCTTTCTGCGTGATCCGCCAGGCCAGTCCCTCGGCGATGGCGGTCTTGCCCACGCCGGCTTCGCCCACCAGCAAGGGATTGTTCTTTCGCCGGCGGCACAGGATCTGGATGACCCGCTCGACCTCATACTCACGCCCGATCAGGGGATCGATCTTGCCATCGCGGGCCAGCTGGTTCAGGTTCTGGGTGTACTGCTCCAGAGGCGAGGCTTTTTCACCCTTCTCGCTGCCGCTCTCTTCCGCCTCGGACTGTCCCTCATTGGACTTGGCCGGCTCCGGCGGATCGTTTTTCTTGATGCCATGTGCGATGAAATTGACCACATCCAGCCGGGTCACGCCCTGCTGGTGGAGGTAGTACACCGCGTGCGAATCTTTCTCGCCAAAGATGGCCACCAGCACATTGGCACCGGTCACTTCCTTTTTGCCGCTGCCGGTGGACTGCACATGCATGATGGCGCGCTGAATCACGCGCTGGAAACCCAGTGTGGGCTGGGTGTCTACATCCTCGGTGCCCGCCACCTGCGGCGTGTTGTCCTTAATGAAATTGGCAAGGGACTTGCGCAGGTCGTCAATATTCACCGAGCATGCGCGCAGCACCTCAGCAGCGCTTGGATTGTCAAGCAGCGCCAACAGCAGGTGCTCCACGGTGATGAACTCGTGGCGCTGCTGGCGTGCCTCGACGAAGGCCATGTGCAGACTGACTTCTAATTCCTGGGCAATCATGAAGATTCCTTTTGCCTTAATTGCAGTTCAACTTTAATCCGATTTGAGCCATGCCGCCAGCCACTGGTGAAATTTCTTTTTTTCCGGCTTTTTTCATGGTGCAGGCTCGCTGACGCACTTGAGCGGATGCCCAGCCTTGTGCGCCGCCTCCAGCACCTGTTCGACCTTGGTGGTGGCAACATCCTTTGAATACACCCCACATACCCCCCGACCCTCGACATGGACCTTGAGCATGATTTGGGTGGCAGTTTCCAGGTCCTTGCTGAAAAACTCCTGCAACACCATCACCACGAATTCCATCGGTGTGTAATCATCATTGAGCAAGACCACCTGATACATCTGCGGTGGCTTGACCTTTTCAGTCTTGCGCTCGAGCACGGTGGCGCCGGCCGCATCGCCCAATTTGGGCTGACGAACCGGAGGCGGGGGTGGATTATTCTGGGCCATGCCTCATTTTATCGGGAGCACGCTGATGAAGATTCGGCTTCAAGCTCCAACACTTGAAGCCCAACTGACAAAAATCAAGGGCTCTTGGCCAGCCAGTTTCAAAATTCAATCTACCCGCGAACGAACCTCTCCGGCCTGAGCTTTTTTTTGCCGTCAACCGCGCCAGGTTTGATTGCGTTGAGGATCAGACCTTGCAGGCTTACGTTTGCTAGGTTCAATGGCAAACATCATGAAAGGAATTCGCCATGAGCAAGCTACTCGCCGTCCTGTTGTCCACCTTGATCAGCAGCAGTATTTTCGCCCAGGCTACTGCACCGGCCACGCCGGCAACACCAGCTGCTCCGCCCGCCGCAGCCACCCCGGCCAAGCCGGCCACTGCTGCCGCACCAGCTACCCCAGCCACGCCTTCGGCCAAGTCTGACAACAGGCAGAAAGACAAGGACAAAAAACCTAAGGGAGAAAACAAAGGCAAGCACAAGGGACAGAACAAGCAATAAGGCCTACGCCTTGCGGCACAATGCCCGCTTTAGCGGGCATTTTTTTTCTTGATCACTTATGAAGGCTTGGCTTTTCTCCCTGCTGGTACTCGGCCTGCAAGTGCTGCAGCCTGCCACGCTTTGGGCACAGGATCAGGCGCAACTCAATCTACCGCGAGCTCGGTTGAGTGCCGGCATGCACCAGATCGATGCCCAGGTTGCCAGCACCCCGGAGCAACGCGCCGTCGGTCTGATGTTCCGCCAGGATATGCCCATGCACGAGGGCATGCTGTTCGTTTTCGAGCAACCCGCCCAACAGTGTTTCTGGATGAGGAACACGCCACTGCCCCTGACAGCTGCCTTCATCGCCGATGACGGCACCATTGTCAATCTGGCCGATATGCGGCCTCAAACCACCGATTCGCATTGCTCGCTGAGGCCGGTTCGATTCGTGCTTGAAATGAACCAGGGCTGGTTTGCCAAGCGCGGCCTCAAAGCCGGCTCCAGGCTGGGCGGCAGCATGTTCCAACGCGCCCAGTAAGCCTTCTGGCCCTTGCGGGCGCCGTCCATCCCACTGGCCGCACTTGGCAGGCGGCTTCGCCAGCTCCGCCACAAAGCCAAGTGAGGTCAAGAAGAGGTATTGCCTTCGAATCAGGCCTGCAAGCTGGCCAGGGCGGAATTGAAGGTCTTGCTCGGGCGCATGACCGCTTCGAGTTTGACCGGGTCTGGCTGGTAGTAGCCACCAATATCCACTGCCCGGCCCTGAACTGCGTTGAGTTCCTCCACAATTTTCTTCTCGTTCTGGGCCAACTGAGTGGCCAGCGGGGCAAATCGGGCGGCCAGCGCCTGATCTTCATTCTGGCTGGCCAGTTCCTGGGCCCAGTACAGGGTCAGGTAGAACTGGCTGCCACGATTGTCCAACTGCCCGGTTTTGGGTGAGGGGCTCTTGTTGTTGTCCAGCAGCTTGCCGGTGGCCGCATCCAGAGTCTTGGCCAGGATCTTGGCCTTGGCATTGCCATTTTTGATGCCCAGGTCCTCGATCGACACAGCCAGTGCCATGAACTCTCCCAGTGAATCCCAGCGCAGGTGGTTTTCCTCCACCAACTGCTGCACATGCTTGGGCGCCGAGCCGCCGGCGCCTGTTTCATACAGACCACCACCGGCCATCAGCGGCACGATCGACAGCATCTTGGCGCTGGTGCCCAGTTCCATGATCGGGAACAGGTCAGTGAGGTAATCGCGCAATATGTTGCCAGTGGCGCTGATGGTGTCCAGGCCACGCACCACCCGCTCCAGGGTGTAGCGCATCGCACGCACCTGGCTCATGATCTGGATGTCCAAGCCCTTGGTGTCATGCTCGGCCAGATAGGTCTTGACCTTGTTGATCAGCTGGGCCTCGTGCGGGCGGTAGGCATCGAGCCAGAACACCACCGGTGTGCCGGAATTGCGCGCACGGTTGACCGCCAGTTTGACCCAGTCGCGAATGGGCGCATCCTTGACCTGGCACATGCGCCAGATGTCGCCCTGCTCCACGTTCTGGCTGAGCAAGACTTCCCCGGTGGCCAGGTCGGTAATGTTGGCAACACCATCTTCCGGAATTTCGAAGGTCTTGTCATGCGAGCCATACTCCTCGGCCTGCTGCGCCATCAGACCGACATTGGGCACCGTGCCCATGGTGCGAGGATCAAACGCGCCATGCCATTTGCAGAAATTGATGACCTCCTGGTAGATACGGGCAAAAGTTGACTCAGGAATGCAAGCCTTGGCTTCTTTCAGCTTGCCATCGACGCCATACAACTTGCCGCCCGCACGGATCATGGCCGGCATGGAAGCGTCCACAATCACGTCGTTGGGCGAATGAAAATAGGTAATACCCTTGGTCGAATCGACCATGGCCAGCTCAGGGCGCTGTTCATGGCAGGCCTGCAGGTCACGCTTGATCTCGTCCTGCTTAGCCTGTGGCAAGGCGGCAATCTTGTTGTAGAGGTCGACCATGCCGTTGTTGACATTCACGCCCAGTTGCTCAAACAGCTGACCATGCTTGGCGAATACTTCCTTGTAAAAAGTCCGCACGCAATGGCCAAACACGATCGGGTGCGAGATTTTCATCATGGTGGCCTTGACATGCAGGGAGAACAGCACTCCAGTTTTGCGTGCGTCCTCGATTTCCCTCTCGAAAAAAGCCAGTAGCGCCTTCTTGCTCATGAACATGCTGTCAATGACCTCGCCCGCCAGCAAGGACACTTTGGGCTTGAGCACCATGGTCTTGCCGGACTTGGTGATCAGCTCCATCTTCACATCGCGCGGCTTGTCCAGGGTCATCGATTTTTCGCCGTTGTAGAAATCGCCGCCTTTCATGTGCGACACATGGGTACGCGACGCCTGGCTCCACTCGGCCATGGTGTGGGGATTTTTGCGGGCGTACTCCTTCACTGCCTTGGGCGCGCGCCGGTCAGAATTGCCCTCACGCAAGACCGGATTGACTGCACTGCCAATGCATTTGGAGTAGCGGGCCTTGATCTCCTGTTCCTTGTCGTCCTTGGGCTGATCAGGGTAGTCAGGAATCTTGAACCCCTTGGCCTGCAGCTCCTTGATGCAGGCCACCAGCTGTGAGACCGGCGCGCTGATGTTGGGCAGCTTGATGATGTTGGTGTCGGGCAACAAGGTCATGCGACCAAGCTCAGCCAGGTTGTCTGGCACGCGCTGCTCGGGCGTCAAATAGTCCGGAAATTGGCCCAGAATACGGCCGGCCACCGAAATATCACTGCTTTCAATATGGATCCCGGCCGGCGCGGCAAAGGCCTGAATGATCGGCAAGAAGGAAGCCGTTGCCAACAGCGGAGCCTCGTCGGTGAGTGTGTAGATGATGGTGGGTTGCCGCTGACTCATCATGTTTCTCCAAATCGCTTTCGTACTGACAGGTTGGGGTTGTGAAGGACGGTGCCCATGAGGGCTTTTTTGTCTGTCGCCGATTTTGCTTTTTGTGCCCCTGCCCTTTGGGCCAATTCAGATTCAATATTTCATATTGCAAAATTAGATGGGTTCTGGCCATCTTTTTTTTTCCAAGTCGCAGGTCCTGAGCCTGCCGCCAGCGGCAACTTGAGGCAAGGACCTCGGGGTTGAGTTGCAAGCGATCTGGCCGCCACTGCGCCAGCTTGCCGCGCGGTCAACGCCCACTGCAGCCATCGCGCACAGCGCGCCGAGTTTGAGCCAATTCGTCCAGGTGGGGCATAATGGTTTGCAGTTTTCACAACAAAAGGAGTCAACCATGGGTGCTGTTTTTCAATCTCTTGGGCGTACGGTGCTGGCTGGCGTCGTGCTTCTGATCATCCTGGTGCTGATCGCTGGCGGCGGCGCCAGCGGCGGCATGGCCTGGTCAACCTTTGCCATGCGATGGCTGCATGTACTCAATGGCGTGATGTGGATCGGACTGCTTTGGTACTTCAACTTTGTACAGATCCCCTCCATGCCCAAGATACCCGATGAACACAAGCCGGCAATCAGCAAGGTGATCGCTCCGACCGCCCTGTTCTGGTTCAGGTGGGCAGCTCTGGGCACGGTCATCACCGGTCTGCTGCTGGCCTGGATGAGCGGCTACATCGCCGCCGCCCTGGGACTTCAGCGGCCCTTCCTGGCCATCGGCATCGGCATGTGGCTGGCCCTGATCATGGCCTTCAATGTCTGGTTCATCATCTGGCCCAATCAGCAAAAGGCCCTGGGCATGGTGGAGGTGGAGGCTGCCGAAAAGGCCAAGGCTGCCCGCACCGCGATGCTGACTTCCCGCCTCAACACCATGTTGTCGATCCCCATGCTCTACTGCATGGTGGCTCAGCAAAACGGCGGCCTGTAATCACGCCATCCTGGCGGTGAAGGACAAAGGGCTGTCATCACAGCCCTTTTTCTTTGCCCTCAGGACTCAGCGCCAGGCTCGATCCGGGTCACTGCGACGTCGGCCGCGCCTTTGGAAAAATGCAGTCTGAGCGGCTGCTCAAGTTGTAGTTGACCCGCATCGGTGACCACATGTCCGCGGGCATCGCTGGCCCAGACATAGCCGCGACGCAAGATCAGGGCCGGGTCAAGCCGCTCCAGCCGCAAAGCAACCCGCTCCAGCCGCTGCTGCTGCTTCAGCAGGCCCAGCCCCAGCCCACTGACACAGCGATCCTGTGCTAGTTGCAGATCCTTTATTTGCAGGTTCAGCGCCTGGCGGGTCTCGTGGCTCAGGCCCCGAGCCAGCAGTTGCAGCCGCAGCCGCTGCTTGAGCAGCAAGGATGAGGGTCTGCCCAGCAGATCTGCCGCTGAATCTAGCCGCTGGGCCAGCCGATCCTGCTGCGCATGAACTGCGCGGCTGAGCCGCTCCTGCAGGCCCGCGAGCATGCCCAGCCAGAGTTCGCAGGGCTGGGCAGCCAACTCGGCCGCTGCAGTGGGTGTGGGTGCACGCAGGTCAGCCACAAAATCGGCAATGGTGAAGTCCGTCTCGTGACCGACGCCGCACACCAGTGGCACTGGGCTGCGCGCCACCATCCGCGCCAGCGCCTCATCGTTGAAAGCCCACAGGTCTTCGATCGAGCCACCCCCGCGCACCAGGAGGATGATGTCGATGGCGCAGGGAGGATCCTTCTGCGCTGCCAGTGCGTACAGGTCAGCCAGCGCACGGATCAACTCCCCAGGCGCACTGCTGCCCTGCACCGCCGCAGCAGCCAAAACCACAGGCACATGGGGCGCTCGCCTGCGCAGCGCACTCACCACATCATGCAAGGCAGCGGCCCCCAGGGAGGTGACCACCCCGATGCCTCTGGGCAGCAGGGGCAGTGCTCGCTTGCGTGCCGGGTCGAACAGCCCCTCAGCCTCCAGCTTGGCCTTGAGCTTGAGAAATTGCTCAAACAGCGCGCCCTGGCCGGCAGGTCGCATCGATTCGACAATGAGCTGCAGGTCGCCCCGGGGCTCGTACACACCAAGCCGGCCCTGCACCTCGACCAGTTCCCCGTCCTGCGGGCTGAAATCAAGCAGGCTGGCAGCTCGGCGGAACATGGCACAACGCAACTGAGCAGATGGGTCCTTGAGCGAAAAATAGCAATGCCCACTGCCAGCGCGCGCGAAGCCCGAAATCTCGCCGCGAACCGCGACAGGGTTGAAGCTGGCATCGACAGCCTCAGCAATGGCGCGGCACAGCGCGCCGACTTGCCAGATTTGTTCAGTGCTGGTGCGGTTTTCCAAGTTCAATTCCAGTCTGCACGCGCCTTGCGCGGGATTTGGTCTATGCCAGTAGTCAACAAGCAGCCCAGCACAGGATTTGTCGCCAAGGCGACCCTCCAATTCCGATGAAAGCCAGATTTTTCCTTGTAAGGTCTTGATTTAAAAAGATTATTTGGCGCCTTTTTATTCATCGTTCTGATGCGTCCCACAAAGCATGCGCGTCTGCGCACCTTACCCATGTAGTTCTCCACAAAGTTATGCACAGCAATTGTGGGTTGCGCCTAACCGAAGTCCTTGGTTCTACCAGCGGGGTCCAGGCTGGCATTCAGACTGACCCCCTGGGCCATAATCGGGCTGACTGACATTTGCCGGGAGTCCTGATTTGCTGTCCATCATACAAGCCGCTGGCTGGCCAATCTGGCCCTTGATTGCCTGCTCCGTGCTGGCCTTGGCTTTGATCATTGAGCGGCTGGTCAGTCTCAAGACCGCCCGCATCGCCCCGCCCAGGCTGCTGACCGAAGCGCTCAGCATCTCCCGCACCAACCTGCCAGCGCCAGAGCTGATCGCCCGCTTGGAAAGCAATTCGGCCCTGGGTGAAATTCTTGCCAGCGGGTTTCGCGCCCTGCAGGCCGCGCCCCATTGCAGCGAACAGGATTTGCGCAACACCATGGAGGGCACCGGCAGGGTGGTGGCCCATCGCCTGGAGCGCTACCTCAATGCCCTGGCCACCATCGCTTCGACCACTCCGCTGTTGGGGCTTTTTGGCACTGTGGTTGGCATGATAGAAATTTTCGCCTCCCAGTCGCCCAGTGGCAGCAATCCGGTGCAACTGGCCCACGGAATTTCGATCGCCCTATACAACACGGCTTTTGGCCTGATCATTGCCATACCCTCGCTGATTTTCTGGCGCTATTTCCGCGCCCGGGTCGATGCCTTTTTGTTGACCCTGGAGCTGGCCTCCGAGCGCCTGGCCCGCCATCTGGCCAACCTGCCGCGCACCGCATGAGCCCATGAACTTCAGACGCAAATCGTTTGGCCAGCGCGATGAGCCGGAAATCAACTTGATTCCGTTCATCGATGTGCTGTTGGTGATCCTGATTTTTCTGATGCTCACCACCACCTACAACAAGTTCACTGAAATGCAGCTGCGCCTGCCAGTGGCTGACACCGAGGCCCAGCGCGATCATCCCAATGAAATCGTGATTGCCGTCAGCAGTGATGGCACCTACATGATGAACAAGAAGCCTGTGGCTGCACTCGGCGCTGAGGCGCTGGCCAGCGCCCTGCTTGCAGCGGCCAGGGACAGGCAGGAGGCAGTGCTGATCATCAGTGCCGATGCCACCGCGCGTCACCAGTCGGTGATCACAGTCATGGAGGCCGCACGGCGAGCGGGCCTGACGCACATCACCTTTGCCACCCAGTCTTCAACCCGGGCCTCGGCCCGCTAGGGATGCTGTTCAAAACTCCCACCTTGCGCGTTCGAGTCTAGGCCATGCATTACGATCAGCAGCCGGCCTGGCAGCGCCTGCTGTTGGCAGCATGGCAGCAACGCAGCGGGCTGAGCCTGCTGTTGCGCCCCTTGTCCTGGCTGCTGCGCCTGCTGCTGGCGTTGCGCTCCGGGCTCTATGTCGCGCGGATTCTTACCCCTGAGGCAGCGCCGGTGCCACTGATTGTGGTGGGCAATGTGGTAGCCGGCGGCGGCGGCAAGACTCCACTGGTTATCGACCTGGTGCAGCACCTGCGCCAGCGCGGGCTCAGCGTTGGCGTCATTGCACGTGGCTATGGCCGCCTGAGCCAGGACTGCCGCGAGGTGCAGCCCGACAGTCAGGCTACCGAGGTGGGCGATGAGCCCCTACTGATCAGGCGTCTGGCTCAGGTGCCGGTGTTTGTGGCCAGGCGACGCATTGAGGCAGCGCGCAGCCTGCTGCTGGCCTACCCGCAGACCGAGTTGCTGATCAGCGATGATGGGCTGCAGCACCTGGCGCTGGCCCGCGACATCGAGATTTGTGTCTTCGACCAGCGCGGCCTGGGCAACGGGCTGCTGCTGCCCGCCGGTCCCCTGCGCGAGCCCTGGCCGCGAGCGGTCGATCTGGTCCTGCGCAACGCGGCCACACCCGAGTTGGGCGGCTTCACAGCCGAGCGCCGCCTGCAATCATTCGCCCGGCGTGCCGATGGAAGCCGGCTGGCGCTGGCAGACCTGAGCAAACCCGGCCATGCACCTGTGCTCGCCCTGGCTGGCATTGCGCAACCCCAGGCATTCTTTAACATGCTGCGCGCACTGGGCCTGCCCCTGGCCCGTACACTAGCCTTGCCCGACCATTTCGACTTCAGCCAATGGCAAGTGCCTACCGATCAGCCCTACCTGGTGCTTTGCACCGACAAGGATGCGGTCAAGCTCTGGCCGCGTTGGCCCGATGTCTGGGCGGTTGGGCTGGAGCTGAGCCCGGAGCCTGGCTTTTATCAGGCGCTGGACCAGCGACTGTCCGCCCTGCTCAAGTCACCCCTATCATCCTGACATTCCCATGGACACTCGATTGCTTGAACTGCTGGTCTGCCCCTTGACCAAGGGCCCGCTGGAATTCGACCAAGCCAGGCAGGAACTGCTCTCCCGCAGCGCCCGCCTGGCCTACCCGGTGCGTGATGGCATTCCCATCCTGCTGGAGCAAGAGGCGCGCACCCTGAGCGACCAGGAACTCGGGCTGTGAGCTTCACGGTCCTGATTCCGGCCCGCCTGGCCTCGACCCGACTGCCCAACAAGCCCCTGGCCGACATCGCCGGCCTGCCCATGGTGGTTAGGGTGGCCCAGCGTGTACACGCCGGTCTGGGCGCAGCCACCCGGGTGGTGGTGGCTGCCGACAACCCCGCCATCATGAAGGCCTGCAACGCCCACCAGGTCGAGTCGGTGCTGACCCGCACCGACCACCCCAGCGGCAGCGACCGACTGGCCGAGGCCTGCGACTTGCTCGGCCTGGACAATGAGCATGTGGTGGTCAATGTGCAGGGCGACGAACCCCTGATGGACCCGGCCCTGGTCGAAGCGGTGGCCAGCCTGCTGGCGCAGCAAAGTCAGGCCAGCATGAGCACGGCCGCCCATCCGATCGACGACCCAGCCGAGTTCCTCAATCCCAATGTGGTCAAGGTCGTGCTCGATGCCAGGCAGCAGGCGCTTTACTTCAGCCGCGCACCCATTCCCTGCTGGCGCGACGGTCTGGCGCAGCAAGACCAGACCCTGCCCACACCGGCGCCACTGCGCCACATCGGCATCTATGGCTACCGTGTCGGATTCCTGCGTGCATTCCCACAATTGAGCCAGTCGCCGCTGGAGAGAATCGAGGCGCTGGAACAACTGCGGGCTCTCTGGCATGGTCACTCGATCGCCGTCCATGTCACTGAGCACCGCCCCGGGCCCGGTGTTGATACGCCCGAAGATCTGGAGCGGGTTCGACTGGCCTTCGGGGCATGAGACAATACGGGCCTGTTATTTTTCTCGCAATCGTTGGGTTGCTGTCACGCGCGCTGTCTGGGCTCGATCGGGGGCTAAGCCGCGGGTGCTGATGTTGGTGACTAGATTGAACTTGCCAAAGTTTTTCATGAAACTCATTCTGTTGGGCGCGCCGGGAGCGGGCAAAGGCACGCAGGCGGCCATCATTTGCCAGAAATATTCCATTCCGCAGATCTCCACCGGAGACATGCTGCGCGCAGCCATTCAGGAAAACACCGCACTCGGACAGCAGGCCAAAGCCATCATGGGATCGGGCCAACTGGTCAGCGATGATGTGGTCATCAAACTGGTGACCGAACGCATTGCCAGACCCGATTGCGCTAACGGCTTTCTCTTCGATGGTTTTCCGCGCACCCTTGCCCAGGCTGATGCAATGAAGTCTGCCGGCGTGAAAATCGACTATGTGCTCAAGATTGACATTCCACACGACATCATCATCGAGCGCATGAGCGGCCGCCGCTCTCACCCCGCCTCAGGGCGCACCTACCATCTCAAATTCAACCCGCCCAAAGTGCAAGGCCTTGACGACCTGACTGGCGAACCCCTGGTGCAGCGCGAGGACGACAAGGAAGAAACCGTACGCCGCCGACTTGAGATTTACGCTGCTGAAACCCGCCCGCTGGTCGATTACTACCAGAACTGGGCTCAGCTTGACCCTCAGGGCGCTCCCAAGTACCGCAGCATCAGCGGCGTTGGCAGCGTGGAGGAAATCGGCGCCCGCGCCTTGGCTGCCCTGGCCTCCTGAATCTGCTGCTCAGCCCGACAGCAAGTCCAGCATGAGCGCAATGCGCGCCTTGGCCGGGCTCAATCCCTCAGCCAGCGGCAGGGCCTGATCGGCACGCGCCCTGACCCTGCCCGCACAGCTTCGGCTGCTGCGCACCACCCGCACCCCGCTGGCCTGGGCACGCAACAGGGCCGCCTCCAGCGACTGATGCACCGTACCGCCGCCAGTGCCGGCCACCACCAGGCCGCGCACCGGGTTAGGCCCGGGCGCGGCCAGCAAGGCATCCACCAGGGCGCCACTGGCACCGGCGTGGCTAGTAACAATTTCGACCCGCGGCCAGCCAGACAGCTGCGTCAAGGTCTTGAGCACGGTGGCCGAGCCCATGCTGCCGGGCTGGGGCCAGTCCCTGTTTTGCCGCAGCCCACCGTTGACCACATGGGCCAGGGGGCCCTCATCGCCGGAACTGAAGGCATCGAGCCGCCAGGCGTGAACCTTTTGAACTTCCCTCGCCCCATGCACGGTGCCTGCACACACCACCATCACCGCGCCGGCCTGCACCTGGCTGGCCAGCACCAGCGCATCGAGCAGGTTTTGCGGTCCGTCAGCCTGCAAGGCATTGGCTGGCCGCATGGCGCAGGTCAGCACCACCGGCAGTGTGGGCTGCAAGGTGGCATGCAGGAAATAGGCGGTTTCCTCCAGGGTGTCGGTGCCATGCGTGATCACCAGGCCGCGCACCCCGGGCTGCGCCATCC
>CAXRBE010000047.1:0-10476 GCA_964228805.1 Burkholderiaceae bacterium
GAATGAAGAAGTCGCGTCGCGCCCGAAATTCAGCCCGCCGGCGTTCATATTCGGCCAGGCTTTCGTCCTCAAAACAGGCCAGGGCTGCGTGCTGCGAAATGGCGTTGGGGCAGATGAACAGATTTTGAGCCAGGCGCTCGATCACCGGCACCAGAGCCTCGGGCAGTACCATCCAGCCCAGGCGCCAGCCGGTCATGTTGAAGTACTTGCTGAAGCTGTTGATCGAGATCAGCTGCTCGTCAAGGGCCAGTGCTGATGCGCCATAGCGCGGGTCATGGCTCAGCCCCAGGTAAATTTCATCGACCAGGGTGATGCCTTCGCGCGCACAGACAAACTCGTGGATGCGGCGCAATTCCCCGGGCTCAATCGAGGTGCCGGTGGGGTTGGACGGGGAGGCCAGCATCACCCCGCGGGTCTTTGCGCCCCAGGCTTGCTGAACCTTGTCGGCACTGAGCTGGAAGCGCTCCTGATGAGAGCATGGAATCAGCACCGCCTTGCCCTCTGCGGCGCTGACAAAATTGCGGTTGCAGGGATAGCTCGGGTCGGGCATCAGGATTTCGTCGCCTGCCTCGATCAGCGCCAGGCAGGCCAGCTGAAGCGCAGCCGAGGCCCCGCTGGTGACCACGATGCGGCTGGCCGACACCTGCAGGCCAAAGCGCTGGGCATACCAGCCACTGATGCGCTCACGCAGCGCGGGCAAACCGGTGGCATCGGTGTACTGACTGCGCCCATCGCGCAGGGCACGCTCGGCGGCTTCGCGTACCAGCGGTGGTGCAGTGAAGTCGGGCTCACCAATGTTGAGAAAGATCATTGGCGCTGCACTGTTGGCAGCCTGGCGAGCAATATCGCTGGCGGCCTTGGCCACCTCCATCACATAAAAGGGTGCAATGCGCTTGGCGCGTTGTGCAATTCTCACTGGGACTTGTCGGCCTTGACTTCAGCTGCGCGCAGCGTGGGGGCTAAACCGTTGAGAATACCGTTGACATATTTATGGCCATCGGTGCCACCGTACTCCTTGGCCAGTTCGATGCATTCGTTGAGTACCACGCGCCAGGTCACATCCAGACAGTGCTGCAACTCGTAGGCTCCAATCCACATCACCGCATGTTCGATCGGTGAAATCTCGCCTAGCTTGCGGTCCAGTAAGGGTGTGATCAGCGCGTCGAGTTCCTCTGCCCGGGCAATGCAGCCGTGCATCAGGGCATCGTAGTGGGCCGCATCGGCTTTGTTGAAACCGGCCAGATCGCGGGTGAATGCGTCAATCGCCGTGGCTTCGTTACGCCCCACCAGGTGCTGGTAGAGCGCCTGCAATGCAAAGGCGCGGGCGCGGCTGCGGCCAGACTTGTTGGCCGCTTTGCGCACACCAGTGCTGCTCAGTCCGCTGCGGCTCGCGCGTGGGACAGGCTCTGGCGCCTGGGGGGAGGCAGGCTTGTCTCTCATGCAATGCCATTGATCAGGTTGGCCATCTCCACCGCCACTCGGGCGACATCGCGGCCCTTATCCTCCTGGCGGGCGATGGCCTGCTCCAGGTTTTCGGTGGTCAGGATGGCATTGGCAACAGGCAACTGGTAATCCAGCGCAATGCGGCTGACGCCCGCGCCCGACTCATTGGCCACCAGCTCGAAGTGATAGGTCTCGCCACGGATGATGCAGCCCAGGGCAATCAGGGCATCGAACTCATTTTTTTCGGCCAAGGCCTGCAATGCCACGGGTACCTCCAGCGCGCCAGGCACCAGCACATGGGTGATGTGCTGGTCGGGCACGCCCAGCGCGGCCAGCTCGGTACGGCAAGCCTGGGCCAGGGCATTGGTGATGGACTCATTGAAGCGGGCTTGCACAATGCCGATGTACAACTTGTGGCCGTCGTGCAGTTTTTTCTCGGAAGGCAGGCTTCCCTTGTCGGCGCCAAACATGTGAAAGGTTCCTCCTTGCTTTTATTGTTCAGGGGCTGATATAACTGGCGACTTCGAGGCCATAGCCGGTCATGCTGGGCATGCGCCGGGGCTTGCCCATCAGGTGCATGCGGTGCACCCCGCACTCGCGCAGGATCTGTGCGCCCACGCCATAGCTGCGCAGGTCCATGCGGCCACGCTCGGGCGCATGGGCAGACCGCGCCGTGCCGTCAAACTGGGCCAGCAACTGCTCGGCACTTTCCCCGCAGTTAAGCAGCACCACCACGCCGCGTCCCTCCTGGGCAATGCGGGCCAGCGCAGTGTCCAGGCTCCAGGAGTGCATGGAACGTGAGACTTCCAGCGCATCCAGCACCGACAGTGGCTCATGCACCCGCACCAGTACGCTGTCGTTGACATCCCACAAACCTTTGACCAGTGCCAGGTGCACACCCTGGCTGGGTTTGTCGCGAAAGGCATGGAGGGTGAAATCCCCTGCGTGGGTGTGGATGCTGCGGCTGCCGACTTTTTCCACCAAGGATTCGGTGCGGCTGCGATATTCGATCAGGTCGGCAATGGTGCCGATCTTCAGGCCGTGTTCAGCGGCAAAGGCCTGCAGGTCGGGCAGACGCGCCATGGTGCCGTCGTCCTTCATGATCTCGCAAATTACCGAGGCGGCCGAGCAGCCAGCCAGGGCCGCCAGATCGCAGCCTGCCTCGGTGTGGCCAGCACGCATGAGCACCCCACCATTGACGGCCTGCAGGGGGAAGACATGGCCCGGCTGCACCAGGTCAGAGGGCTGGGCCTGCGGGTCCACCGCTGCCTGCACGGTGCGCGCGCGGTCGGCCGCCGAGATGCCGGTGGTCACGCCCTCGGCCGCTTCGATGGAGACGGTGAAGGCGGTGCCCTTCTTGTCGCCATTGCGGGCCACCATGGGCGGCAGGCGCAGGGCTTCACAGCGCTCGCGGGTGAGGGTGAGGCAGATCAGCCCACGGCCATAACGTGCCATGAAGTTGATGGCGGCGGGGCTGACATGATCAGCCGCCAGCACCAGGTCGCCCTCATTTTCGCGGTCTTCCTCATCAACCAGTATCACCATGCGCCCAGCGCGCAGATCGGACACGATCTCTTCCACCGAGGAGATGGCCACACTCTTGTCTTTGCTCATGACAATGTTTTCTCCAAGCTGGCGGCAGACAAGATACGTTCCACATAGCGCGCCACGGTATCGATTTCTAGGTTGACCCCATCACCGGCTTGCAGGCTGCCCAGGGTGGTGTGTTCAACCGTATGGGGAATCAGGTTGATGCTGATCTCACAGCCATCGGCCAGTTCGCGCACCTGGTTGACTGTCAGGCTGACGCCATTGATGGTGATCGAGCCCTTGTAGGCGAGATATTTAGCCAGGTTTGAGGGTGCATGGATGCGCAATTCCCAGCTTTCGCCCACCTGGGCAAAGTGGCTGACCCGGCCGATGCCATCGACATGGCCCGACACAATGTGTCCACCCAACCGATCACCTGCGCGCAGGGCTTTTTCCAGGTTGACCGGGCCGGGGCTGACCAGTCCGCTGGTGCGGGCCAGTGATTCGGCCGAGATATCGATGCTGAATTGGCGGCGGGAGCTATCCAGGCGGGTGACCGTCATGCAGGCGCCGTTGAGCGCGATGCTGTCGCCCAGACTCACATCACCCAGGTAGCCCTCAGGGCACTGCAGGGTGAGGCGCTTGCCATGGGACAAAGAGCTGCCGAGGTCGTGGATGGCGACGATGCGCCCCACAGCGGTGATGATTCCGGTGAACATCCCGCTATTTTCGCAGGGATTCGGTGCTTGGCTTGAAACCCTTCACCGGCTGCAAGGGTGCAGGCTGGCTGGGGCAGGGCCGGTACCCCATGGTGCAAGCACCAATCGTCGTTGGCCCTACCCCGCAGAGGCCGTGTGCCCCCGCCTGCGGGCAAGGATGCGCAAATCCGGCCCGACACGCTCGACCTGATGAAACTCAAGCTCCACAGCCTGGGATAACTCGGTCAGTGGCCCGAAATTGACCATGCCACGGCCAGTGCCCAGCAGCCTGGGTGCCAGATAGAGCAAAAACTCATCCACCAGCCCCTCGCGTACGAATGAGCCGTTGAGCTTGTGGCCCGCCTCCACATGCAGCTCGTTCACCTCACGCGCGGCCAGGTCGCGCAGCATGGCGGCAAGATCGACCTTCTGCCGCTCGCCCGGGCAGTAGACGAGGGTGGCCCCTTTGACTCGCAGGGCCGCCTCTTTTGCAGCATCCGGCACCGCGGCATAGATCAGCACCTGACGGCCGGGGGTGAACAGTTTGGCCTCTGGCGGTGTCTCGAGCTTGCTGTCCACCACCACCAGCGATGGCTGGCGCGGTGTTTCCACCAATCGCACATCCAGCATAGGGTCGTCTTCCAGCACGGTGCCTATGCCGGTCAGCACTGCGCTGGCGCGGGCGCGCCAGGCATGGCCGTCGCTGCGGGCCGCCTCGCCTGTGATCCATTGGCTGGCTCCGTTGTCCAGGGCGGTCTGCCCATCCAGCGAGGCGGCTATTTTCATGCGCACCCAGGGCAGGCCCCGGGTCATGCGGCTAAAGAAACCAATATTGAGCTCACGGGTGGCCACCGCACTGGGGTGGTCTGGCGGCAAAACTTCCACCTCGATGCCCGCCGCCCGCATGCGTGCCAACCCTTGGCCTGCCACCAAGGGGTTGGGGTCTTGCTGGGCCACCACCACCCGGGCCACACCGGCTTCAATCAGTGCATCGCAACAGGGCGGAGTGCGGCCATGGTGGGCACAGGGCTCGAGCGTGACGTACACCGTGCTTCCGCGTGCATCGTGCCCGGCTGCGTGCAAAGCGAGCAAGGCCATGACCTCGGCATGCGCCTCACCCACCCGTTGGGTGTGGCCCTGGGCCAGCACCTCGCCGTTAGCATTGGTAATGACGCAGCCCACCCGGGGGTTGGGGTCGGCGATGAGGGTGGCGAGTTCACCTTGGGAAAGGGCTAGAGACAGATAGTCGGAAGGGTGGAGCATGGTTGAGTGGGATCGAATTTTTACCACGATGGTACGGGTGGATTATCCGGATGACACTCTAGCCCCCAATATGCATTGCCCTCAAACCCGATTAGCACTTATGGAAGGGATTCGGAAAAATTATTTCTTTGTAAAGCGAAACGGCTAGTAGTACGAAAAAGTACTACCAGATCTAACAAAGCATTTCGCTGCGCTTGAAACGCCGGTACTTGAAGAACTTGTAGCCTGAATGCTGTAGCACGCACCCTTGTTATTACCAGATGGTGCACTAGGTGTGTATGTCGTCGTGGCAAGATTGGTTACAGTGGCTACATTTGGAGTGCATGAGCTGGCATTGCCGCTCAGAGTGCAAGTAAGTATGTTGTAAGTGACTGATCCACCGCCTGTCGCGATTATTGCAGGCCAGCTTAGTAGATTGATGGGTGTTTGTGCAGACCAGCTGACCTGAGGTACCCCAAGAGTTGGGCATCCATTAGGGTAAACATCAAAATTGATTTCAACATCTGTGACGCCCAAAGCCACATCTGTGAAAGTGATGGAATTTTTGAAAGGATCCGCAGCTAAATTGTTGTTGACAGTTGATGCCACCGTCAGACCTGAAGGTGAAACGATAGGCTGTGAGCCCGACGCGTTGGTACATATGGAATTTGTACCTGTGTATTGAAAATTGATACCACCATTCCACATGGAACCAGCAAATCCGGCCCAGGTTTTGAGGCAACTGTAGGTGTAACTTGTAGCTGTGCCCGTTGTCGGTGTCTGCGTCCATGTTGGAGCGGTCTGGCAGTCATTGGGATCGACTCCAAGAAGTGAGGCCGAGGAGTAGACGGTAATAGTTCCATGCACCAAGGTACTTTGGACAGAATCTGCAGGTGTCAGCGGTGGGCACTGTGCCATGCAGAAGTACTTTCCAACATTGCTTGTGAATTCATTGGCTGCGCGTGTTCCTGTGAGTGTCATTACGCCGGAGCTTGTACAGTCGTTTTGACCAGTGATGTTGGCAATCAAAAAGTCGTGATAATTTTGAGATCGAACTGCCCCGATGTGCATGGGGGCATAGGTGCTTGCAACTATCCCGGCATTTGAATCAAGTGCGTAACCAATGCCAACCGTCGTATAGTCAGTCAATACAGTGCTATTCGGAACACCAAGGTTGCGAAAGCCGCGGTATCCCCGGGTGGTGCTGAGGGTGGCAAGTCTCGAAAACAGTCCGCCCGGATCATCGGTTGGTGCTACATCACCCACGCAGACTTTATTGGAAGCCGAGGCAGATCCGACCTGGACAATGCCCACATTACCCCACCAGCCTTTTGAGACGTAGCAGTTGTAATCAAAGTAGACATATTTCGTTGCGTTGCCAGTACTGCCTGTGGGAACGGGGTTGAGAGGGAATACTCTGGCGCAATAGGCGGCATCAGACGTCAGCAAAAAAACCAAATCATCAGAGGGGTCCGAAACACTGCTTCCTTGCGGATTGATGATGGGCTGACCATTGGCGCTGGTTTGAATGTAAACCCGGCCTGAAATGGAGCTGAATTGCGAACCATCTTTGATGGTGAGTAACACTTTGTTGGCAACAATATCGACCAATTCGACCAAATTTCCGGTGGTGAAGACTTTCAGACCATCTGCAGCCATCCCGGTTTGCGCAGCTGTTGACTGTACGCATCCAGTAGCGCAGGTAGGATCAGCACGACCGCCAACACTTGCAACACCGGTGGGACGAGGTAGGTTTCCTGCATTGGTTTTAAGAGCGTCACCGCCAATCAGACCAGAGGTTCCGGCAGTGCCGCACGCGATCACAGTTCGCAACACAATTTGCTGGTTGGCTGGTGCAGCTCGGGGGTCGGTGTTGCCGTCCCATGCAATATATACAGCAACGTCAACTCGGTCCCTAAGTACATTCGTCAGGTCCTGCCCTACCCTGTATGTCGCGTTGAGGCCGTTGATAGGAGAAGGCTCTGTTGTACTTGCGGCGGTAATGGGGCATTGGCCCAAAGCGCCATTGGTCATCAAAGATTCAATTCTGGTTTGGGCAATTTGCAGGGCTTCTGCACGGATTTTTGATTCTCCGCCACCCTTAAGCAAAACGGAGTTCAGCTTGACTACGCCGAATGTTCCAACTGCCAGAACCAAAATTGCCACGACGGCTTCAATCAAAAGCGAGCCACGTTGATATTTTGATGGACTGTTCATATCTACGCTCCGTGATTTCATCAGTAGCGCCAGTCACGCCAAGAGCCAGGAATAGCCCCAGGTTTACCAGTTTTGGTCTTCACGTTGTCTATGGTGGTGGGGTCATACACCACGGTCAGGTTGCCGGTTCCTGCCACTTGGCCTTCCACCGCGGTAGCGCCAACGACGGTCACGCCGCCAGTCAGATTTACGTCGCCTTTGACATAGACCATGCCATAAATGGTGGTGTTGCCGCCACCCGGCCAATTGCCGTTGACCAGGATGGTGACGGGCTGGTTGCGTGAACCGCTCGTGCCGTTGGGAAGGCTGACCACTGGTGGTATGCCAACGCCATCGATCACCAGGTACTCGCCCGTTACTCCAATCAATGAATTCATCGCAGTTGAATCCCCGGCTGAAATGCGGGGAATCGAAGCCAGCTCTGTTTGAAAATCATCAACTGATGTCACTCCAAAATAGCCTTGAAACATGGCGGCAGTTGTCAAATTACTGAGCGTAGGATCCAAATCAATGACGTCGGATCCTTTCGAAGTTGAGTTGGTTGTGCACACAAAATCAGGACCTGGTTGCTGGCACGAGGTTGGCAGTCCATCGGCAGGGCTAACTGGGGGTGGTGTCGTGCTAGGCAACGGAGGCAAGGCGGGATTTCTGACAAATGTCTTGCCCGTGGCGCTGGTGACGTTTAGCGGATTGCCACTCCATATGGTCAAGTTGTTGTACTGGTTGACGACAGAAGCGGCGCCATTGACGTTGACCCCACCCTTGGATGTCAGCGGATTGGTAGGAGCGTTGCTAAGTCCGCCCACAATGCCCATGCCTTGACTCATCATGGACCGACCCAGAATATCATCACTCCAGCCGCAAGCGACAATCAATGGGCTGCGAAAGTAGAGTTCTGGTGCTCTAGTGCAGTTGACTGCTCCTGGCGTTGCTGGGCAAGTGATGGTGTTGACGGCCTGAGTGGGGTCACAAAAAGCGACGCTGTATTTTTCGTTGGAGCCAGTCAACGGAGTTGTCAGTTCGTCAGCCACCCCATTGCGATTCTTGTCCGCGCCAGCTGGGGCATTGCTGGGAGAGCCTGCTGGTGCGTTGCTGACAACGCCGCTCGAGGTCAGGTACGCAGCGCCTATATTGAGACCTGCTTCAGCTGCTGCTGCCGCTTGGCGTGCTCGAATTTCATTGGCTGACAAGCGCAATTCAATCAAACTCGTTTTGGAGACAGCGACTACGAATATGGTTGCTAGCAACAAGATGACGATGGAAGTCAACAAGGTCACAACGCCATGCTGACGCGTGGCAGGGGCAGCCCTAGGGTGAATCAAGTGGAAGAGATGAGGGGCTAACATGGAGTTCAGATGCCCACTGTTTGGATCCGACTGTTTCGCAAGTAAACAACCTGGCTCAGTTGGATGCGCGTTAATGGGTCACTGACATGATGAGCCGTCAGGTTGATGGTGACCTGTCGAAGTTCAACTAGATCGGTTTTTCCTGTCGCAGTGGCTGCTGTATCGTATAAGGACTGGCCTGATGCGCATTGTTGGATTGCACTCAAATTTGTTTTGGAGTTCAAACATTGGTAAGTGATGTTGAATGTCAGGGTGTCAATAATGACTGTTCTTGAATCAGTTAGACTTTCCCAAGAGCCAGAGGTGCAATCGCTGGTGTTTGTTCCAGAAATGCGCATGTCAATGTCTTGGCTGCCTAGGCGGAAACCGAGGAAATCAGTGGTATCGGACGCGGTGTCGGATGTTCCATTTGAATTTTTGTCATAGGAAAAGACAATACAGTTGTTGCCGATGTCCTTGATGTTTGTAGTAGCCTGCGTAAATGGATTGCCAGTGAGGCTAGCCCCATTGGCCGGCCAATACCCAGCTCGACGGATTTCAGAGGTCATCAAATCCATGGCACCTCGAAGCTCTATGTTCAACTTGGCTGAGCGAAGGGCATCATTGCCACCGCGCAGTGACGTGATGTATACGCTAGTCGCTGCAGCAACGATCAGCAAGCCTACGGCCATACCGACCATTAGTTCCACCAGGCCAACGCCTCGTTGTTCTTTGACGGAAGCAGATCTAACTAGCACGATGGGTATCCCCCTATCCTGCTTTCGGTACAGATCCTAATGCGACCGAGTTGTGAGAAAACAATTTTTCCTTTACCGCCGTCAACTTCGATGGAGCCCCAAGAACCGATAAAAAATCCTCTTGTGCCGTCAATGTGTGCCGTCGACATAGTTGACGTGATACTGCTGTTGGGGTAGTCTGAACCTGTTAGCACACGCTGGACGACCGAACCTAAAGGGCCATAGGTGCAGGCATTCGCTGAACTGCAGTCACAGCCCGAGGCATTGTCCGTTATGCCTAGGCACCACGGAGTCGAGGTGCGAACGCTCACATACAGATCTTGGTTGAGTTTGATGGCCTCCGACCGGGCGAACTGCATTTGGGCGTAAATGCCTTCGGTAGCTGCTACCACGCGACGCGTCTCAATCATGTTTTGATAGGCTGGGACCGCAACAGAAGCCAGAATCGAAATGACGGCCACCGTGACCATCAATTCCACAAGGGTAAAACCAGTCTCGATAAATCTTTTGCCTGTTAGCATGGTGATCTAAAAGCTATTTAGCCCAACAGGCAGGTGGCGTCTTTGTACCGTTGGCATCAATGGTCATTGGGCTACAGGTGGCTCCATCCTGTGAATCTGTGGCTTGGGAGCCACCTGAGTTTGCCGTTGCTGTGATCGTGTAGGCTGTTGCGGTGTTTCCGCTGACGCTAAAGGTGTAGTAGGAGTTGGGCGGCGCACCGCCGATGTCACTAAGAGCGCCATAGCTAGGGTTATTGATGCGCCATTTTTCCTGTTTCTGTTGTAGATCAAGCATTGCCCCTTGGGCATCCGTGCGTCTGGATTTCTTGACGTATTGCTGATAGTTCGGAGTTGCAATGGCTGCCAAAATGCCAATGACGGCCACCACAATCATCAACTCAATCAGAGTGAAACCTAAGTCACTTCGTGTATTTTGCAAGCGCATGGCCTAGATATTCCTTTGGGCTCAGTTCCATTGTTCCAATCGACCATGATTTGAAGAGCCGCTTAAGACTCTCGTCGCTAATGGCGAGATAAATGTTAGTGTGCGCTCCGGCGAGTCTGCAATCGTTACAAAATTGTGAATTCCTAATTTCTCATCGCTTGCCCGTTCTTATCATCAGACTGGAAAATGCCCTTTACTGGGTCAATTCTGCGCACGCTCCTTCAGTTGACACCGTTTTTTGGCCCAAATCTCCCAAAACCCACGCCCCGCTCCTCACCCGCAAAGCTAGGAGCTCGGCATTAACGACCAAACATCTGA
>CAXRBE010000048.1:0-11111 GCA_964228805.1 Burkholderiaceae bacterium
ACGATGTACTTGGTCTGGTTGCAGGGCCACCTGCTGTCGGCCTGGCCAGGCTGCAAGGGGGCCCCGACCGTATGCATGGCTGGCACAAACTCGCCATCGGTGCCCAGCACCTCGTACACCGACTTGCCCATGCGGGTCATCAGCTTCATATTGACCGCCACATAGGCACTGTCCGACAGCTCAACTCCGATATGGGCAATATCGCTGCCCAGGGGCCCCATCGAGAAGGGCACCACATACATGGTGCGGCCTCGCATGCAGCCATCGAACAGGGCCGGCAGACCGTCCTTGCCATACTGCATGAGCGCGCGCATCTGGATCGGGTCGATCCAGTTGTTGGTCGGGCCGGCATCTTCCTTGCGCGCCGAGCAAATGAAGGTGCGGTCTTCCACCCGCGCCACATCGCTGGCGTCTGAGCGGCATAGATAGCTGCCCGGGCGCTTGGCAGGATTGAGCTTGATGAAAATGCCCGCTGCAACCAATTGATCACACAGCCGCTGGTATTCTTCGTCACTGCCGTCGCACCAGTGAATGGCGTCGGGCTTGCACAGGGCAACCATGTCGGCCACCCAGGCCAGCAGGCGGGGGTGCTTGACAAAACTGGGGGCATTGAGCTGAATGCCTTGCATGGCTGGGGAGTTCATAGTGATGTCTCAGATTGAAAAGTATGTCTTTGCAAAAACCGCTTGAGCAAGCCTGGGCCAACCATCCGGCCGCCCTAGGCTGGCAAAACGTGGATTGTGGCGTAAATTGAGCCTTTGCCAAATCCCGGTTATCACTTAGCCGGGCAGTCAAGTGATGTTCATGCCCGCAAGCACGCCGAGCCACCCCCCGCAGCCAAGCCGCCGCCACACCTTGCGGCTTGCCTTGGGTCTTGCCGCCACGGCTGGCTTCGCCCGCCCCGTGCTGGCCTCCAAACCGCTGCGGGTGGCCGCCGCCAGTGATTTGAAGTTTGTGCTCACACTTCTATTAAAGATCTTTCAGCAACAAACTGGCATGAGTGTGCAGGCCAGCTATGGCTCATCGGGCAACTTCGCGCGGCAAATCCGTCAGGGCCTGCCGGTAGATCTGTTCATGTCGGCCGATGAAGCCTGGGTGGAGCAGTTGGTGCAGGCCGGCCTCAGCCGCCGGCTGCCCTCTGGCGCTGCGGATGGGGGCGCAATATACGGCCGCGGCCGCATTGCGATCTACCTGCCGCGCAACTCGACCCTGCCACTTGATGCCCAATTGCAGGGCTTGAGGGCGAACTGGGGTCAGATCACCAAGTTTGCCATCGCCAACCCGGAACACGCGCCCTATGGCCGGGCGGCGCGCGAGGCCATGATGCAACTGGGCTTGTGGGAGCTGGTCGCCCCCAAGCTGGTGCTGGGGGAAAACATTGCGCAGGCCACCCAGTTTGTTGCCGCCGGCGCGGCGCAGGCGGGTATCACCGCCTTGTCACTGGCCCTGGCGCCTGAAGTGGCCAGCCAGGGCAGGCACTTGCTGTTGGCCGAGCAGTTGCATGCTCCGCTGAACCAGCGCATGGTCTTGCTGCACGGCGCCCAGCCTGCTGCGGTCCACCTGTACGATTTCCTGCTGGAGAAGTCCTCACGCGCGCTGTTGCACCGCTACGGCCTGGCCGGCTAAGCGCGGCCCGCAAAGGATAATCAGCTGATGGACTGGCAGGCTGCCCGCGTTTCCCTGGCACTGGCCGCGCTTACCGCGCTGGTTCTGTTGCCCCTGGGCATCTGGCTGGCGCGCTGGCTGGCCTGGACCCCCTGGCGCGGCAGGCCTCTGGCCGAAGCCCTTCTGATGTTGCCCTTGCTGTTGCCTCCCACAGTGATCGGTTTTTATCTGCTGCTGGCACTTGGCGCTGAGTCGGCCCTGGGCGCCTGGTTCAGCAGCCATTTGAGCTTGCGGCTGGTGTTCAGTTTCGAGGGCCTGCTCCTGGCCAGTGTGCTGGTCAATCTGCCCTTCATGGTGCAACCGATCCAGCGCGCTTTTGCCGGCTTGCCCGACAACCTGCGCGAAGCGGCCTGGGTCAGCGGGCTCACCACCTGGCAGACTTTCTGGAAAATCGAGCTGCCCCTGGCCTGGCCAGGTGTGCTGGCCGGTGTGGCGCTGACCGTGGCCCATACCCTGGGCGAGTTTGGTGTGGTGCTGATGGTGGGCGGCAGCATCCCGGGCGAAACACGCACCCTGAGCGTCGCGATTTACGATCGGGTCCAGGCCTTTGATCTGGGCAGCGCCCACCAAATGGCCCTGGCCCTGGTGCTGCTGTCTCTGCTGGCCCTGGCTCTGGTATTTGCCAGCGACCGCGCCAGGTCGGCCTCGCCTGCGGGTCAGGGCCGCTGATGGACCTGAAGGTTTGCCTGAGCAACCCGGGACCGATTGCCCTGGCCGCCGAGTTCGACTGCGCCGCCGGCGAGCTGATTGCCCTGGTGGGGCCCTCGGGCAGCGGCAAGACCTCCTTGCTGCGCGCGGTGGCCGGGCTATTGCATGCGCCGCGTCTGAGCGGAACCGTTCAGGTGGGCGACGAATTCTGGTTTGACAGTGGGCGCGGCATCCACCTGCGGCCCCAAGCCCGCCGGGTCGGCATGGTATTCCAGAACTATGCCCTGTTCCCCCACCTCAGCGCGCTACAGAATGTGGCGGTGGCTTGCCTTGCCCAACTGGACATACAGCGCGACCCTGGCCTGCAAGCACTCTTTGCCCGGCTGGGACTGACCGGTCTGGAGCAGCGGCGCCCAACTCAACTCTCCGGTGGTCAGCAACAGCGGGTGGCCCTGGCACGCGCGCTGCGCCGCATCACGCATCCAGCCAACAGCGACAGCCCGCGCCAGGGCGTGCTCCTGCTTGATGAGCCTTTTTCCGCTGTGGACGCGCCGACGCGGCAGGCCCTGCATCGGGAACTGGCAACCTTGCGGAAGGAGGTGACCACCCCCATGGTGCTGGTCACACATGACCTGGCTGAGGCGCGGCGGCTGGCCGACCGGGTGGTGATTGTCGATGGCGGACAGACCCTGCAAAGTGGCCCGCCCGCCAAGGTGTTTGCCAGTCCCCGCAATGCCAGAGTGGCCCATCTGGTGGGCATCCAGAACCACTTCGAGGGGCGTTTTTTCAAGCAGTCACCCGGCTGGGGGCGGCTTAGCTGGCAGGACAGCAGCGGCGCCAAGCTGAATCTGCGGGTGATTGACAAGAACCGGCTGGATGACGGCGTGGCGGTTTCCTGGGTGGTGGCTGGCGAGTATGTGGATGTATCCGGACCGGCTTCGGGCGCTGCGCCCGAGCCCAATCAGGACAACCATGTGGTGTGCGAATTGCTGGAAATATTGGCACTGGGCGAAACCAGCCTGTGTACCCTTGCGCCGCAAGCCTTGAGCCAGACCCGGCTCAGGCTCAACCTATCGACAGCGCATTTGCGCACACTGGGCGCCAAACAGGGCAACCATCTGCTGGTGCGGCTTCCGGCACAAGGCATCCACATCATGCCGCAGCGAACGGGCGACTAAAGCGCCAGGTCAGCCCGGGCAAACATGGCCGGGCGCTGGGTCAGGCTTTACCCGACGTAAATGGCAATAAACGCCAGAAGGAAGATCAACAGGGCGCCGGCTGCGGGAATGACAATCGGGATGGCGCCAACGATGCTCTCGACGGGATCGACAGGGCTGTCGTCATGCTGGGTGGACGGCGTGGACATGTTGAAACTGTGGGTGAGGGTGATCAGGAGGCCGCATTCTACCTCTGTTCGCGAACCTCAAGGGCAAGCCGATTTTTGCCGGGCAGCAGTGCAGGCTGTCAACCAAAGGGGTGGGTCAGACGTGATAGGCACTTGCGGATGCGCCGTGAGCCGAAAAAATCCTTTTGTTTCGCCCGCCGCTCATCCAACCCCTGTGTTTTTGTACAACTCTTTATGCACAAGCTCATCAAGACCCCAGCCAAGGGCACTTACAAGTCGCAGCTTTTCGAGCAATGGTCGGTGGAATTTCGGCAGACCCAGGCTGACCATGTGGCATATATCGCCTTGCACCTGGGCGGCGTGCTTGATGCCTGCCGCAGCAAGCTCAATGAATTGCTGGCCTATCACACCCAGCAAGTACACGGTGGTCTGGCCGGCTCACGGCATGGGCGTGCCATTGCGCGCCTGCAAAACACCATGACCGGCGCCGCGGTCGCCTACGAATCAAGCTTTCACCGGCATTGAGCCCGGGGCGCCCCGCGCAGGGGCCCTCTTCGTACCGGCGCCAGTCTCGGCGCCAGTCTCGGCGCCAGACGCTCACCCCTCAACGTCCAGGGTCTGCGCCCTCACCCAAGCCAGATAAGCGGCCGAGCCGGCGGTAATTGGCAGGCGCAAGATTTCCGGCACCTCGTAAGCGTGTCGCTCGCGAATGAAGGCCTCCAGCGCCGTGTACAGCTCGTTGCGCGTCTTGATCAGCAGCAAGTGCTCGGGTTCATCACAAGCCTTTGCCTGCCAGATGTAAAAGCTGCGGATTGGCAGCAGTTGCACGCAGGCCGCCAGGCGCGCCTGGACCAGCGCCTGCGCCAGCGCCGCGCCCTCGCTTTCCTTGGCCACGCTGGTCATTACCAGGCAAAAAGCCTCACCGGTAGTGCTGACTTGTTCCACGTCGCCAATGTAGCGCCAAATCAGCAAGCCACCACGCGCAACACCTCGGCGCCATAGGCTTGCAATTTCTTGGCGCCCAGGCCACTGATGCCGCTCAAGGCATCCAGGCTCTGTGGCGCACTTTGAGCAATTGCTGCCAGGGTGGCATCGTGGAAGATGAGGTAGGCCGGCAGGTTGTGCTGGCTGGCCACCTCGGAGCGCCACGCCTTCAGGTTGATAAAGCGGATTTGCGCCTGGGCATCCAGACTGGCCGCCACCGCAGCAGCGGGTGGGACTCGCCGGCGCGCCCGCCCCGACCCGGCAGCGGCCACCGTTTCGCGCAAGCGCACCTGCAACTCGCCCCTGAGCACCTCGCGCGAGCCGGCGGTGAGCTGTAGGGTGTTGAAAGGCTGGCCATCGACAGCCAGTGCGCCCATCGCAATCAGCTGGCGCAACACCGCACGCAGCTCGCTTTCGCTGTGAGTGGCCGCGATGCCAAATGTGCTCAGGCTTGCATGGCCGTGCTGCATCACCTTCTCGGTGGCCTTGCCACGCAAAATATCCATGATGTGAGCTGCGCCAAAACTCAGGCCACTGGCCTGCTGCGCCCGGTAGATGCAACTGAGCAGTTTGCGCGCCAACTCGGTCCCGTCGCGCACCGCAGGGGGCTGCAAGCAGTTGTCACAATTGCCACATGTGGCTGCCACGCCCGGCACTTCATGTCCTGGCTGCCCCGCACGCGGTAAGTGCCCATCCTGGGGCGGCTCGGCTGCTGGCGGGCTCGCTGCGTAAACCTCGCCAAAATAGCCCAGCAGGCGAACCCGCCGGCAATCGGTGGCCTCGGCCAGCGCCAGCAAGGCATCGAGCTTGCCACGCAGGGCCTGCTTGAAGGACTCCTGCGCCGGGCTCTCATCGATCATGCGGCGCTGGTTGATCACATCCTGCAGGCCATAGGCCATCCAGGCGTCGGCGGCCAGACCATCGCGTCCAGCGCGACCGGTCTCCTGGTAGTAGCCCTCGATGTTCTTGGGCATGTCCAGGTGAGCAACATAGCGCACATCCGGCCGATCAATGCCCATGCCAAAGGCGATGGTGGCCACCATCACCAGCCCGTCCTCGCGCAAAAAACGGTTCTGGTTGGCCTGCCGCTGGGCGCTGTCCAGCCCGGCGTGATAGGGCAGGGCCGACAAACCGGCTGCGCACAAAGCCAGCGCCACCTCGTCCACCCGTCTGCGCGACTGGCAATACACAATGCCCGTCTCACCCGGATGCACCCGCTCGATGAACCGCAGCAGCTGCTGCAAGCCATCTTTTTTTTCCACAATGGTGTAACGGATATTGGGCCGGTCAAAACTGCTGATGAACTGGCGCGCGCCTTCGAGCTGCAGGCGCTCAACAATGTCAGCCCGCGTCAGGGCATCGGCGGTGGCCGTCAGGGCAATGCGCGGCACCCGCTCATAGCGCTCATGCAAGACGCTCAGCAGACGGTACTCAGGCCGAAAATCGTGCCCCCACTGGCTGACGCAATGGGCCTCATCGATGGCAAACAAGGCCAGCTGGCCCCTCTGCTCAAGCGAGTCCAGCAGGGCCAGAAAGCGCGGCGTGGTGAGGCGCTCGGGCGCCGCGTAGAGCAAGGTCAGCTCGCCGCGCAGCAGGCGCCGCTCCACCCGCGCCGCCTGCTCGCTGTCCAGGCTGGAATTGAGGTAGGCCGCCTCCACGCCCGCCTCGTGCAGGGCGCCCACCTGGTCGTGCATCAGCGCGATCAGCGGCGAGACCACAATGCTTGTCCCGAGTCCGGCCTGATGTCGGACAATCGCTGGCACCTGATAGCACAGCGACTTGCCGCCGCCGGTCGGCATCAGCACCAGGGCATCCTGGCCGGCCAGGACATGTTCCACGATGGCCTGCTGCGGGCCGCGAAACGAGTCATAGCCAAAAACTTGGCGCAAGATTTCCAGGGACCGCAGCTCATGCATGGCCCTGCATTGTCCCGGACTTTTACAATCCCGCCATGAAGCCCCTGCACTACACCCGCGCCCAGACGCTGCCGGCCATCCTGCAACGTCGCATCCTTGTGCTCGATGGCGCCATGGGCACCATGATCCAGCGCTTCAAGCTGGGTGAGGCCCAGTACCGCGGCGAACGCTTCAAGGACCTGGCCAGGGATGTCAAAGGCAACAACGAGCTGCTCTCGCTGACCCAGCCTGCCATCATCCGCGACATCCACCAGGGCTATCTGGCTGCGGGCGCCGACCTGATTGAGACCAACACCTTTGGCGCCACCTCGATTGCCCAGGCTGACTACGACATGTCCCATCTGGCGCGCGAGATGAATCTGGCCTCGGCCCGGCTGGCGCGCTCCGCCTGCGACGCCTTCAGCACCCCTGACAAGACCCGCTTTGTGGCTGGCGCGCTCGGCCCCACCCCCAAGACGGCCAGCATCAGCCCCGATGTAAACGACCCGGGCGCCCGTAATGTGAGCTTCGAGGAACTGCGCGCGGCCTACCTGGAACAGGTGCAGGCCCTGGCCGAGGGCGGCGTCGATCTGCTGCTGCTGGAAACCGTGTTTGACACCCTCAATGCCAAGGCTGCGTTGTTTGCGATCGAAGAATTCTTCGAGCAATCGGGTGAGCGTCTGCCGCTGATCATCAGCGGCACGGTCACCGATGCCTCGGGTCGCATTCTCAGCGGCCAGACGGTCACCGCCTTCTGGCACAGCGTACGCCATGCCAGGCCGCTGGCGGTGGGCCTCAATTGCGCCCTGGGCGCGGCACTCATGCGTCCTTACCTGCAGGAGCTGGCCAAGGTGGCCGATGACAGCTTTATCAGCTGCTACCCCAATGCCGGCCTGCCCAACCCGATGAGCGAGACCGGCTTTGACGAGACACCCGACGTGACCAGCCGTCTGCTGCGCGAGTTTGCCGCTGAGGGTCTGGTCAATATCGTGGGCGGCTGTTGCGGCACCACCGCCGAGCATATTCACGCCATTGAAACTGCGGTCAGGCCCCTGGCCGCCCGGCCCCTCAAGGCCGGGCCTTTCTATCGCGAAGCGGCCTGAACGAGCGCCAGCTCGCCCGTGCGCAGGGCACGCAGCAAGCGGCGGGCCGATCGGGCGCGAACCGGCTGACGCTCAGCATGAGGCCATGCAATCAGAATGGGTAGTGGCGGGGTGCGGTTTGCAGCGTGATCCAGCGCAGCTCGGTGAATTCATGAATGCCCGCCTTGCCACCAAAGCGTCCCAGGCCCGAGCCCTTGACGCCGCCAAATGGCATTTGCGCCTCATCGTGCACCGTCGGCCCGTTGACATGACAGATGCCTGAATCGATGCGTCGCGCCACATTGAAGGCGCGCGCGATGTCGCCGCCGAAGACGGCCGCCGACAGGCCGTACTCATTGTCATTGGCGCAAGCCACGGCCTCCTCAATGCCCTTGACGCGCACAATCGGCTTGACCGGACCAAAGCTTTCCTCGTGATAGATGCGCATGGCCGGAGTCACATGGTCTAGCACGGTGGCAGCCATCAGGGTGTTGTCTGCCTTGCCGCCACACAGCACCTTGGCGCCTTTGGACAGGGCATCGTCAATCAGCGCGTTGCAGTGATCGACCGTGTTCATGCCAATGACCGAGCCCAGCACCACCGGCTCGGGCTTGCGCGGATCGCCCACCGGCAAGGCCTTGGCCTTGTCGACAAATTTCTTGACAAAGGCGTCGGCGATTTTTTCATCCACGATGATGCGTTCGGTGGACATGCAGATTTGTCCGCTGTTGGCAAAGCAGCCAAATGCCGCGCCATTGACCGCGTCATCAATGTCGGCATCGTCCAGCACCAGCATCGGGGCCTTGCCACCCAGCTCCAGCACCACCTGCTTGAGGTGCTTGGCGCAAGTCATGGCAATGATCCTGCCCACCCGGGTGGAACCGGTGAAGTTGACACGGCGCACCGCCGGGTGCGCCACCATGACCTCCACCACCGCACCTGCATCCGCCGGCGAATTGGTGATGTAGTTGACCACGCCCGGCGGAAAGCCCGCCTCCTGAAATGCCTCGATGATCAGCTGGTGGGTGCGCGGACAGTTCTCCGAGCCCTTCATCACCACGGTGTTACCACAGGCCAGCGGCACGCAGATCGCGCGCACCCCCAGGATGATCGGGGCGTTCCACGGCGCTATGCCCAGCACCACACCGGCGGGCTGGCGCACCGCCATGGCCAGCGAGCCCGGGATGTCCGAGGGAATCACCTCGCCCGAGATCTGGGTGGTCAGGGCGGCGGCCTCGCGGATCATGCCCGCAGCCAAAAAGACATTGAAGCCAGCCCAATGGCCCGAAGCCCCGGTCTCGGCAGCCACCGCTTCGACGAACTGCGGCGTTTTGGCCTCCAGCGCATCGGCGGCCTTGAGCAGCAAGGCGCGCCGCTCGCTCGGGCCGCTATGGCTCCAGGTCTTGAAAGCCTCGGCCGCCGCCTCCACCGCCATCACCGCATCGGCCGGGGACGCAGCCGGGGCGCGCGAGGCCACGGTGCCATCGAGCGGGTTGCGCCGCTCGAAGGTGGCACCGCGCTCGGCAGTCACCTTCAGACCATTGATCAGCATGGACATATCAGACATGGAACGACTCCTTCAGAAATGAAACGGTGAAACTCACACAGTGCTGATCTTGCGGCGTCGCTGCACCGCATCGGCAGCGGTGGTTTTGTCCACATCGTCAGCGCCCAGATAAGCCTCGCGGATGACATTGGAGCGCTGCAGCAACCCAGCCGGGCCGCTGGCCACCAGGGCGCCACGCTCGAGCACATAGCCGCGGTCGGCCACCGCCAGGGCCTTTCTCACATTCTGCTCCGCCATCAGCACCGTAGTGCCCTGGTCGGCAATTCGGCGGGCCATGCCCAGGAGTTCATCCACCATCTTGGGCGCCAGCCCCAGCGAGGGCTCATCGAGCATCAGCAGGCGTGGCGCACTCATCATGGCACGCGCCACCGCAACCATCTGCTGCTCGCCCCCGCTCATGGTGCCGGCCAATTGCTGAGCGCGTTCGCGCAGCTTGGGAAAGTCGTCCATGACGCGCTCGATGCGGCGTGATCGCTCGGCGCGATCGATCAGCCAGCCGCCCAGCTCCAGGTTTTCCAGCACTGTCATTTGCGCAAAGAGTTGACGGCCTTCGGCCACCAGGGTGACGCCCCCCTTGACGATTTCGTGGGTTTTTTCGGGCAGGTCCTCGCCATCGAGCAGCACCATGCCGCTGCGTGGTATCAGGCCCATCAGGGCCCGCAGCAGGGTGGTCTTGCCCGCACCGTTGGGGCCGAGAATCACCGTCAGGCCGGGCCGGGCTTCAAAGCGCAAATCGCGCAAGACAAGAAAGGCGCCGTAGCCGGCACTCAGGCCGCGCACCTGCAGGTGGGCCCGTCCACCCTGACCGAGCACAAATGGGGTGTCGCGGTACCACATCATGAGATCACCGCCAGTTCCTGCGCTTGCTCTTCGGGCCGGGCCATCTCATCACCCAGATAGGCATCGATCACTTCCGGGTTGCGCACCACATTGTGCGGGCTATCGTCTGCGAGCATGCGCCCTTGGTGCAGCACGATGACCCGCTCGACATGCTGCAGCAGGGTGGCCACCGCATGCTCGATCCAGATCACCGTCACATCGAGTTCGTCGCGCAGGCGCCGGATCAGGCGCGCCATGTCCTCCACCTCGGCATCGGTCAGCCCGGCCGCCACTTCGTCCAGCAGCAAGAGCTTGGGTCGCGTGGCCAGTGCCATGCCGATCTCCAGCAGGCGTTGCTGCGAGGGGGTGATGGCGCCGGCTGGCAAAGCCGCCTGGGGCAACAGGCCAATCAGCGAGAGGATGCTGGGTGCATCGCGCAACGCCCAGGGAACGCCCACCTCATCGCCCCAGAACAGATACTTGCGACGGCGCCGGCCGGCAAACTTCAGACCAAACTCGATATTGGCAGCCACTGGCATGTCGGTGAAAACACGCGGCGTCTGAAATGTGCGCGCCACCCCCAGGGCTGCAAAACGATGCGGGCTGCGCCCGGTCAGCCTGCGCCCCTGCACACGCAGCTGCCCCGAAGTGGGCAGCTGCACCCCCGAGATGGCATTGAAGAGCGTGGTTTTGCCAGCGCCATTGGGACCGATGATGCCCACCAGCTCGCCCGGGTAAAAGCTGGCGCTGACCCCGTCGACCGCGCTCAAGCCCCCAAAGCGCACACTCAGGTCGTGCACCTGCAGCAAAGGCCTCGAGCGCTCAGACAAAGTAGCTCTCCTTCTCGCGGCGCCTGAGCCTTTGTTTGTCGCGCTCCTTTTCGCCAGAGATTTCCCGCTTCAGGTCTTTGGCCCAGTCGCGCGTGTCATACCACCAGGTTTTGAAGGTTTCCCAGCGCAGGGAGGCCAGGCCACCGGGCAGGTAGAGCACGCTCAAAATCAGCAGCAGCCCCAGCGACATCAGGTAAATCTGGGGAAACTGCAGTCGCAAGGACTCGGCCAGCACACTGAAGATGATGGCCGCCAGCAGCGGGCCCCACAGGGTCA
>CAXRBE010000049.1:0-31251 GCA_964228805.1 Burkholderiaceae bacterium
CTGAGGGAAATCGGTATTCAGCCCGATGCCTTGCTGTGCCGGGCGGACCGCTTGATTCCCAGCGATGAGAGGGAAAAAATCTCCCTCTTCACCAATGTGGCCCAATGGGGTGTGATCTCCATGCCCGATGTGGACACCATCTACAAGGTGCCGCGGGTGCTGCACGAACAGGGCCTGGATGGCCTGATCTGTGACAAGCTGCGCCTGAACACCCCGCCTGCCAACCTGAAGCGCTGGGACGATCTGGTCTACGAGACCGAACACCCTCAGGGTGAGGTCACCATAGCCATGGTGGGCAAGTACGTTGACCTGTCCGACAGCTACAAGTCGGTCAATGAGGCACTGCGTCATGCCGGCATGAAAAACCATGTGCGGGTCAAGATCGAGCATGTCGATTCCGAGTCGATCCACAATGACGCCGCCGCTCGACTGGCTAAATATGACGCCATCCTGGTGCCTGGTGGCTTTGGCAAGCGCGGCATCGAAGGCAAGATCAGCACCGCCCGCTATGCACGCGAACACAAGGTGCCTTACCTCGGCATTTGTTTGGGGATGCAGGTGGCCACCATTGAATTTGCCCGTCATGTGGCTGGCTTGCCCGGCGCCAACAGCACCGAGTTTGATCCGGACTGCCCTGATCCTGTGATAGCCCTGATCACCGAATGGAAAGATGCCGATGGCAGCATCCAGACCCGCAACCACGACTCCGACCTGGGTGGCACCATGCGACTGGGGGCGCAAAGCTCGGACGTGGCCAAGGGCACCCTGGCGCACCGGATCTATGGTGATGTGGTGACTGAGCGCCATCGTCATCGCTACGAAGCCAATGTCAACTACCTGGATACCTTGCGCCAGGCCGGGCTGGTGATCTCGGCGCTGACCCAGCGCGAGCACCTCACCGAGATTGTCGAGTTGCCCCAAGGCGAGCACCCCTGGTTTGTCGGTGTGCAGTTCCACCCGGAATTCAAGTCCACGCCCTGGGACGGCCACCCGCTGTTCAACGCCTTTATCAAGGCCGCGCTGGACCATCAGCGGCTGGGCCAGAACAAAAATCTCCGGGCTGTGGCCTAAGGACTATTCAATGCAACTGTGCGGTTTCGAAATCGGACTTGACCGGCGCTTCTTTCTGATTGCCGGTACATGTTCCATTGAAGGACTGCAGATCTCCATTGACGTAGCCAGTCAACTCAAGGAGGCTTGCACTTCCTTGGGTATTCCTCTGATTTACAAGGGCTCCTTTGACAAGGCCAATCGATCCTCGGGTTCTACAAAACGCGGTGTGGGCATGGAAGCTGGCCTGAAAATTCTGGACGAGGTCCGCCGTCAGACCGGTCTGCCCGTGCTCACCGATGTCCACGACGAATCCCAGGTATCCGAGGTGGCCAGCGTGGTCGATGTGCTACAGACACCTGCTTTTCTGTGCCGCCAGACCGACTTCATCCGCGCCGTGGCCCGCTCGGGCAAGCCGGTCAATATCAAGAAGGGGCAGTTTCTCGCTCCTTGGGATATGAAAAACGTGATCGACAAGGCCCGCGCGGCTGCTGTCGAGGCGCACCTTGACCCCGATCGCTTCCTCGCCTGCGAGCGAGGCGTCAGCTTTGGCTACAACAACCTGGTAGCCGACATGACCAGTCTGGCGGAAATGCGCAAGACGGGTGCGCCTGTGGTGTTTGACGTGACCCACTCCGTGCAAAAACCCGGCGGCCAAGGCAGCAGCAGTGGCGGCGCCCGAGACATGGTACCTGTGCTGGCGCGTGCCGGTGCAGCCGTGGGCGTGGCGGGCTTCTTCATGGAAACACATCCCAATCCTGAGCAGGCCTGGTCCGACGGCCCCAATGCCGTGCCGCTCAAACACATGAAGGCCCTGCTTGAAACTCTGGTGGCGCTCGATGCCGTGACCAAGAAAAATCCATTACTCGAAAATAGTTTTAATTGATTCCACAGGAGAAACACCATGCCCGCCGCCTACATCATCGTTGACATGCAGATCGCCAACATGGAGCAGTACAAGCAGTACATGGCAGAAGCACCTGCCGCGGTAAAAGCCGCTGGTGGTGAGTACCTGGTGCGGGGCGGCCAATTCGAGGTAATGGAAGGAAACTGGCAACCCGCCCGTATGGCCATGCTGCGCTTTCCCAGCTTCGAGCAAGCCAAGGCCTTCTATGCCAGCGAGATGTACAAGGCGGCGCGCGTCAAGCGCGCTGGTGCCACCCAGTTTTTCAACATGATTCTGGTGGAGGGCGTTGCCGCCCCCATCGTTTAACCCTTACAGACCCCTGAAAGAAATCGAAAGGTAAGCATGAGCGCTATTGTTGATATCGTTGGCCGTGAAGTGCTGGATTCGCGCGGCAATCCCACGGTCGAGTGTGATGTGCTGCTGGAGTCGGGCACCATGGGACGCGCCGCCGTGCCTTCTGGCGCATCCACCGGCTCGCGCGAAGCCATCGAATTGCGCGACGGCGACAGCAGCCGCTACCTGGGCAAGGGGGTGCTCAAGGCGGTGGAAAACATCAATACCGAAATCAGCGAGTCTGTCCTGGGCCTGGATGCCACAGAGCAGGCTTTTCTGGACAAGACCCTGATCGATCTGGACGGCACCGACAACAAGAGCCGCCTGGGTGCCAACGCCACGCTGGCCGTCTCGATGGCAGTGGCTCGTGCCGCCGCCGAGGAGGCTGGCCTGCCCCTGTACCGCTACTTTGGTGGCATGGGTGGCATGCAGATGCCGGTGCCCATGATGAATGTGATCAATGGCGGTGCCCACGCCAACAACAATCTCGATCTGCAGGAACTCATGATCCTGCCGGTGGGTGCACCGAGTTTTCGCGAGGCGGTCCGCTATGGTGCCGAGGTGTTTCATGCCCTTAAGAAAATCATTCATGACAAGGGCATGAGCACGGCGGTAGGTGATGAAGGCGGCTTCGCGCCCAGCGTAGCCAGCCATGAGGCCGCCATCCAGTTGATCCTGGAAGCCATTGACAAGGCCGGCTATACCGCCGGCGAACAGATTGCCCTGGGCCTGGACTGTGCCGCCAGCGAATTCTTCAAAGATGGCCAATACCATCTGGAGGGCGAGGGCCTGACCCTGAACGCCCCAGAGTGGACCGACATTCTTGCCACCTGGTGTGACAAGTACCCGATCATCAGCATTGAGGACGGGATGCATGAGGCCGACTGGGATGGCTGGAAGCACCTGAGCGAACGCCTGGGCAGCAAGGTCCAGTTGGTAGGCGATGACCTGTTTGTCACCAACACCAAAATCCTGAAAGAGGGCATCGACAAGCGCATTGCCAATTCGATTCTGATCAAGATCAACCAGATTGGCACACTGACCGAGACTTTTGCCGCCATCGAGATGGCCAAACGGGCGGGCTACACCGCAGTCATCAGCCATCGCAGTGGCGAAACCGAGGACTCCACCATCGCCGACATTGCGGTGGGCACCAATGCCGGCCAGATCAAGACTGGCTCGATGAGCCGCTCCGATCGCATGGCCAAATACAACCAGTTGCTACGCATTGAGGAAGACCTGGGCGATGTGGTCAGTTACCCCGGCCGCGCGGCTTTTTACAATTTGAGGTGATTCTTGCTTCTCCTCATGACCTTGACCCATCACCCCGGATGATCCATGGTTGCTCGCCTTGTCACCGTCATCCTGCTCAGCCTGCTGGTGATCCTGCAAGTGCAGCTGTGGGTGGGGCGAGGCAGCGTCCCCAATGTGACGGGCATGACCGCCGAATTGGAAAAACAGAGGCTTAAGAATGACCAGGCCCGGTTGGTCAATGAGCGCCTGGCAGCTGAAGTGCATGATGTACAAAATGGCCTGGACTTGGTTGAGGAAAAAGCCCGTCTAGAGCTGGGCATGGTCAAGCCCAACGAAATCTACGTGCACTACACCCGGCCCTGAGCAAGCTCGCTGACAGACCCCCCATGCGCATCGCGATCCTGGGCGCAGCACAAAGCGGAAAAACCTGCTTGGCCGAGAAGCTGCGCTGCGCTCGACCGGACTGTCAAATTTTTGATGACCCAGCTCCCGGCATGACGGTCGATTTGGCCCTGCTCATGGGTCTGGACCTGCCCAGCGCAGCCGGCCAGAGCGACGAACTCCTGCGCAAACAATTGCGTGCCAGTGCAGTCAGTTACAGCGTCGTCTACGGCCTTGGCGATCAGCGATTGCGCAACGCGCTGCGCCTGATTGCACCCGAACCTGCGGCGCCTGCGCGCTGGACACGTGTCTGTGAGACATGCTCAGACCCAGACTGCGAACATCTGCTTTTCACTGGACTGCATCGCTCGAAGGCGGCAGATCTTCCACAGTGGTGAAAAGCTGACCCACATCCACTCTGTCAAAACGGTAGTGGGCGCCACAAAACTCACAACTCACTTCAATGCTTCCACGCTCGGCGAGGATATCCTGCGCCTCTTGCGCACCAAGTCCCCGGATCATATTGGCCACCCGCTGACGGCTGCAGGTACAGGCAAAGCGGGGCCCGCGATCCCCCTGCAATGACTCGAGGCGTTGCAGCTTCTCTTGCCAGAACAGGCGGCGCAAAACCGTCTCCACATCCAGCGTCAGTAACTCCTCGCGCCTCAGGCTGGCCGCCAGGATTGCGATGCGCTGGTAGTGCTCATCGAGTTCCTCTGCGCTCTGGGTCTGCAGATTGCGATTGCCTAGTGTTGGCATCCGCTGGATAAGTAAACCCGCAGCCACCTGGTCGTCTGCTGCCAGCACCAAGGTGGTCTCCAGCTGTTCACTCTGGCGCATGTAGTGCTGGAGTGCCTGCGCCATGGATTCCAGCTTGCGCTGCTCACCATCCACCAGTGACACCACCCCTTGGTAGGGCTGCTGGCCAGGCAGACGCGATTTGGGATCCAAGGTGATCGCACAGCGCCCCATGCCATGCAGGTTGACCAGATCACCCAACAATGCTTGCTCGGACACCTCGCCACGAATTGTGGCGCTGGCCCGCAGGCTCAGGTCGGACTGCACTTCCACCACCGCCACCTTGACCGGGCCATCGCCAAATACCTGCAGGATCAATGCTCCGTCGAATTTGATGTTCGACTGCATCAATACACCAGCAGCCAGCATTTCACCCAACAGGTGTTGTACCGGCTGGGCATAGGGTTGAGCTGTGCGACGCGCCAGAATCTCTGTCCAGGCATCGGTCAGGCGCACCAGCAGGCCACGGACGGGCAACCCCTCGAAAATGAATTTATGAAGCTCAGACACGCCTGACTCAGCCAATTTTTTTCAAGCTCTTGCGAAAGCGCGCCGCATTTTCGACATAGTGTCGCGCAATGGATTGCAAATGAGTGACCTGCTCGGGCGACAGCTGCTTCACAGCCTTGGCCGGGCTGCCCAGGATCATGGAACCGTCCGGAAAGACTTTGCCTTCCGTGACCAAGGCACCCGCACCTACCAGACAATTTTTGCCAATCCGAGCGTGGTTGAGTACCACGGCTCCGATGCCAATCAGGGACCCTTCGCCAACGGTGCAGCCATGCAACATGACCATGTGTCCAACCGACACATTGTCTTCAAGCGTGAGTGGAACACCCGCATCGGCGTGGAGCACACAGGCATCCTGGATATTGCAATTTCGGCCAATGCGAATGTGCTCGGAATCAGCGCGCACAATGCTGGCAGACCACACACTGGCGTTTTCACCCAAGGTAACCCGGCCAATCACTTCAGCGCTGTCAGCCACATAGACGTTCTCGCCAAGCTGGGGGGCGTGGCCGTCAAGTTCGTAAATAGCCATGAATACACCTTTACTTGGAAAGACACCAATTGTAGTTTTCCCTATCGGCGTATGAGGCCCCAGGGTCAGGTACAAGCAAGGAATGACGATTGATGCCTCAAACGCTGTGCGTCACCCGGCATCCAGCAGCGACAGTTCGGTGTCAGAAAATCCGGCGGCGCGGCGGGCTTGCAGATTGAAGGGCTTGCGCAGTCGAGGCGCCTGATAGCGAATGGTCAATTCGGCATAAGTCGCCACCGGCTCCAGGCCCCTCTGCTGGCATAGCCAGGCATACCAGTGGTTGCCGGTGGCTACATGACCAATCTCGTCGCGCAGAATGATGTCAAGAATTTCTCCGCCGCGGGCATCACCAACCGACAACAGCTTGGACTTGACGGCAGGCGAGGCATCCAGGCCTCGCGCCTCCAGCGTGCGTGGCACCAGGGCGACCCGGCCCAATAGGTCATTTTTTGTACGTTCAGCCATATCCCACAAACCGCTATGGGCAGGGAAGTCCCCATAGTCAAAGCCGAGCGACCTCAGGTGATCACGCAAAAGAGTGAAGTGCTCGGCCTCTTCCTTGGCAACGCAGAGCCAATCGCGATAAAAATCCTGCGGCATGCCCGCAAAGCGCCAGCAGATATCCAGAGCCAGGTTGATCGCATTGAATTCGATATGGACGATCGAATGCAATAGCGAGGCATGCCCGCGCGGCGTGCCAAGGGCTACAGACCGGATGGCAGTGTGCGGCACGAGTTCGGGGCGATCCGGCCGTCCGGGCACACCCGGGACCTCGGAAATAGGGGTCAGTGCATCAATCGGTCCGCAGGGGTCCAGCGCCGCCACCTTACGGGCCTTCTCCAGTGGATCGGCCTCAAGAAGAATTTGAAGGCAGCGTTGACGCAAGCTCATTGGCAACTGAACGGGAAAACGTTGCAGAAAGTTGGATGTCAGTGATAACGGCAGACCTTGTTGCCGCCATCCTGCTTGGCACGGTACATGGCCTTGTCGGCATGTCGCACCAGGTCGGTCACCTTGACATCGTCGTGGGGGAATAAGGTGTAGCCGATGCTGGCCGTCATGTTCATTTCCTTACCCGCCAGAAAATATGGCATCTCGATCAGCTGACGCACTCGCTCCAGAGCAACCGCGCCATCCTCTCCCACTTCCTGGTTCAGCAGCAGACCAAATTCGTCGCCACCCAGGCGGGCTGCGATATCACCTGCCCGGGTGCACTTGCGCAAGCGCCTGGCCACTTCAAGCAGGGCCTCATCGCCCTCTTCATGACCAAGAACGTCATTGATTGGCTTGAAGCCGTCCAGGTCCAGAAATGCCACGCACAGGGGGCGGCCACTGCGCAGAGACTGGGTACGGAGGACCTCCAGTCGGTCCATGAAAAGGCGTCGATTAGCCAGCCCAGTCAAGCCGTCGTGAAGTGCCTGGCGTTGGATTTCATCCTGCATGCGCTTTTCTTCGGTGATATCGGTGAACAGCATGAGGAAATTTTTCACGGCCTGGTTGACATCGCGCACAGCGGAAATGTTGACACTGGTGGTGATAAGGGTACCGTCTTTGCAGCGGTTGATGATCTCGCCGGTCCAATAGCCATTGGCCAGGATTTGCCGAAACATCTCGGTGAAGAAAGAGGCGTCGTGCTGGCCGGAGTTCAAAAGATGGGGTCTCTGACCCAGAGCTTCTTCACGAGAATAGCCCGTGATCACCGAAAACATGGTATTGGCATCAATGATGGTGCCCTGCGGGTTGGTGATCAGAATCCCCTCGCGCGCATTGCTGAAAACACTCGCCGCCAATTGCTGTTGTTCCAACATTTGGCTGAGCTGGGTCGCATCCCTGGTCGCTTGGGCACGACTGCGGGACAGGGTCAGGATCATGTAGAACAGCAAGCCATTGAGAAGCAGGCCGCCAAGGGCGATTCCAATGGGTGTGGCACTCGAGATCTCCGCCTCAAGTTGGGGCGAACTCTCAAACCTAGCCCCCCACACCCTGCCAGGTAATTTGATTTCAGTAAAGCTCACATAATGCGGCGGCTTGTCGCGTGGCCTGGGGTTCTCCGAAAAGAGTATGTGCTCATTGTCCGCATTGGGGCCGTCATACAACGCAAAATCGATGAAAGGCACTCCGGGGCCAAGAATGCCTCTCATCAGGTCATCCATGCGAAACGGGCTGTAGACAAAGCCGTAGTGGGCTGCGCGGCGCTGTTCCACAGTGGCAATTGGCATTCCTTTGCGGTACAGCGGCAGATACATCAGGAACCCATGCTGTACCTTGCCGCCCATCTCCTGCACCAGGGTGACCCGCCCAGAAACGGCCGGCGAATTAGTGTCTCGTGCCATTTCCATGGCGGAGCGCCGAATATTTTCCGAAAACATATCGTAGCCAAACGCACGCAAGTTGCGGCCACTGAATGGTTCCAGGTAAATGATGCTGCTGTACAGCGCTCGCTCTCCAGCAGGGTATATCGAATAACTGGGAAAGCCGGATTTTCGAACCGATTCGATGTGGCGATCGAGTTCCCTTGGCGCCAGCATGATGGTGTGGCCTACACCTTGAATGCCGGGCCAATAGGTATCGATATGCAGGTTTTCCACATAGTCGTGCCAGTCCTGGCGCGTTACCTCCTCGCTGGCCTTGAACAGCCCGACCCCTCCACGCAGCACCTGTTCGTAGCCCTGCATACGTTGGATGATGGCGTAGGAGGCTTTTTGCACCTCGAAGTCAAAGCGGTCCTTGGCCCGAGCTTGGAGGCTATTGATCGACAGGGCCCAGCTGACCAGGGTGATGCACAGGCTGATCCCCAGCACCGCCCAAGCAATGCGGTCGGATTGGAATATGCTGGTGGACCCAACTGTTTGCGTTGGACTGGCTGGTTCTTTGGACATGTTATTGCCCGACCAAGGGCATTCCAATGAAATTGACTCCGAGTTTATGTACCTTTACTGGGCAAGGTGGGATCAATTACTTGACATATGTCATGTAGCAAGATGGTCGAGCCGATTATCGATCTGATCTCCTCAGGGCCAAGCGCCCCGCCCAAGGTCAATGAGGAATTTTGTCGAAGTGCTGGCTGATGGTGGGATCGAATTTCCCATCAATCAGCACAAACAACATTCGGCAGGGTTTGCCCGAGCGATTGGCCCAGGCATGATTGGTCCCGCGCTCCACCAGAAAATCACCCTCGCGCATGAGCACCTCCTCCTTGTCCAGCACCAGGGTAATTTCCCCCTCCAGCACCAGGGCGTAATCGACCGATTCGGTGCGGTGCATGAAGGGGTGCCTGGCCTTGCCTTCTGTGTTGGTGGAGGCGGTCTGGGTTCCCAGCGCACCCCAAGCCACCTTGGCGTCTGCAGTGTCGATTTTTTTGATCCAGTCGCCTTCCGGACCAAATTCGATGATGCGGACCACGGTGCCGTTTTTGGGTGGCTCCAGCTTGAGCGGTCGGGATGTGGGGTCAGGCCCATTGTCGATAAGGGCCGGTGTCTGATCCGTCATCCACAACTGGGTCAGGCAATAGCCGACGCGCTTGGGGTTGGTATGCACCGAAGGTGCCACCCGATCCTCAGTGACATAGGCCAAGCCGTTTTGATCATGTCCAGTGATGATGCGTCGGACCTCACCCCTGGCTTTTTTTCCTTCACTCATTGTCCGCTTTCATTTAAATCAAAGGACATCATGGAATCAGGCCAATGTGCTTGGACACTTTGGCCCAGCGTTGAATTTCGCTTTTCACATATTCGCCGGCTTTGGCCGGTGGCTCAGCGATAGATTCGAATGCCATGGCCTTGATTTTTTCCTGAATATCAGGCGCTGACAAAGACTTGGACAAGGCTTCGTACCATTTGTTCTGAATGGCCGCTGGCGTCCCAGTTGGCAAAAATGCGCCAACCCAGGTGTAGTCAAGCATGTCAGGAAAACCCAACTCACTCAGCGTGGGCACATCAGGAAGAATGGACAGGCGCTTGGCGCTGGAAACTGCCAAGGCCTTGAGTTTGCCGGCCTTGATGTTCTGCAAAGGTGCGGTCATGGCAGCACAACCCACCTTGGGTTCACCCGCCACCAGCGCGCCCACCGCCTGCCCTGCACCGCGGTAATGAATTGCGGTCATTTTCAACTTGGAGGCAATGTTGAAGAGGTTTTCGGCGGTCAGGTGAGGCGTGGTGCCCTGGCCGGGGGTTGCAAATGCCATGGGCGTTGACTTGGCCATGGCCAGGAGTTCCTGCAGGCTGTTCACTGGCAGGCTGGGGTGGGAAACAATCACATTGGGTTGGCTGGCGGCGATGGTCACCGGAATGAATTCTTTCTCGGCGTCATAACCTGCATCGGCCAGACTGGTGTTGACCACAAAGGCCGAGGAGGTGATCAGAATGGTGTTGCCGTCAGGCGCAGATTTGGCGACCGCCTTGGTGCAAATACTGCCTCCGGCGCCACCCCGGTTATCCACAACAATCGGCTGTCCCAGAATTTCTGTCAGGCGCGGCTGGATCAAGCGCGAAATGGCATCGGGCGGCCCCCCCGGCACAAAGGGCACGATGATGCGCAAGGGTTTGTCGGGCCAGGACTGGGCGCGTAGAGGCGCGGCCAGGCTGGCTGCCGCCAGTGCCAGGAATGGCCGACGGCCCAGACGGCTGGCAGTTAGCTGTGAATTCTTCATGGTCAATTTCTCCTCTTTAGTGTCAGATCAGGGAACGCATGACTGCGTAGAGAGCATTTTGCCCTTCAAAACCGATGCCGGGTCGATGAGACAAGCTGATCATGCCCTCAGACACCACTGCATCATCGGCAAAACCGGCAAATACCCCAAATACGCCTGGGTAGGCCTCGCAACCACCCAAGCCCAGGCCAGCCACTGCGGCCAGTGTCATCAGGTTGCCCGCGTGGGGAAACACCTGCTTTGGCGACCATCCGTGTTGTTGCAACAGTGACAAGGTACGGGTAAATTGCACCAGGCCATAGGACTGAGGAATATCCACCTGCAAGATATCCTGGCCGCATCGCAAACCAGCAAACATCAGCAGATTGCGCACATCCTGGGTGGAAAACAGGTTTTCTCCGGTGGCCAGGGTGCCTGGGTAGTTTTGGGCCAGTTCGGCCAAGAGTGAGAAATCGAGCGGGTCGGTCGGTTCCTCGAACCAGCGAAGACCATAGGGCGCGAGGGCCTTGGCATAGTTATGGCTCTGCTCAGGCGTGAAGCCGGCATTGGCATCGACCGCGAGCCGCTTGGCACTGCCCAGTACAGCGATGGCCGCCTCGACGCGCTGCAGGTCCTGCGACAGGCTGGCACCACCCACCTTGATCTTCATGGTGGTGTAGCCCTGGTCCAGGCGCAGCCGAATTTCATCGCACAGCTCGTCCACGCCCTTGCCAGGCGCGTACCAGCCGCCCCCCACATAGCAGGGCACGCGCTCGGGGCATTCACCGTTGCCATAGCGGCGTGCCAGCAGCACATGCAGTGGCAGACGCTGCACCTTGGCCAGCGCGTCCCAGATCGCCACTTCGATGGTGCCCACTGCAATCGAACGCTCAGTATGGCCGCCGGGCTTTTCGCGCTGCATCATGCAAGCCAGCGCCCGCTGGGGATCGATCAGTCCAGTGGCAGGATCTAGCAGGGTTTGCGGGTCGGCTTTGAGCAAACGCGGGATCATTCGGCTGCGCATGACATCACCACAGGCATAGCGTCCGGTCGAGTTGAAGGCAAAGCCAACCACCGGCTTGCCCTCAGCCATGGCATCGGTGATCACAGCCACCACCGAGGTGGTCATCTCGCTGAAGTCAAAGACCGCATTACGCATCTCCGAGTTCAGAGCGATGCGGGTTTCGCAAATGTCCAGAATTCTCACGCTTGGACGACCCGGCTGCGGATTGCGAAGTTGGACAAAATCTCTTGCACCTGTGAGCGGGCCTGGTCCTGCTGCGGCGCCACAGTCACCGTCAACATCAGGCCTCCCTGTTCCATCCCCACGTCGAGTTGCCAGGATCCGTGCACTTCGCGCAAGGCATGCTCCAGGGCACGCCGAGCGGCGTCGACTTGCAAGAGATGTTTCTGAGGCTTGCCGACAGCGGTTAGCGGCAGCTGATCCACGATGATCACTTCCTTAGGCACGGCAGGACGCTCAGGGATATGCGCGGCAGCAAGCTCGATCAACTCCTGCGGCGATGCCTTGGCACCTGGATGGAGCTGGACATAAGCCACCGGAAGTTCACCAGCGTGGGTATCGGGTTTGCCAACCGCCGCGGCCAGCGCCACAGCAGGCGAATGCAGCAAGGCCTCTTCGATCACCCGCGGCTCAATATTGTGCCCACCGCGGATGATCAGGTCCTTTTTGCGACCACTGATTCGAATGAAGCCCTGATCGTCCAGGCTACCTATATCACCGGTCACCAACCAGCCATCAGGCAAAAAAACCCCCTCGTTCTGGCGGGGATCCAGGTAGCCGCCAGCCACCCCCGGCCCGCCGAGCACCACCATGCCCACCTCGTGGGCCTGGCAATCTCGCTCAATCTGCCCCAGCTCATCCATCTGGCAAATACGAATCTTCATATAGGGCACCCGGATGCCTGAGCAGCCTGCGCGAAACGGGCCGTTTCTGGGATCCAGCGTGGCGTGGCTGGTGTTTTCGGTGAGGCCGTAGCTTTGCAGAGTGCGCGCGCCGGTGATCTGCTCGATGCGCTCCTGAATGCTGGGCGCAATCGCGGTAGATCCGGTGGCAAAGAAAGGACGCAGTGATGAAATGTCCTCGCTAGTCGGTGGATTTTTGGCCAGTACCGACAGGGTAGTTGGTACGCCCGAGATCTGCGTCACACCGAATTTCTCGATGTAGCGCCAGTAGTTGGCAATATAGGTTTTGTCCCTGGCGCCATGCATGCTGGGAATGACGCTGGTATGACCATCGGCGGTGCTGACCAGGCCGCGCACCAGCAGACCGCCAATGTGAAACAGTGGCGTGTCAGACAACACTACATCCGAAGGGGTGAAAGCCAAACCATGATTGGCAGCCCACTGGCGATACACCATGCCGCCGTGGAGGATGCGCACAATTTTGGGATGGCCGGTGGTACCACCGGAATGGACATAACAGGCCACGCTGGTGCGCTGTGCCACTGGCCGGTCGAACTCCATTTCGCTGCCGCTGTGCTTAGCCGCCAAAGACAGCAGGTCATTGGGATGGGCCGGTCCAAAGGGGTCATGCAAGGTGAACACCTCGATCGGGCGATCCAGGGCTGACACGGCAGCACTGACCTTGTCCCAGATTTGAAAGCCAGGGCTGGGTCCGAGGGCCACCACCGCCTTCGCACCAGATTGCGCCAACAGATCACGCAGGGGCTCGACTTCCAGCATCCAGTTGATCGGGAATGGGCGAGCTGCAAGCAGGCCACCAATCATGGTTGCGAACAGGGCAGGTACGGTTGGACTGACAATGGCCACCGCATCTTCAGCGCCAATGCCACGATCGCGAAAAAGGTTGGCGATTTGCAGTGAACGCTGCCGTAATTGCTGAAATGTCCAGGTCTGCACTTCACCATCCACCTGTCCGTTGTGGGTGGCATGCAGGGCTGGACGAAGCGGGTCCATCGCGCAACCATCAAGCAGGTTCAGCGCGAAGTCCCAGCGATGTATGCGCTGCTCCAGCGGCATACGTTCAACGAGCTCGATATCAGCCAGATCTCGCAGCGGACGATAATTGAAACTGAACATGCTCAATCGCTCTGGGCCAGGGCCAGGATTCGTTCTGCCAGGCGCACATTGGCGTAATCGACCATCATGCCCCCATAGCGGACTGCGCCTATGCCGCGCGCTTCTGCCTCGCGAAAGGCAGCCAGCAAGCCACGCGCGTGCTCGATTTCCTGCTCGGTTGGAGAAAACACCTGATGCATGGTGTCCAGCTGGTTTGGGTGGATTGCCATCTTGCCGACGAAGCCGAGTTCACGCGCCAACTGGCACTCAGTGCACAGTGCCTGGATGTCACCCAGGTTCATGAAAACACCATCGACCAGCCAGGCCAGACCGGCCGCCCGTGCATCAACTACCAGCTTGCTGCGGGGATAAGCCAGGGCTTGACTCGCAGGCGTCCAGCGGCCACCCAGATCGACCATGAAATCGCCCTGCTCCGCACTGGCCAGCGACATGCCACAAACCCGCTCGCTGCTGCGAGCCAGATCGTAGGTATTGCGCAAGCCCAGGCAGGTCTCGATCAAAGGCAGAATGCGCAGACGACCGGGCTTCTGACCCGACTGCGATTCAATCTCATCGAGCCATTGGCCCACCAACTCCAGGTCAGCCGGTGATTCAGCCTTGGGCAATATCACACCTTGCACCAATTCAGGCAGGCACTGGGCCAGCACCTTCAGATCGGCCTGGCAATCACCAGCGCGTGGATGGTTGACTCGCAGGAAAACCGGTTTGCTCAGGCCTTGCCGCAGCGCCTGCAGGATATTGGCACGCGCCTCATCCTTGGACTGGTGAGGCACCGCGTCCTCGAGGTCGAAAATCAGGGCATCGGCCTGGCCCTGCTGGGCTTTAGCCAACAATTCTGGCCGGCTGCCCGGGGCGAACATCAGGGTTCGAAACAAACGCATGGTGCAGTTCATTGGCCTCGCCATTGAGGCGGCCGTTTTTCAGCAAAGGCACGGGGTCCCTCTTTGGCATCTTCCGTGGTGTAGGCAAAGGTGGCCAGGTCGCGCTCGATTTGCAGGGCCTCAGTCAGCGGCAGGTCTTGTCCGCGCAGAATGGCTGCCTTGGCCAAGCGAACGGCTACCGGCGCATTGGCAGCCATACGCTCGGCCATGGCGATGGCCCGATCAATCAGTTCCGAGTCGGGCACCAGGTGATCCACCAGTCCCATCGAGGCAGCCTCGGCAGCAGCAACGGTTCGGCCCGACAGAATCATGTCGAGCGCACGGCTGGTGCCAATTCGACGGGCCAGCCGCTGGGTGCCGCCATTGCCAGGTATCAGACCGCGGCTCACCTCGGCAAACGCAAACGAAGCAGATTCCGCTGCAAAACACAGATCACATTGGAGAACTAGCTCAACGCCCCCACCAACGGCCAGACCATTGACGGCTGCAATCACCGGTTTGTCAAACTGGGCCAGGCTATCGGCCTGCTCCCAGCGGAAACGGCGCAACTCCGGCAACGATGTCTGTTGCATGGTCTGGGAAAACTCGCGCAAATCCATGCCAGCACAAAACGCCCGGTCACCGTTGCCGGTGAGCACCACGGCACGGACATCGGGGTCCCGGCGCAAGGCATCCAGCACCTCGAACAACTCGCCACGCATTTGCAGGTTGATCGCGTTCAAGGCTTGCGGCCGGTTCAGGCTGAGCATGGCGACCTGCCTGTGCCGCATCAATATCAGGGTTTCTGGTACTTTGCTAGTCATGGGGCCACTGTGGGGCAATTGATGGATGTTGCATATGATTAAAGCATATGATTGAATAAGCGACAACCGACTTAACCCGGGATACTTCGGATGGCGACCAGGCCTGCCTGGAATTTTGTGCAACCCCTTACCCCAAGGACTTGGCATGGCCAGGAAATCCAGTCGCGACAGAGTGCGCCCACCCAGCACTCCGGAGCGCATTCTCCAGTCCGCTGAGCGACTGTTCAGCGAGCGAGGTATTGATGGCGTCAGCCTGCGGGACATCACCAGCGACTCCGGTGTCAATAGCGCCGCTCTGCACTACCACTTTGGCTCCAAGATCGCAGTGCTCGAAAAAATTTTCGAGTTACGCGCCAAACCGATAGCCGAACGACGGATTCAGCTGCTCAGCGAACTGAAGACCAATCGTCAGGGCAGGCCAGCGGTGGAAGACGTGCTGAGGGCCTTCTTGCGGCCAGCCCTGGAATCTCAAAGCACCCCCGACGCAGACTCCTTTCGCCTGTTGCGGGCCCGACTGGCCTTTGAGCGCGAAGAGGTGCGCCGACGCGTACTGGACAAGGCCTTCAATGCATCCAGCACGATGACCCTGGAAGCCCTGGCCAAGGCGCTGCCCCAACTTGATGCACAAGAATTGCAGTGGCGCTTTCATTTTCTGATGGGCTCCATGGTCTACACCATGGCCCGTCCTGGAAGGATCGAGTCCCTGTCAGAAAACAAAGTGGACACCAGTGACTGGGAAGCAGCCCTGGAGCGTCTGGTGCGCTATGCGGCGGCAGGGTTTCGCGCCCCCTGAGCCTTCAATTCCATGAGCACCAACTACCCCCTGCCCAGCAAGCACCCGCTCATTCAAGCCAGCCTGGATGCGGGCGTCCTCACGCTGACCATGGGTATAGGCCAGGCACCCGCTGCTCTCGATGTACCGGCTATTGAGTCCCTGGACCAGATCATGTGCCAACTTACCCAAGACACCGAGGTGCGGGTCCTGGTGCTACGCGGACGCGGCAGAAATTTTGGCCAGGGGCTGGATATCCAGGCTATTGAGCAAATGCACGCTGAGGACCCGAAACGGGTACAACATGCCTTGACCATTGTTCAGCATTGGGGGGATGGCCAGTTGCGATGCTTGCCGCAACCGGTGTTGGCAATTGTTCAGGGCCAGTGCGCCGGTGCAGCCATCACCCTGGTGCAAGGTTGCGACCTGGCCCTGTGTGACCATGATGCCCAATTCCGCTTTGAGGAGCGCGATGCCCGCTGGCTGGCCCTCAAGCCATCCGCTCAAAACCGATTCGATGGCTTGTCGGCTCGCGCACTCAACTACCACTACCTGAGCGGTCTGCCGGCCAATGGACAACAAGCCGAGCACATGGGACTGGTCACTTTCAGCCATCCAGCTGACATGCTGGAGCATGAAGTGTCGCAACTGGTGGCCAGCCTGTGCGCCAAGGATCCTTTGGCCTTGCAATTCACCAAGCAGACGCTGGTTGAGGTCGGCTCAATGAGCTGGGATGCAGCGGTGAACTACACCTCAGCCAAATTTGCCGAAATCAAGGCGCGCCAGGCAGAGGGGCCTTCGACGCGGGCCACTGCGATTGCAGGCTTTTTAGCGGGCAAGAACAAGCCAGGTCTCGGTGGTTGAAAGATGCTGCTTATAGATGATTCTCACCCGGGTGTACGTCTGGTTGGCCTGGACCGCGCGGCCAAGCGCAATGCCATCGGTGTGGAAATGACGCTGGCGCTGGAGGCCTGCCTGGTACAGCTCAGAGCCCGCACCGACTTGCATGCGCTGGTGTTTCATGGGATAGGTGGCCATTTTTGCGCCGGCATGGATCTGAAAGATTTTTTTGACAGCTCGAGCCGTGCCGCCGACGAACTGCTACGCGCGCGTCAAGCCACCGAACGCTGGCGCTGCCACCTCTTGCGTGAGCTGCCGCAACGCATCTTCACAGCCGTCGAGGGCTACTGCTTGGGCGGCGCCTTGCCGATATTGCAAACTTCTGATGTGGTACTGGCGCATGCCCAGGCCAAGCTGGGCATGCCAGAAATTAACTTCGGCTTTGTGCCAGGCGGACAGATCGTCAAGTCGGTAGGTCTGATGGCCTCTGACCGGGCCCTGTCTTACCTGGCGCTTACCGGCAAATTGATCGATGCCGAGCAAGCACACCGATGGGGACTTGTCAGCCAGGTGGTGCCGAGCGACCCGATGCCCATGGCATTGGATCTGGCCCTTCAATGGGCCCGGCGTGCATCAACGCAGGCCCAGTGAGCCGGCAATGATGTTTTTCTGAATTTCCGAGGTGCCGCCGCCGATAGTGGCCAGGCGGGAATCGCGAAAAAATCGCTGAATCGGGTATTCCATGCAGTAGCCGTAACCGCCAAGGATTTGCAGACAGGTGTCGGAAATCGACTTGTAGCTTTCTCCCACCAGGTATTTCAGCACCGCTGTGTCCGCGCGCTGCGCCTGGTCGTGCTCCATCAGCCAGGCATAACGAAAGACCATGGTTTGCGCTGTATCGAGCATCACTTTCATGTCGGCAAACTTGTGCTGGATGGCCTGGAAACTGCCAATCGGCTTGCCAAACTGATGACGGTTTTTGGCGTAATCGAGCGCGAGTTCAAAGGCCTGACGGGCCGCGCCTATGCGTGCGGCCGAAAGGCACAAACGCTCATAGCGCAGGGTGTCCTCGCAGATCGACCAACCCATGTCCAACTGTCCCAGCAGGCTGGTGACGGGCACACGCACATTGGTGAAGGTCACCTCGGTCGTACCAATCGCATGCTGACCCAGCGTGGGGATGCGACGCACTTCAATGCCTGGTGTCTTGGTGTCAATCAGCAAGGTGCTGATGCCTTGCTGTTTTTTGGCCTGCTGGCTGGTGCGCAGGGCCACCAGGGCGTAATCGGCAATGTCAAAGCCAGAGATGAACTGCTTGCGGCCATTGATGACAAAGTACTCGCCATCCACCTCGGCCTTGGTACGCAAGGCAGCGGCATCGGAGCCAGAATCGGGCTCGGTCAGCGCAAAGGCATAGGTGAACTCACCACTGACCGTCTTGGGCAGGAAAAATTTCTTTTGCGCTTCGGTGCCATTTTTCAGAATGGCATAGCAGCCAAAGGTATAGCTGCGAAACAGCCATAAACCCAGTTCCTCGAAGTGATGGCCGGTTTCTTCCAGCAGTACCGCCAGATCGGTTGGCGAGCCATTGGCACCGCCATACGCCTCGGGCGCCACCAGGCCCAGCCAGCCATGCCGCGCCAGGGCTGCAAAGGCCTCGCGCGGAGGCCTGCCCGATTCGTCACATTGCCTGACATAGTCGAGCGAACATACCTGGTCCAGCAGATTTTTCACATGATCGCGAATCGCCACTTGATCGCTGGTCAGTCCAAAATTCATGTCGAGCTACTTCGCCACAAGGCGCACACGGAGCAGCCATCATAGCATTTGATTTAATCACTTGCTTGAAAATTGAGGCGCTATGCACTTCAGTACATGCGGTCACGTTTGGCCAGGCTTGGAAAAAGATAAACCCAGCTGATGGCCACAAGAATGGTGCCCACGCCACCCAACACCACTGAGCCCACCGGCCCCAGCCAGGCCGCCACTGCCCCGGATTCGAATTCTCCCAACTGGTTCGAGGCACCGATAAAGATCGAGTTGACTGCTGACACCCGCCCTCTCAGCTCGTCGGGCGTGTCTGTCTGTATCAATGTGATACGGGTAACCACGCTGATCGAGTCGGCCGCACCTGAAACAGCCAATGCCAGCAGGGACAGGACAAAATTTTCTGACAGTCCGAAAACAATGATGGAAAGGCCAAATACCACGGTGGCGGCCAGCAGGCGCACACCCACATGCCGGTGCAAGGGCCAACGCAACAAGGCCAGAGAAACTACCAGCGCGCCCACAGCGGGCGCAGCGCGCAGGAAGCCCAGCCCGGCTGGCCCCACGTCCAGAATATCTTTGGCGTACATCGGCAGCAGCGCGGTCGCCCCGCCCAGCAGCACCGCAAAGAGGTCCAGCGAAATCACTCCCAACAATAATTTTTTCCGCCAGATAAAGGTGAAGCCAGCCAGCACCATCGCCCATGTGGCAGCCTGCGCTGTGACCTGATGGCGTAGATGCACCAGCATAGCCAGCGCAAATGCCATCAGCATGAGCACAGCGCAACTGGCATAAACCAGAACCGGGCCGCCCACATACAGCCCACCGCCAATGGCCGGGCCGCCAATCACAGCCAGCTGTTGACCACTGGAACTCAGGGCAATCGCCCTTTGCAGCAACTGTTGCGGAACCAGCAAGGGTGTCAGGGCCTGCTGCACTGGCATCTGGAAGGCACGGGAAACGCCCAAGGCCACTGAAACCCCCAGGATCAACTCACGATTGGCATAAGCAAAGAAAGTGGCGAGCACCAGCACCAGTGCAATCAGGACTTGCAACAGCATGGCCGCGGCATAAATTCGACCGCGATGCCACCTGTCTGCCGCATGCCCGGCAGGCAGGGTAAAAAGCAAGGCCGGAACAAACTGAAACAAACCAACCAGCCCCAAATCCCAAGCGCTGCCAGTCATGTCGTACATATGCCAGGCCACGGCCACCATCAACATCTGATTGCCAGTGACACCGATCACCCGAGCCCACCAGAAGCGGACAAAATTGACATGCGCAAGCAGTTGCCGAACCGGAGAAGGATTCATATCTCAATGATTTTTTAGGTAAAGCAGCTTTGCTCATCAAGATTCAGCACTAATGAGGAGCGCAGATAATTCTATGGCCTTGCCAAGCTACTGTAGCCTCCAACTCACCCATCAGATCGGCTGACTGATTAAGCTGGCTAGCCGTGTGGCTATAGATGACAGACCAGCAGCCTGGCCGTCATGCTGTGAATACTGCACAGTCAAAGCAAGCTCAGATCAGCATCATGTCCAATATTGCTCAAAAAATTCTGTTGTTCCTTGCAACTTTGCTGGCAGCGGGTGGCCTATCAGCGCAGGCCGGCAACAAGGTTGTCATCAACTGGGCACCGGTGCGCGCCGCTGCGCCCCTGGGACCGTTCGAGATCGCTCGCACCGAAACCACTGTGGGGCAATTTCGGGAATTTGTGCGGGCCACCCAATGGGTGACACGCGCAGAGCGCTTGGGGGGTGGCCAGGTCTATGAGGCTGGCTGGGTGCAAAAACCGGGCTGGTATTGGGCCAGGCCCTTTGGTCGGCCGGCCCAGGACAATGAGCCTGCAGTTCATGTGGATGTGGAGGATGCACGCGCCTTTTGTCGCTGGGCAGGCGGCGATCTTCCAACCGATGCCCAATGGGCGGCAGCGGCCTACACCGAATGGCGGCCCATGCCCCCCGCCCCCTTCAAAACCGGTCAGCGCTACCGCTACCCAACAGGCGACAGCCCCCAGGGTGCGCAATGCCTGGGTGATTGCGGCGCAAACGCGCAAGCACGCGCGGTCGCCTCGGCGATGGGTCTGTGGCGCGGCCACGGCCATGCCCTGGTGGGCCAGACGCCGGCTGGAGTCAATGGCTTGTTCGACATGGGTGCCAATGCCTGGGAATGGACGCGCCCCGACTCAGCAAATTCTCTTGGCAACAGCGATAGCCAATGGCGCACCCGAGGTGGTTCCTGGTGGTATGGCTCTGAACCCATGCTCGAAAACCATGTTGCCTACAAGCCAATGCAGACGACCGTGGTCTACATCGGCTTTCGATGCGCCCGCCCGCCCCAATAGTCAGCAGGCCTTGGTCCAGCCTAGCCGGTCCAATGGTCTTGCCGATGAACAACATAAGCTGGTGCAACATAGGCTCCGGGCTGCAACGCCGGATGAAAGTTCTGTGACTGCGCCTTTTCATGCAAGCGCACCCGATGCGAGTAGGCAAGGGCAAGCGATTCGGCTGCTTCAAGGGTTGCCGTATCACGAATCAGTGAATTGGCCTTGCCGCGAATCTGCACCAGGCGCCAGTCTCCGTCATGACCGCGCTGCAATTCAATGGTGGCCAGGCGGCGGCCATTTTGCCGCAGTGAAAACACCCGGCTGGCGCCACTTGAACAGGCATTGACATAACTGCCAATGCAATGCCGCTGCTCCAGGCCTTCCTCTGCCAGTAGCGTGCCGCTATCGAGTTCGATGGCGACAAAAGGTCCCAGCGCATGGCGGGGCAACAACGCTGGCCAGCGTACATCCGTGGCCGGGTCCACCTTGATCAGCAGTTGGCGATGCCAGAGGTCCGAGCGCCGACACAGTGAGCGCCAGCTTGCCCCCTTGAGAGCGAGATGCTGGGAGTACACAAAGTCCGAAACATCCTGGGCTTCGTGGTCGAGGTTGGACTCTTCGTCTTCCGACAATCGCGCACGCATGATCGCGCGCAAGTAGATCCGGGCGTTTTCCTCGCGCACTGGCTCGGGTCGGCCACGGGTGCGATCCAGTATCCGCTCCACCCCGCGCAGGGCAGTCAAGCCTCGCCGGGCACAAAGCGGCTCGCTTTGCAAAGCACTGGCCAGCAAGTTGATGAAGTAAGCAAATCCAGGCAAGACCCCCGCCGATGGCGGAAAAAATTGCAGCAGCACTCGCAGCGGCTCGTTGTCCTGCTTGATCAGGAAACGCCAGCCTTGGGCAGTCAGACCATTGGACATCAGACGAGCCCGAACTGAATCAAAATAATCCGGCCCCAATCGAAGCTGCAAGCCAGTCGAAGTGCGCAGACCCAGGTCTAGCAGGGGCAAACCACCCTTGTGCGCATCGAAGGCCAGGAGTTGCCTTTGGCTGGCCACCAAATCAATTTGGGCCAGAGAAGCAGCAGATCCGTATATCGATTTCGACAGCGCCAGCACTTGAGGGTCTAGTGCCTGGCGTAAAAATTCGCCGCAGCCTGGATCATCCAGCCTGAGCGCTGCCACCCGGCAGATCTGAGCCTCCAGCGTATCGCGAGCAAGCAATAGCCGAACTCGACCGCCACGCAGCTCAACCCTGGCCCGCCATTGCCCAGGACCTGCAAAGCTTGCAGAGACAGCATCACTCATAGGCAACACTGGATCCCTACCGTCCGAGCAGACATGCTGCTGCAGCAAGCTATGCAGAGTGTTGATGTCCTGATTCCTCAACAGCCGCGCATGCTGCAGCGACAGGGTGCAGAAGGCTGGTTCCGCGAAACCCATGGCGCGCCAGGAAAAACGGGCATTGCGGTTGTCATATATCTGTAATTGACCCAGATCCAGGTCGAGCAAAAAGCACCAGTGGATATCAGCACACAAGTCAATCGGCGCTGCAGGCAGATATGGAAAGCCCGCATGCCAGGCCTCAAGTCCACGAAATGCTGCAAAGGCATCGGACCAAGCCAACCGGTGAACAGCCGGGGTATGTGCCGTGGTCATGAAGCCATGCACCTGGCAACGCTGGGCCTCAGAAAGAAAAGGCCCCTGTTCAGGGCCGATGGCCGTCACCTGACTGGCGTAGGCCAGGAGTTGGGAATCGCTGACGCCACGCAGATAAGACAGCAACTCCTTGAGCCCCTCCTCGCAACTTCGCAGTCCATGCAGCCGCTGCAATTTGTAGATGCCCTCAATCCGAAAACCGACCAGCACCCCGTTCATGTCCGCTCCAGCCCTTTCGTGTTCGAAGAATATTGTGGCGCTCCACGGCCGGGGCAGTAATCAGCTCCATTCGTAAGCTTGAATTCAGGGCTCAAGAAAATGCTCAATTCGCGAAAAGTCAATATCCAAATCAAAAGAAGTGAAATGCTATGGCAAGTTCTTCATAGGTTCAAGAATAATCCAACTTGGATCCACCACGAACCGGCTGTGACAAGCATTTTTTATTCTGAAGATGGTGTTCAGAACGATTTCCGAACAAGGCTAGAGTGTTCTTTGGTGCATCCTTAAACAACTAGCTCACGGGCTGCGGACATCAATCTTGAACGAAACCATCGGTGCCCAGCATCATGCTGGTTTCTTTCATGCCAATAAGCAGCATAGCGAATGATTGGCAATCGAATGGGTGGCTCCAGTATTCGTATCGGATATCGGGCCTGATATTCTCTAGCCAGCATCTTGGGCACGGTTGCGATCAGATCTGTTCCTAACAGCATGTCGGGAATGGTCTGATAATTTTGCACAAGAAAGGGGGCAGAAAGCCGATGCCCTTTTCGCTCGACGGCTTCGTCAAGCACGCTGCTTGTGGTTGTATGGCTCTGTCCACGCGCATGCGGGAGAGACAAAAATTGTTCAAGAGTCAGCGCGTCCTTGATTACTGGGTGGTCACTGGCAGCTATGCAAACAAAGTTGTCATTGAACAATGGGGCTGAACGAAGCGACTTGGTCGGTGCAGTCAACCAGGCAATCCTGAGATCCAATTCGCCGCGCTCAAGCTTGTCGAACGCCCCCTGCGGATCAGGCGTCGCAATCACAATTCTGATATTTTTAGCATTCAATCGCCAATCACGTAATAGTGCCGGCACCAAAAGTCGCTCGGCAAATTCAGGGGCAGATACCGTGAAAGTCCTATGCGAGACTGATGACTTGAATACCTCAGGCTGGCTGACGATCTGGTCGTAAGCCAGGAGCAGATCTTTGACGCGTGCTTCTAGATCTATGGACCGATCAGTGGCAACCATGCCCTGTCGAGAACGAATCAAAATAGGATCATGAAATAATTTTCGCAAGCGATGTAGAGTCCTGCTTGCAGCCGGTTGACTGAGTCCGAGCCGCTCACCGGCTCTGGATACTCCCCGCTCAGCCATCAGCACAAGGAAAGCTCGCAGTAGGCGAATATCGGCCTTTTCCATACCTTGAAATCAAACCCGCACTATTGAACGTTACAAACATATCATTTTATGCATAGAAATTATGTTTTTATTGATATAAATTAAAGCAAAGAAGAAGTCTAGACTTTCAGTCTGGATAGTCAAACCAATCGGCCATTGATCAAATCGACAATAGGAAAGGCAAGCGGAATGTCGACAGACTGCATAACCATTTTTGCCGGTGACAGAAGTCACTTATCTCGAAAAATTCCGATGACTGAACGGGTGCAACCGGAATTCCATGAAAAAGAACGTGAAAAAATATTTCGCCGCGCTTGGCTGGTTGCTGGAACAACCACTGATGTGCCCAGCCCGGGCAGCTATATAGTTACCGACATCCCACCATTAAAAGCCTCTTTAATTGTTGTACGTGGCGAGGACGGAGAAATCAGGGCTTTTCATAATGTGTGCCGCCACCGTGGCGACAAGTTGGTTCACTCATGCAGCGGTAAAACAAAAAATTTCACCTGCGCGTTTCATGCGTGGACCTTTTCTAATTCTGGAAAACTTATAAACATTACAGACGCGAGTCAGTTTCCAGGATTAAACAAGGAGGATTACGGGCTGGTACCAGTGCATTGCGAGACTTGGGAGGATTTGATATTTGTCTGCTTTGATAGAGAGCCGAGGGAATCGCTGAAGGTATGGCTAGGTGACATTTTTGATCAATACACTGGTTTTGCAAAAAACAGGGTAAAGATTGCTGACCATCGTCTTTTGTTAAACACAAACTGGAACCTAGCCGTCAATGCATTCAGCGAGGGTTATCACAACCTATACATACACAAAAACACCGTTCCAGACTACCAGGGCGGCCCGTCGAACCCCAATCGTCATCGCCCGTATTTGGAGGTTGGTCGACATTTTGGGAGGTATTCAACGCATGGCAATCAAAATCACAAAATGACGTCGACAGAATCGATTGTTTACCGACACTCTCGCCCGATGTTTCCCTGGTTTCCGCCCATTGACCCAAATAGCCTGCCTCCCGGAATCAATCCATCCCGTTTCCAGCAATGGGGCTTCGATATTGTTCACCTTTTTCCTAATTGCATTTTTGCACCACAGGCGAACACTCATTCCTACATGACTTTCTGGCCTATTGATCATGGGCGCACAGAAATTAGAAACTGGCGCTTCGCTTATGCACCACAGTCGCCAACCGACGTGATCGCGCAGGCTTACTCAGTGACAAGGGCTCGCGAGGTGATCAGGGAAGACATGAACACGATGGAAACAAACTATCAGGGAATTGCATCTGGAGCCATCCCACATATATTTCTATCAGATCAAGAATTGCTGATACAAAACCACTATCGTGCAGCCAATGACATGCTGGAGAAAGACTGATGACAACAGACAAAACAAGCACCAAACTGCCGTCCGAGTTTTCAGACCTTGAGTGCCTTTTGGAAGAATGGGCTCTTGAAAGCGAGGAGGCCCGTTTCAAAAAATTGCATTCGGTGACATTGCAAGAACTTCGCGGCTTCTACAACACAATGCTGAAACGCTTACCCGAAATCCTCGACTACCTTAAGCAATGCAAACTTAGTGAAATGTCGCCCCAAGCTCGACAACTGTTTGACTTGACCATGACTTTTGTTGAGACCTCACACCCACTTGACCTGGGCTGGAAAGACACTGATTTTCCTGGTGCCTACAGGTGGCAAGCCTTTGAATTTAGATCGGTCAGTTGCACAACGCGGGTCACCAATTGACCCGCATCAGTTGCCGACTTTCCTGGACGCCTAATCCATTTTGATATTAGCGCTACGGATTACTTTGCCCCAGCGGGTGTACTCTGAGTCTAGGTAATTGCGCGCATCTGCGGTGCCACTGTCGCCGATTAGTAAACGCTCCAGGCCAATTCTTGCAAGGTCAGCCTTGGCCTCGGGCTTGGCGAGGGCGGCATTCAAGGCCCCATTTAGGCGCTCCACGATGGCGGCTGGAGTGCCCTTTGGCGCAAATATCGCATTCCAAAACCTGAGATTGATGGCAAAGCCCTGTTCATCATAGGTTTTCACTTCAGGCACGATATCAGCCCGCTTGGTCGTATCGATGGCAAGCATGCGAACACGCCCAGCTTCAGCCTGCACCTTTGCCATGCCAGCAGGGACAATCATCGCATCAATCTGACCGCTTGCAACAGCAGCCAGGGCAGGCCCGGATCCCTGAAAAGGAACATGAAGAAAAGAGATGCCAGCCGCATCCATCAGACCTGCCATACGCACATGGCCTCCACTTCCAATGCCCCAGGTGGCGAAGGTAAGTTGACCAGGGCGCGATTTTGCCTCTTTGATCAGATCATCAAGGGTGTTGATGGCTTTTTTGGAATTAACGACCAAAGTGCAGGGGTTATAGCCAACGACAGCGATTGGTACAAACCCGTTGACAGCGTCATATCGGATTGCAGGAAAGAGATGAGGATTGACGGAATGGCTGTCAGCCACCGTATATTGAATCGTATAACCATCCGGAGCAGCGGCGGAAACAAACTCTGTTCCAATCATGCCACTTGCACCCGAACGATTTTCCACAACCACTGCCACGCCGAGTTGCTGCGACATATGTTTCGCGATGACGCGGGCAGCAATATCGGTACCGCCACCAGCAGCCCAGGCAACGATCATTTTGATCGGTTTTTCAGGATACTGTGCTGAATTCGCAGTCCCAATGGTCAATGAAATCAACCCAAAGAAGAACAACAGTAGAGATCTGATTCGTAACATACTTTTATCCAATGATTGATGAATTACTCAAGTGATAAAACCAATCGACGACCAACAGACCAAAAGAAGATTTCGAGCCTGCAGATCCGCCCCTAAGATACATCCAAAAGCTGACGTTATGCAATACCTGATAACCCGATGCGAGTTCACCCGCTCCTTTGGTTCATTAGTGAGAAATTTTTTGAATGCGTACTAACCTTGCCAATGCTTTGATGCTGGGGCTGCTTGACAAAGATTGTCCACGTTCAAGCTTGGAACTGATGATGACAGATGCAAAGCTAATTCCTGGCCATGGCACAATCTTTCAGGAGGTAGGTGATATCAAGACTATCGCCAGTTTTTCACAGGCACTGTTTGACCCGGCTGTTCAAGCCGGAAGCAACTACACTCGGCGCCAGTTTTTAGCGCACGGGGCGTTGGCCTCGGCGCTAGTCAGTGTGCCCACCCCTGGCTCTGCCGAAGACTGGCTGGTCCTTCGGGCCGCGCCACAAGCATTTAGCCTGCTGCCAAGCGCACAGCCTGTTGCTTCAATGTGGGCCTACAACGGCCAGTACCCAGGCCCTGCCATCACCCTGCGTCAAGGTGACACCCTGCGCGTGCGCCTACGCAACGACTTGTCGCAGCCCACCACGGTCCATTGGCACGGCATCAGAGTGCCCAATGCATATGACGGGGTGCCTGGCATGACCCAGAACCCGGTTCAACCCGGACAGCAATTTGAATACCGCTTTGTGGTGCCCGATGCGGGCACTTACTGGTATCACCCCCATGTCAACACGATCGAGCAAATCGGACGCGGACTGATCGGCGCAGTGATCGTGCAGGAGCGCAAGCCACCCGAGATTGACGCCGACTGGACCTGGGTTTTGAGCGATCTGCGCCTTGACCGCAATGGGCAGATCGTTGACAACTTCCGCGACCTGCACGATGCCGCTCATGCAGGGCGTGTGGGTAATGTGGTGTTTATCAACGGCGGGCTACAACAAGATTTTTCTTCGCCGCCCAATGCGCGTATTCGCTTGCGGCTGCTGGCAGCCACCAGTGCCAGAATTTTTGCCTTGCAATTTGGCGATTCCCGGGCCTGGCTGATGGCACTGGATGGCCATCCGGTACCCGTGCAACCACTCACCGAACCCCTGGTGCTGGCGCCTGGTCAGCGCGCTGATGTGCTGTGGGAAGCCCCGGCTGAGGGCCAGACAGCCAGAGTGCGCGACGTCTTCTACCAGGGTCGTGGCTATGAGCTCGCCGCACTCAAGGCCAGCGGTGCAGCACGTGTCAAGGTGCTGGCCGCTCCAGCGCCGCTGCCTGAAAATCCCTTGCCCGAGGTAAGGTCACCTACCCAGCCTGAGGTTGTGATCAATCTGCAGGGTGGCGCCATGAGCCGGGAGGCCAGCCGCGAAGCGATCTGGCTGATCAATGGCAGGGCCATGAAAAATGAGGCCATGGACCATGCGCATCACCCGCCGCTGTTCACGGTCAAGTCTGGCCATTCGCTGGATTTGGTGTTGAACAACCGAACCATGTGGTACCACCCCCTTCATTTTCACGGTGTTTGGCTACGCCAACGCCTGGGCGACCAATGGGGGCCGGTGCGCGATACGATCCTGCTATCCCCGCAGGAATCAGCGCGGGTGCGCCTGTTCGCCGACGAGCCTGGCCACTGGATGGTGCATTGCCATGTGTTGGGCCACCAGGCCAACGGCATGATGGGGCACTTTGTCGTGGTTTAGTGGGGTGAACAGTCGGTGTCATTGAGCGTGGGCGTAACCGCGCCTGAATGCAAGCTTGGCATCTATCGTTTCTTCTTGGGATATTCAGCCTCGCAGTACTTCACAACATTTGCAAGTTCAGCCTTGTTTTTGGAGGCCTTGGTATGTGCCGCAATGCATTCTTCAGAGTTTTTATAACCGCATGAAGCAAGCACGCCAAGCAACGGGATCAAATACACAAAACTTAATCGAAGATGCCTCATCGTCAAACTCCTGCAAAATGCAAGCGCACGCGCAACACTAGAAAAATCCGCCTATGAAGTTGATCTACAGACCAAAGACCAAAAACACTGCTGCCCCAAGTTGGATAGTCACAGTTTGAGCAGGGCATAAAGCAGAGCCAGAATATTATGTCAGTTGCGCCGAACTTGCAAAGTGCGACTTGATGACTTGTCGTAATAGAAAAACGTTGATCAGCAAGGGTTGATTTTTAAGTTGCCTGGGTGAAGGCTTGAGGAGATACCGCTGTGACACAGAGCGACGCGAAAGACCACATCAACCTTTTCACCTACGGCTCCCTGATGCTGCCCTCAATTTTTGAGCGTGTCACTGGAAGTTGTCCGCAATCCCTGGAGACCGTGCTTGAACAATGGAAACGCGTGCGCGTTCATCAGGAGTCCTATCCCGCAGCCTATCCAGCACACGGCGAACAGATTCTCGGCGTTTTGTGGCTGGGCCTATCGGCAACAGAACTCTCGCGCATAGACGCCTTTGAGGGCGACAACTACACGCGCGTGAAAGTTCAAGTTCGCGACCCCGCAGGTCAAATCTACCCGGCGCATGTCTATCAATGGTGCCGCGATGGCGGACTGCTCAATGAGCCCTGGGACATCAGCTGGTTTGAAACAGTGGGAATCAAGGATTTTTCAAACAAATACCTGCGCGCCTAAGATTAACAGGCTGGCACTTGATTTGAATCAGCACAGTATGCTTAAGTCCGTGTCTACGAAACCGGGGACAGCCCATTCATACTGGCGCAGGTTTTAGGTGAGTCTTCTAGGTAATCATGGCTTGATCAACACCTTTCCTGCGGCGCCAGCTGCGACCAGCTGATGGGCCAGACCCAATTCAGAAAATGAAAAAACATGCGCCACAGGAATCTGCAGTAGCCCTCTGGCAGCAGCTGAAACAACGGTCTTCAAGATTTGTGCGTCAGTTTGGTGGCGGACTTGAACAAAACGCACGTTCTTGCTGTCAGCGTACTCCAATACTGCCGACGCGATATCAGGCACTATATTAACGACGATGCCATTCTCACGAACATGGTCAATCAAATTCTTTATCACCGGCGCTGCTGTGCTAATTGCATAGTCGAATTTTGGCGTCGTGGGCGCCACAGTAATGTCGATCGCTTCTTTTACCAAGCTGCGGGATTCTGCCAATCTATTTGGACGGACCCCAGCAACCGCGGTGATTTGACACTCCTTCAAATATTGAACCACTGAACGCCCGACGACCCCAAGCGCGCCTGAAACAAGAACACGTGCGCCGACCCCGGCCCCACGCGCCGTCACTGCCTGTCGCCCCGTCAGCCCAGCCTTAGGCAAAGTGGCCCCTTCCTCAAAGCTCAGTATGTCCGGCAGCAAGGTGGCAGCAGTTTCGGGGATAACACCAAACTCAGCATGAGCGCCGCGACCGTTGTGCGGAAAGTCCGCGACAACACGGTCCCCGGGCTGAAAGCTGGTAACTCCCATGCCCAAACTGACAACTACACCAGAGGCGTCGGTGCCAAGCGTCGCTGGAAGTGGCAAGGGTCGCGCTTTTTGCCTAAAACCTTGCCGCAGGATGATGTCAAATGGGTTGACAGCTGAAACTTCTACGCGGATCAGCATCTCGCCCGGACCGGGCTCAGGAACAGGAACATCATCGATAAAAAATTGATCCACGTCGCCATATGACTTCATACGTACTGCTCTCATTACTTCTCCACAACTATTTAGGCTCATCATGAAAGGGCACATTGACTGATTTGTAGACTTGAGATGCAGTTTGCAGCGTAAATTACGTTCGGCTTTGCAAAGATCGGAGGCGTTCTCAATAGCGATCGCGCGAGATTCTTGCAAAGGCCCAACAAAATAAAAGTTAGGGCAGTTGTACGACGAACGCTTGAAACTCGTTCTTCCAGTGCGCGGCCTGCAACGCGGAGTGGTGACCCTTGGAGTCAGGCCGAACCGGCAGCAAAACCAGTCTTCCGTTTCTAATACGTGCGATCCCTTCCTCCAGGGTGCCCAGGGATGGTGGATTCAGCTCGTCGTCGGCAAAATTGATTGCCAGCACATGCGCCTCTATTTTTTCCAGCATTGGAGTCGGGTCATAGTCCATTGAAGCCTCAAGCTGGTACAGGCGGTCGTTCGCGTCACCCTTCATCGCTCGCTCGACCAAGCGCCGGTAATACACGTCGGCATCCTGGCGAGTTGGTGCAAGTTTTTGCAGGTGAACTACGCTCTGGGTCATTAGCGCGCCAAATGGCGCGCGTGAGTAGTAGCTTGGTTGCTGTACATACTCGCCGTCACACCACTCCGGATCATTGCGAATGAGTTCAATCTGCATGCGACGTTGAAGCCAGTTGCGTCCGCTCATTGGACTAGGCTGACATGCGATGGGCACCAAGGCGTCCATAAAGCGCGGGTAAAGCCCACCCCACATCCAGGCCAGCATTCCGCCCATCGATAGGCCAACGATCATGCGCAGATGCGCAACGCCGAGCTTTTCTGTCAGCAGTTGATGCTGTGCCTGCACGATATCGTGATAACGGTAGTTGGGAAATTTCGCGCGCAGTCCCTCGCTTGGTTTGCTGGATCGGCCAAAGCCAATTGCATCG
>CAXRBE010000050.1:0-45678 GCA_964228805.1 Burkholderiaceae bacterium
CATTCCTCGCGCTTCCGGCCTTCTATGCGCTTGGCGCGGTGATCTACAAAATCTATTACGAGTCGTTCGAGAAGTACGGCCTGGATTCGATGCGCGGCCTTGCCTTCTTCTTCGGCCTTCTGTTCGTTACTGAAGTGGCACTGAACCTGGTCTTCGGCGTCGATTACCGCAACGTGAACGTGCCCTACATCAGCAGCAGCGTCAGCCTCGGCACGATGGAATTTCCGGTGCGCATGCTGGTGCCGTGCTTAGTGTCGCTTGCCATGTTCGCCAGCTTGCAGCTTTTCATGGCCCGTACCTTCACAGGACGGGCGGTCATGGCGGTTTCGCAGGATCCGCCGGCGCTGCAATTGATGGCGGTCGACCCGATCCGCATCAAACGCATTGCCTTTTCGATTTCGATAGCAACCGCATCGCTGGCCGGGGCCTTACTGATCATCATTCAACCAGTCATTCCGTCGACCGGGCGCGAATATATTGGCCGGGTCTTCGCCATCTGCGTGCTCGGTGGCCTCGGCAGCCTGCCGGGAACCTTGATCGCGGCGCTGCTGATTGGCGTGATCGAAAGCATTACCGCGACGTTCTACGGCCCGTCCTGTGCGCCGGCCGTGTCGTTCGGCTTGCTGTTGCTTACCCTAGCCGTTCGGCCCTCCGGAATTTTGGGACGCTAGATGCGCACCCATGTCTTCATGTTAGTTCTTTCATTCTTAGGCGCGGCGCTGTATTTTGTATTCCGCTATGTTGGCAACGACTATCTGTTCTTTGCCGGCTATACGGTCCTTCAATTCGTTGTAATGGCCACGGCTTGGAACATTCTTGGCGGCTATTGCGGCTATGTGAATTTCGGCTCGGCCGGCTTTTTTGCGATCGGTGTTTACTCGTCTGTCTGCCTGCACACTATCGGTGAAAAGGTTGACGACTTGTTCCCAGACTTCCTGCTGGCGCCGATGCACCTGCTCTTTCCGCTGCCGTTACCGATCCTCGTGGTCGTCGCCGGCGCGCTCGCCGGATTGGTTGGCCTCGGCATGGGCTACCTAACGCTGCGGCTTCGCGGTGTGTTTTTCGCCATTGCTACTCTGGCCCTGGCGGTGGTGTTGGAAACTTTCATCGTCAACTGGCCCTTTGTCGGCGGCGCCCGCGGCGCGTATGTCACTGCGCCTAATGAAGTGCCATTCTTCGGGGCACATATTCAGTTCCTGTTCGTGCTGATGCTTGTCTTGGTGGTAGTGGCACTGACCACTGCACGCCTGATCGAACGATCGCGCCTTGGCGTCGGCTTAGCCGCTATCCGAGACGACGAGTTGTCAGCGGAAGCCTCTGGCGTGCCGACGCTTCGGATGAAGCTGATCGCCACGGTAATTTCCGGCGCGCTGTTCGGGATGGCTGGTGCGCCCTTCCCCTATTACATCGGCTATGTCGAACCCGGCTCTGCCTTCAACCTGTCCTATGCGGTGAACTCGATCGCCATGTCGATGATCGGCGGCACCACCTTCTGGGCTGGCCCAATGATCGGCGCACTGCTGCTTTCGACGCTGCAGCAGGTCGTCACCGTCACCATTTCCTCTGCAGTCAACTTGCTCATCACGGGCCTGCTGCTTATTGGCTTCGTCATTCTGGCGCCGAGGGGCATTGTCGGCTTATGGCAAAGCTGGATGAGCAAGGCTAAGGGGCCAGATTCGTGACCCCGCCGATCCTTCACATCGACCAATTGAAAAAGCGTTTCGGTGGCTTCGTCGCGCTGGACGGCGTCGAACTGTCGGTGCCGCAGGGCCAGCGTCTCGGCCTGATCGGCCCCAATGGTTCTGGCAAAAGCACGCTGGTCAATTGCATTTGCGGCACTCTGCACAACGAAACTGGCAGCGTCACCTTCGACGGCAAAAAGATCGATGGCATGTTAACGCATCAGCGCACCCGACTAGGCATCGCCCGTAGCTTCCAACTTCCGCGCCCGTTCAGGAGCATGACGGTCGCCGAAAATATACGCGTACCCTTGCTCTACACAGTGAATGCACGGCCGGGATCGCATCTTGCGCATGCCGAGCTCGACGACCGCTGCATGGAGTTGCTCGGATTGGTCACGCTGCAGGACAAGGCGTCGAAATACACCACCGAACTAACCCAGGTCGAAATACGCAAGCTTGAGCTGGCCCGAGCCATGGCAACGGAGCCCAAGCTCCTGATCGCGGATGAATCCATGGCCGGCCTGTCGCATTCCGAGGTCGATGACATCGTGGCGCTGCTAATCAGCATGAACGCGCGCGGCATCACCATCGTCATGATCGAGCACATCATGAGCGCCGTCATGACCTTCTCCCAGCGTCTGGTGGTGCTTGTCAACGGCAAGAAGATTGCCGACGGCAATCCACAGGATGTGATCAAGGATAAAGAAGTCGTAGGAGCCTATCTTGGCACCTAGTACCAACTGCATCATCGTCGAAGGAATCGACGCCGCCTATGGCTCGGTGCGGGTGCTGGAAAACGTTTCCCTGCGCGTCGACAGCGGCGAGACAGTAGTGCTGCTCGGCACCAATGGCAACGGCAAAAGCACCTTGATGAAATGCATCATTGGCTGGGTACGACCAACCAAGGGCAAGATCACCGTCAAAATCGACGGCGAAAGCCACGATCTGTCGGGGCTCACCACCGAGCAGATCGTCGACCTCGGCATCGCGCTGGTGCCCGAGGGCCGCAGGCTATTTCCACGCCAGACCGTGAAAGAAAACTTGTTGCTCGGCGCCAGCCGTCCCAAGGCGCGCGATCACAGCAAGGCCAATCTCGATTTCTGCTTCGAAATCTTTCCGCGCCTGGCCGAACGCAAGGGGCAACTTGCAGGTTCGATGTCGGGCGGCGAGCAACAGATGCTGGCGCTGGCACGCGCGCTGATGCTCAATCCGCGCATTCTCCTGGTCGATGAGCCTTCGGTCGGCCTCTCGCCTCTAATGGTCAGCCGCACCATAGACGCCATCAAGCAGCTCAAGGATCATTTCAATCTCACAGTCCTGATGGCTGAACAGAATTTCACCCAGGCGCTACGCATCGCCGACCGTGGCTACGTCCTTGTGCACGGCTGCATCGAGTTTGAAGGCTCATCGGCCGACGAACTGAACAACAACGACCTGATTCGCCAGTTCTATCTTGGGATGTAATTTTATCTATCACAAAGGAGACTAAACCATGTTAAAGGTATGTTTGAATGCGCTCCGCGCATGTGGCGTGGCTCTGATAGCGAGTATGCTCGCCGTGTCGGGCGCCTCGGCACAGACCAACCCAATCAAGGTTGGCATGAGCCTAGCGCTTACCGGCGGAAGCGCGTCTGTTGGCAAAATGGTGCAGGCTGCGGTCGAGCTTTGGCGCGACGATGTCAACGAAAAAGGCGGGTTGCTGGGCCGGCAAATTCAGTTGATTGTCTACGACGACCAGAGTAATCCCTCGAACGTGCCGGGCCTCTACACCAAGCTTATTACCTTGGACAAGGCCGACCTTCTGCTTGGTCCCGTTGCGACGAACTACGTCGCTGCGGCGATGCCGGTCATCATCCAGAATAAAAAGATGACGATTAGTTTCACAGCTACTGGCATCAACCGAAAGTTCAAGTACGACAAGTACTTCTCTATGTTGCCGGCAGGAACCTCAGGTGACAATGCGTTCTCTGATGGTTTTTTCGAGATCGCTGCGCAACAGAAGCCAAAGCCGCAGACTGTTGCAATTCTCGCCGCCGACGCTGAGTTTGGGCATAGCGTTGCGCAGGGCGCACGAGAGGAGCTTAAGAAGCACGGTTTCAAGCTGATCTATGACAAGAGCTATCCGCCGACCACTACGGACTTTCTCCCGGTAATTCGCGCACTGAAAGCCGTCGAAGCCGACATCGTCTACGTCGGCGCCTATCCGCCGGACACCGCTGGCATCGTCCGTGCAGCTAATGATGTCGGCTTGAATCCGAAGATTTTTGGCGGCGCGATGATTGGCATGGTGGTGACGCCGATCAAAGTCAGCCTCGGCCCGATTGCCAACGGCTTGCTCATCCACGAGGCCTTCGTTCGCTCGCCCAAACTCAATTTCCCGGGGCTCGACGATTTGATGACTCGCTACCAGGCCAAGGCACCAGAACTAAAGACCGACCCGGCGGGCTACTCCTTTGTTCCACTCGGATATGCGGCGCCTCAGGTTCTGGCACAGGCAGTCACCGCGACTAAGAGTCTCGACCACAACGTGCTGGCCAAGTACATACACAGCAATAAGTTCAATACCGTGGTTGGGGATATGGAGTTTGGCAAGGACGGAGAATGGTCCAAGCCAAGAATGGTTCTAACGCAGTTTCAGAACGTGAGGCCCAATGACCTCCCTCAATTTAAAGCCGGAGAGAACCAACCGATCTTGTGGCCGCCTGAATATTCGACAGGCAAAATTATTTATCCTTATGGAGACGCTCGGAAAAAATAGCGCATCATGATCACGCTCTATCACAACCAAAACTCGCCCTGCGCAGCCAAGGTCCGCGCGGTGCTTGCCGAGAAAGTCATTTCGTGGGACAGCAAGATCGTCAATCTCGTCGAGAAGGAAAATCTACGGCCCGAGTATCTTAAGATAAATCCTAAGGGAGTCGTTCCCTCACTAATCGATGACGGGAAAACAATTCTCGAATCGACGATCATCATGGAGTATCTCGACACCAAGTACTCGCCTGACTCGCTCAAGCCTGAAGGCGCCTATGCTCAGGCGCAGATGCGCAAATGGACGAAATGGGTGGACGAAATCCTTCACCTTAATTGGGCGGGGCTGGCATGGACGGCCCTGATCCGACCGGTTTGGCTCAAGAAGAGTCCCGCAGAGATTGATGAACTGCTCGCCAAAGTGATCGATCCAAATCGCCGAGAGCGGCAGCTCAGGATACTAAAGCAAGGGTACGAATCGCAAGAGTTCATGAACTCTATGAGCACGCTTTATCGCACGTTGGTAGAAATGGAAAAAGTACTTGCGCAACAGGTTTGGCTGGTCGGTGGGAGGCCAACGCTTGCAGATCTTGCGGTTTTGCCTTACATAATTACCGCTGAGAAACTAGGTCTCGACATGATGCTTGACGAGTATCAAGGAGTCACCGCATGGCTTGAGCGCTGGAGGTTGCGGCCGGCCTATGAGAAAGCAATGCCGTCGAAATTTCCTTACGAAGTTCGCGACGAAGTGGTGCGGTACAGCCGCGAACCTTGGACCAAAATCAAGAACGCGAAACAGAACTAAGCGACTTACAGAGGTTATTTTTTAACATTATTTTTTGTTGGCTAATCTGCATTTAGCTACCGATTTAAATGTTATTTTTCTGCACTATGCTGGCATCGTAATTATTCTGAATGGAGATTTTCCCATGGACTCAGCACTGAAGACTTCTAAACAATTCATTGGAAGAGCCACGCCAGCACCCTGCACTGAAACTGCATCACTTCTCGCCAAAATGTATGCAGCTGGCTGTGGGAATCTTGGAAAGATGACGCCGCAGGACGCCCGCGACTGGTTGAGTCGGTTTGTGAGGGAAGAAGCCCTGGATGATCCGCCGGTACTTGCTGCGGTAGAGAACACAACTATCCCCGTCAACAGTACTGCGCTTAATGTGCGATTCTATCGCCCCCGCCCTGTCACTGAGGAGCCATTGCCGCTGCTGGTCTTTTTCCATGCTGGCGGATATGTTCTTGGTGATTTGGAAACGCTTGACAGTTTCTGTCGAGTGATGGCACATCACGCGGAATGCATTGTTATGTCGGTAGAGTATCGCCGAGGCCCTGAACATCGTTTTCCCGTAGCATTGGAGGATTCGTATGCAGCGACCCTTTGGGCGTGGGAAAATGCCTCATCCATCGGCGTCGATGCAACACGTATCGCTGTCGGCGGCGACTCGTCCGGAGGCACACTTGCAATAAGCACCAGTTATTTGGCTCAACAGCGCGGCAAGCCAGCAATCTGCCATCAGTTCCTATGGTATCCCGGTGTAGGTTCGGCCGGCCCTTCGGAATCGATCGAGAAATACTCCAAAGGCTATTTTCTCGAACAAGACCTACTTGTCTGGAGCATGAAAAATTATCTTAATTCTCCAGAGGATCGGCTTGACCCTCGTGTGCAGCCGCTGCTCATAAGCGACCTCAGCCGTATGCCCCCTACTTTCTTGATGACGGCCGGTTTTGACGCCCGACGCGACGATAATGCTATTTTTGCGCAAAGGCTTCTAGACTCAGGAGTTCCGGTTGTTTTTGAGTGCGTAGAGTGCACGATTCACGGATTCTTGTTCATGCTCAAATCCATCAGCGTAGCGCGCGATGCGGTGCTGCGATCCGCCGCCCATGCACGCGATGTTTTCTCTAGCCTAAGCTCACAACTGAAACGCCCCAGGTTTTGAGGAGGCTTCCTAGAAAGGAAAAGCTGGCCTGCCCGACAGGAGTCGAACCTGTGACCTACAGCTTAGAAGGCTGTTGCTCTATCCAACTGAGCTACGGGCAGATGGAGGGCTGATGAAGAAAATGGTCGGGGCGATACGATTCGAACGTACGACCCTCTGCTCCCAAAGCAGATGCGCTACCAGACTGCGCTACGCCCCGATGGACCGTATTCTACCGGCTGGATCAGGCAAGCCGACTCGGCTACAGTGAGCCGCATGCAGACCGAAGCTCTTTCTGTGCCTTGGCTGGAGCCGCAACAGGACTTTCCCGACGTGGGTGGGGCCTGGGGGCCTGGAACGCCCGCGCCCGGTCTGCTGGCGGCGGGTGGGTCGCTGGACCCCGACACTTTGCACCAGGCTTATGCACGTGGCATCTTTCCATGGTTCAGCAAGGGCGAACCGATCCTGTGGTGGAGCACCGATCCGCGCATGGTGCTGGATGTGAAACGCTTTATTGTGCATCGCTCCTTGCGCAAGGCGCTGGAAAAATTTCTTCGCACCCCTGACTGCGCCATCCGCATCGACTCGGCGTTTGACGCAGTGATTACAGCATGTGCCAGCAGCCCTCGCGCCGGACAGAGCGGCACCTGGATCGTGCCCGAGATGGTTCAAGCCTACCGCCAGCTGCATCGGGCTGGTCTGGCCCACAGTGTTGAAACCTGGGTCAAGGATGAACTGGTGGGAGGCTTGTACTGTGTTGCCCTGGGCCATGCTGTGTTCGGTGAATCCATGTTTGCGCGCGCCACCGACGCCTCCAAGATCGCCCTGGCGGCCCTGGTCGCGTTCTGTCGCCACCACCAGATTGCCATGATCGACTGTCAGCAGAACACCCGGCACCTGGCCTCGCTGGGCGCGCATGAAGTGGCACGGGTTGAGTTCCTGCGGCATATTGCCAAGGCCTGCGCACAGCCCGCCCCGCGATGGCAGTTTGACCCTCTATACTGGCGCAACCTGTCAATCCGCTTTTCCAACCAGTGACGCACCTCAAGGATCTGCCCCTACAGACGCTGCAGTTCTATGCGACCGCACCCTACGCCTGCAGCTACCTTGAGCAGCGACAGGCCCGCTCCCAAGTCGCCACGCCCAGCCAGCTGATCAATAACGCAACCTATTCCACCCTGGTGAGCCAGGGCTTCAGGCGCAGCGGCATGTTCACCTATCGTCCCCACTGCGACGATTGCCAGGCCTGCGTGCCCTTGCGTGTGCGGGCCGAGGACTTTTCCCCCAGCCGCAGTCAACGCCGGGCATGGCTGGAGCACGCCACCCTGCAGACCCGGGTGCTCAAACTCTGCTACCTGCCTGAGCATTACCAGTTGTATCTACGCTACCAGAATGGGCGTCATGCAGGTGGCGGCATGGATCAGGACAGCATTGATCAGTACACCCAGTTCCTGCTGCACAGCCGCGTCAACTCCCGGTTGGTCGAATTTCGCGAACCCGCCCAGGGCGATGAATTGGGGCGTCTGTGCATGGTGTCCATACTGGATGTGCTTGAAGATGGCATTTCAGCGGTCTACACCTTCTACGAGCCCGAACACAGCGCCAGCTATGGCACCTACAGCATTCTTTGGCAGATTGAGCAGGCCCGGCGTCTGACCTTGCCTTATGTCTACCTGGGCTACTGGATTGCTCAAAGCCCCAAGATGAATTACAAAGCGCGCTTTCTTCCCAATGAGATGCTGGTCGGGGGGGAATGGGTACGCGGGCACAATTTCACAAGATAAAATCTGCGGTTTCGTACCGCCATGAAAAAAATCGTCTCCCAAACCCCAAACGCTCCGACCGTTCAGGTGATAGAGCGGATGTTTACCCTGATCGATGTGCTGGCCTCGCGTGAAGAGCCGGTTTCGCTCAAGGAAATCAGCGAGCGCACCGGTCTGCACCCTTCCACTGCGCATCGCATTCTCAACGACCTGGCCACCGGGCGATTTATCGACCGGCCGCAAGCCGGCACCTACCGACTGGGCATGCGCCTGCTGGAACTGGGCAATCTGGTGAAGTCTCGCCTGAATGTGCGTGATGCAGCGCTGGCGCCAATGCGGGAATTGCACAAACAGATCCAGCAACCGGTCAGCCTGAGCATTCGCCAAGGCGACGAAATCGTCTATATCGAGCGCGCCTACAGTGAGCGCTCCGGCATGCAGGTGGTCCGGGCCATCGGGGGCCGGGCGCCACTGCATCTGACATCTGTCGGTAAATTGTTCCTTGCTGCCGATGAACCGCAGCGGGTGCGAACCTATGCCAGCCGCACCGGCCTGGCTGGCCATACAAAAAACAGCATCACCCAATTGGCCACGCTGGAGCGCGAACTTACCAAAGTGCGACAGACCGGTGTGGCACGTGACGATGAGGAACTTGAAGTGGGCGTACGCTGCATGGCCGCTGGCATTCTGGACGACCAGGGCCGGCTGGTGGCTGGCTTGTCGATCTCTGCCCCTACCAGCCGGCTCGAAGAATCCTGGCTGGGCAGCTTGCAGGCAGTGGCCAATGAAATTTCGCAGTCTCTGGGCTACACCCAGCAGTCTCAGTCAGGCTGAGACCAACATTTGGCCTACGATGCTCAGGCCGGCGCGTGATCAGGCAGGGTCAGTGGACTGCTTGTCGCGGTAGGCACCGTGATGGTTTCGCTCCAGCCAACGCCGTATGCGCTCAGCATCGGTGACCCGGGCCAGCTTGCCGCCAGAATCGAGGATGACCATGATCAGCTTGCGACCGGCAATCCGCGCCTGCATCACCAGGCAGCGGCCAGCCTCGGAAATATAGCCCGTCTTCTGCAATCCAATGTCCCAGGCAGGATTACTGATCAGGCCATTGGTGTTCTTGTATTGCAGAACCTTGCGACCCACTGCCACCTGGTGGCTCTGAGAGGTCGACAGCTCACGCAACATCAGGTCTGAGGAAGCCGCTTGGGCCAATTGGGCCAGGTCTTGGGCACTTGATTGGTTGCGGCTTGACAGTCCGGTGGGTTCGACATAGACCGTGTCGTTCATTCCCAACAGACGGGCCTTGGCATTCATGAGCCCGACAAACTCGACCAGCCCGCCAGGATAGGTTCGTCCCAAGGCATGGGCGGCACGATTTTCGCTGGCCATCAGGGCCAGATGCAGCAGTTCACCCCGGCTTAGTTGGGTGCCGACCTTCAGTCGAGAGCGGCTGCCTTTTTCAGTGTCAACATCAGCTTCGGTGATGGTGATCAACTCATCCATGGGAAGCTGGGCCTCGCTGATGACCAATCCGGTCATCAACTTGGTCAGGGAAGCAATCGGGAGCACTGCCTGTTCGTTCTTGCTGAACAGGACTTCCTGGGTATCCTGATCCACCACCAAAGCCACACTGGACTTCAGGTCCAGGGGGTCCTCCGCGCGGTGCAGGCCCGCCAGATGCCCGAATGAGGGGCGAAGATCAGTCTTCCTGGCAGCTAGGGACTGGCGCTTGGCCTTGGCCGATTTGCTGGCTGAGGGAGACTTCTTGGCCGGCTTGCGCTGAGCCTGAGGGGAGGAAGATCGGGCTGAATTGTCTGCCGCCTGGACAGCCTCCAGGGGCGCAAGCATCAAGATCGCCGAAAGTCCGGCGAGCAAGATCACCCTGAACCTGGTCAACAATCTGGCCCTGTGGCTGGCCGTGGCAGCAAGCATGCACAATCCTCAGAAAAAAAGCCTAACCAGTTTAAACGGGAAAATCCTGAAAAATCAATCAGTTGTGCGTACTTTTTGAAGCCAGGTTGACAGATTTACAACACTCAACCCTGAGCCGCGACCCGGTCGGACTTGCTGTGCAACTTGTTGAGCGCGCTTAAATAGGCCTTGGCAGAAGCCACCACGATGTCGGGGTCAGCTCCGACCCCATTGACCACCCGGCCGCTATTTTGCAGCCGCACAGTGACCTCGCCCTGGCTTTCCGTGGAGCCGCTGATCGCATTGACCGAATAGAGAACCATTTCAGCACCGCTCTTGGCGTGTGATTCGATCGCCTTGAGGGAAGCATCGACCGGGCCGTTACCGTCAGACTCGCCATGCACTTCCTTGCCATCCACCGTGAAGACGATGGCCGCATGCGGCCGCTCGCCAGTCTCGCTGTGCTGCGACAAGGAAACAAAGCCATATTTTTCCTTCTCACTGGTCAGGCTCTCGTCGCTCACCAGGGCGAGAATATCTTCATCAAAAATCTCGCTTTTGCGATCGGCCAGTTCCTTGAAGCGGGCAAAAGCAGTGTTGAGTTCAGTTTCGCTATCGAGCAAAACACCCAAATCCTGCAGGCGCTGCTTGAAGGCATTGCGGCCTGACAGCTTGCCCAGCACAATCTTGTTGGCACTCCAGCCCACATCCTCGGCGCGCATGATCTCGTAGGTGTCACGCGCCTTGAGCACCCCGTCCTGATGAATGCCTGAGGCGTGGGCAAATGCATTCGCACCCACCACTGCCTTGTTGGGCTGAACCACAAAACCGGTGGTCTGACTCACCATGCGGCTGGCAGGCACAATTTGCGTTGCGTCAATGCCAACCTCGAGCCCAAAATAATCCTTTCGGGTACGAACCGCCATCACAATCTCTTCCAGGGCGCAGTTGCCGGCACGTTCCCCCAGGCCGTTGATGGTGCATTCCACCTGGCGCGCGCCGCCTATCTTCACACCCGCAAGGGAATTGGCCACGGCCATGCCCAGGTCGTTGTGGCAGTGCACCGACCAGACCGCCTTGTCGGAGTTGGGTATCTTCTCGCGCAGGGTCCTGATGAACTCGCCGTAGAGCTCCGGCACCGCATAGCCCACGGTGTCGGGAATGTTCAGCGTGGTGGCCCCCTCCTTGATGACAGTCTCCAACACCCGGCAGAGAAAGTCGATTTCGCTGCGATAGCCATCCTCCGGGCTGAACTCGACATCGGCAACCTGGTTGCGGGCAAAGCGCACCGCCAGCTTGGCTTGCTCCAGCACCTGCTCAGGCGTCATGCGCAGCTTTTTTTCCATGTGCAGGGGGCTGGTGGCAATGAAGGTATGAATGCGAGCACTGGCGGCGCCCTTAAGGGCTTCGGCCGAGCGTGAAATGTCACGATCATTGGCTCGCGACAGAGAACAGATGGTGGAATCCTTGATCGTTCTGGCGATCGTCTGGACCGCCTCGAAATCGCCGTTGGAGCTGGCAGCAAAACCTGCCTCGATCACGTCCACCTTCAAGCGCTCAAGCTGCCGGGCAATCCGCAGTTTTTCGTCCTTGGTCATGGACGCCCCTGGCGACTGCTCGCCATCGCGCAAGGTGGTGTCGAAAATGATCAGCTTGTCAGCCATTTCATGCCTCCAAAAAAACCGGTTGCCAAAACAAAAAGGCCCGCTGCTTTTGCATACGGGCCCTTGTGGAATTCGTCGCGTGCGCTACTGCATCCGCCCGTAGTGGCGTGTCAGAAGTAGCAGGTTTAGCAGCAACTTGTCCATAGCCTCAATGTAACACAAATTTTCAACTGGCCTGTGCCCGGTCGCTCAGCGATGCAAGCCACGCTCATCGGGCTCGTCGGTGTTGGTGCTGATGACACTGGTGGGCCGCCCCTTGAGTTTGCGCCAGCCGTAGACCAGGTAGCCACTGACCCCGTAGATGACAAAAGTCGCAAACAGCACGGTCGGCGGATGGATATTGACGACCGCAATGGCCAGGACAATCAGCACGACCACCACGAAGGGGACGCTCTTTTTCATCCTCAGATCCTTGAAGCTGTAAAAAGGCACATTGCTGACCATGGTCAGCCCGGCATACAGCGCCAGCACAGCCATTGGCCAGGCCACTTGCGGCCCCTTGATGTCGAGCTCATTCATGATCCAGATAAACCCGGTCACCAGTGCAGCTGCAGCCGGGGAAGGCAGACCCTGGAAATAGCGCTTGTCCACCACCGCGGTGTTGACGTTGAAACGGGCCAGGCGCAATGCAGCGCAGGCGCAGTAGACGAAAGCGGCAATCCAGCCCCAGCGCCCAAGTCCTTTGAGCGCCCATTCATAGGCAATCAGGGCGGGCGCGGCGCCAAAAGACACCATGTCAGACAGCGAGTCCATCTGCTCGCCAAATGCACTCTGGGTATTGGTCATGCGGGCCACCCGGCCGTCCAGGCTGTCGAGCACCATGGCAAAAAAGACACCGATGGCCGCCTGCTCGAACCGCTCGTTCATGGCCATGACAATGGCATAAAAACCACCGAACAGAGCCGCCAGCGTGAAAAGGTTGGGCAGAATGTAAATGCCCTTGCGGCGCTTGCGCAGCAGGACCGGAGCCGCTTCCGTGGTCGATGGCTGTTCGTGTTGCATGGCGCAAGTGTATGTCAACCCCAAGACCCTGGAACAACAAGGGCCACGCAAGTGGCCCTTGTTGGTGTTGAGTTGCGATCCGCCATCAGTTGCGACTTTGGTCCACCAGCTTGTTCTTGGCAATCCAGGGCATCATGGCACGCAACTGGGCGCCCACCACCTCGATCGAATGCTCGGCCGTGTTGCGGCGGCGGGCTGTCATGCTGGGATAGTTCAGACGACCTTCCTGAATGAACATCTTGGCATAGTCGCCGTTCTGCACCCGCTTGAGCGCGTTGCGCATGGCGGCTCGGGACTGCTCATTGATGACCTCGGGTCCGGTGACGTACTCGCCGAAGTCCGCGTTGTTCGAAATCGAATAGTTAATGTTGGCAATGCCGCCCTCGTAGATCAGGTCCACGATCAGCTTGAGCTCATGCAGGCACTCGAAGTAGGCCATCTCCGGGGCATAGCCAGCTTCAACCAATGTTTCATAGCCCATCTTGATCAACTCGACAGCGCCACCACAGAGTACCGCCTGCTCACCAAAGAGGTCCGTCTCGGTCTCTTCCTTGAAGTTGGTCTCAATGATGCCCGCCTTGCCCCCGCCATTGGCCATGGCGTAGGACAAGGCCAGATCGCGTGCCTTGCCGCTTTTGTCCTGATGCACCGCCACCAGATGCGGCACACCGCCACCCTGGGTGTAGGTGGAACGGACGGTATGTCCGGGCGCTTTGGGCGCGACCATCCACACATCGAGGTCGGCTCGGGGAACAACCTGGTTGTAGTGCACATTGAAACCATGGGCAAAGGCCAGTGAGGCGCCCTTGCGAATATTGGGCGCCACATTGTTGGTGTAGACCTCGGCAATCTGTTCGTCCGGCAACAGGATCATGACCACATCAGCCATCTTGACGGCATCATTGACCTCCATCACCGTCAACCCGGCCTTGCCAACCTTGTCCCAGGACGCACCGCCCTTGCGCAGGCCGACCACGACCTTGACGCCGCTGTCGTTGAGGTTTTGGGCATGGGCGTGGCCCTGGCTGCCGTAGCCGATGATGGCCACCGTTTTGCCCTTGATCAAGCTCAGGTCACAGTCTTTGTCGTAAAAAACTTTCACTTCTCTCTCCTTCATAAAAACTAGCGGGATCGATCAAACGCGCAAAATGCGTTCGCCACGGCCGATGCCGCTGCTGCCCGTGCGAACGGTTTCCAGGATGGCGGACCGGTCGATCGCCTGCAAAAAAGCATCATTCTTGGATTGGTCACCGGTCATCTCGATGGTGTAGCTCCGGTCGGTCACATCAATGATGCGCCCCCGGAAGATATCGGCCATACGCTTCATTTCGTCGCGCTCCTTGCCGACAGCGCGCACCTTGACCATCATGAGCTCGCGCTCGATATAGGAACCCTCGGTCAGGTCGACCACTTTGACCACTTCAATCAGGCGGTTGAGGTGCTTGGTGATTTGCTCGATGACATCATCGGAACCGGTGGTCTCGATGGTCATGCGTGACAGGCTCGGGTCTTCGGTCGGTGCGACGGTCAAGGACTCGATGTTGTAGCCCCGGGCCGAGAATAGTCCAACCACACGCGACAGGGCGCCAGGTTCATTTTCCAAAAGCACGGCAATGATGTGTTTCATGAATGTGATTCCTCTTTTCGCCTATGCACAAGCAACTGCTTGCGCCACCCTACCCCGGGCAGGGTAATGCCCGGGCTTGGTGAGCAATAGATTCTTCCAATGACAATTACAGGTCTTCGCTGCCCAACAGCATTTCAGTGATGCGCTTGCCGGCCTGGACCATGGTGAATACGTTTTCCGTCGGATCGGTGCGGAAATCAAGAAAGACCGTTCTGTCCTTCAACTTGCGGGCCTCACGCAGGGCTGGCTCCACATCCTGCGGCCGCTCGATCAGCATGCCGACATGGCCATAGGCTTGCGCCAGCTTGACGAAATCAGGCAAAGCGTCCATGTAGCTATGGCTGTAGCGGCCAGAGTACTCAATTTCCTGCCATTGGCGCACCATGCCCAGGTAGCGGTTGTTGAGTGAAAGCACCTTGATCGGGGTGTTGTACTGCAGGCAGGTCGAGAGTTCCTGGATGCACATTTGCACCGATCCTTCACCGGTGACGCAGAAAACCTCACTCTCAGGCCGCGCCAGCTTGACGCCCATGGCATACGGTATGCCCACGCCCATGGTGCCCAATCCGCCCGAATTGAGCCAGCGCCGGGGCTCGTTGAACTTGAAATACTGTGCCGCCCACATCTGGTGCTGGCCAACATCCGAGCTGATGTAGACATCCTCATTGCGGGTCATATTCCAGAGGGTCTCGATCACATACTGAGGCTTGATCACTTCCTTGTTGTCGCGGTCGTATTTCAGGCAATCGCGCCGGCGCCAGACCTCCAGCGCCTCCCACCAAGCGGCGAGGTCTGCAGGATCAGGCCGCAGCGGGCTTTCCTTGATCATGGCGATCATCTCGGACAGCACATCCTTGACATCGCCCACAATCGGTATGTCCACCTTGACCCGCTTGGAGATGCTGGATGGGTCAATGTCTATGTGGATGATCTTGCGTTCGTTCTGGGCAAAATGCTTGGGGTTACCGATCACGCGATCATCAAAGCGGGCGCCGACCGCCAGCAGGACATCGCAGTTTTGCATGGCATTGTTGGCCTCCAAGGTTCCGTGCATGCCCAGCATACCCAGAAACTTTCGGTCGGTGGCGGGGTAGGCTCCCAGCCCCATGAGCGTATTGGTGACCGGAAAGCCAAGCATGTCGACCAACTCGCGCAGTTCCTTGCTGGCATTGCTCATCAGCACACCGCCGCCGGTGTAAATATAGGGACGCTTGGCAGCAAGTAGAAGTTGCAAAGCCTTGCGAATCTGCCCGCTGTGGCCCTTGCGCACCGGGTTGTAAGAGCGCATCGAGACCGTTTGCGGATAGCCATCAAAGGCAGTTTTCTTGAAGGAAACATCCTTGGGAATGTCCACCACCACCGGTCCGGGGCGGCCACTGCGCGCGATATGGAAGGCCTTTTTCATGGTCTCAGCCATCTCGCGTACGTCCTTGATCAGGAAATTGTGCTTCACAATCGGGCGGGTGATGCCCACGGTATCGCACTCCTGAAAGGCGTCCAGACCTATGGCCGGCGTGGGCACCTGGCCAGTCAGGATCACCATCGGAATACTGTCCATATAGGCCGTGGCAATGCCGGTCACGGCGTTGGTCACTCCAGGGCCGGAGGTCACCAGGGCCACGCCCACGTCCCCGGTGGCCCGGGCGTAACCATCGGCGGCATGAACAGCGGCCTGCTCATGCCGCACCAGGATGTGCTGGATGCTGCCCTGCTTGTACAGGGCATCGTAAATATGCAGCACAGCACCGCCCGGATAGCCCCAGACAAATTTGACGCCTTCAGCATGCAGGGCCTTGACCATGATCTCGGCACCACGCAATTCAGAATCGTCACCAGCGGCGGCGGCAGCGGCGGATGCGACTTCTATTTTGGAAATTTCCATGATGAACCTTTGCGAATTTCTCTGACGAAAAACCTTGGGTGCCCCTTAGCCAATGCTTTTGGCATCGCGTCGGGACTTGAGGTCAATGAACAGGGGCGCACGGTCTGCAGCGCCGGAACATGACCCGTTTGCAATCAGTTAGCAGGCCGCATTATCGCATTACTGAAAGACCAATCCGCAGGGGTGTCATAATGCGAGACGAGTTGGCCGCCTGCTGAGGTGGCAAACACATCTCCTATCTAAGCGCGGACACAGTCTTTGGCCAGCGAGCTCGAACTGTCGAACTTTCTCAAGAGTGTAGAGAAACGGGCCTTCAAGCGCTCTGTCTACCATGTGCGAGACATTGACTCGGCGCTGGACATCGTGCAGGACAGCATGATGAAGCTGGTCGAGCACTATGGGCACAAGCCGGTCGAGGAATTGCCCATGTTGTTTCAGCGCATACTGTCCAACACCACCCTGGACTGGTTTCGACGCAGAAAGTCCCGCAACGCGCTGTTCTCCAACCTGGGGGACTTTGAAGGCCTGGACGACGAGGGCGAATTTGACCTGCTGGAAACCCTGGATGTCTCCCAGACATCCGAGCAGGTTGAAAGTGCTGAAACGAGCAGTCAGCGGGCCCAGGTTCTGCGTGAGATCGAGCAGGAAATCCAGGCTTTGCCCGCTCGTCAACGGGAAGCCTTCCTGCTGCGTTATTGGGAGGATTTGGACGTGGCGGAGACCGCTGCGGCCATGGGATGTTCCGAAGGTAGCGTGAAAACGCATTGCTCAAGGGCCGTCCAGGCTCTGAGTAAGGCATTGAAGGCCAAGGGGATACAACTATGAAACATTTCAATCATTTTCAGTCGATGTCGCGGGAAGATCAGCTTGGGCGCGAGCTGGCCTTGCGCCTGTCGGAATCGGTCGACGGCCTGCCACACGACATTTCCGAGCGGCTCAGGGTTGCCCGGCAAATGGCCCTGTCCAAGCAGATTCGGCCAGTGGCCGCTTCTTCCGCTGTTCATAACGGCAGCTCCACCCTTGCCCTGTCAGGTGGATTCTGGTTGTGGCGTTTTGCCGCTTCGCTCATGCCGCTGATGGCGCTGATTGCAGGGTTGCTTGCCCTCAACCTTCTGTTCAACAATGACCGGGCTCATGAACTGGCCGACCTCGATGCCGCCATCCTGACCGATGACCTGCCACCGGCGGCCTACGCCGACCCTGGTTTTGCCCAGTACCTCAAGGCAAGCCTGCTTGACACCAAACCCAAGGATTGAGCCCACAGCATGAAACCGGCCACTTTTTTCCGCTGGCAGCATGACCAGGCCCCAGGCTGGCTGGCGGCTTGCGCCATTGCCTTGACCCTGAGCGCCTACACCATTGGTTTGCCGCCGGCGCAGGCGGCCACTGCCTTGGCCCAAACCAGCCCCAGCGCGACGGCTGCACCCAAGGAACGCAAAGTCGCCAAACCCGCTGCCTCTCGCCCGACCTGGAATCAGCTCAGCGCTGAACAACAACGGGCCCTGCAACCCCTAGCCCTGAACTGGGACACCTTGCCCGCAGAGCGCAAGCGCAAGTGGCTTGCGCTGTCCAAAAACTTCCATGCCATGTCTGCCTCCGAGCAGGCCCTGCTGCACAGCCGCATGCGAGACTGGGTGCTGCTCACCCAGCAACAGCGGTCGCAGGCGCGCCTGAACTACGCTGAGACCCGATCCCTCAGCGCAGAAGAAAAGGCCGCCCAATGGCGCTCTTACCTGAGCCTGAGCGCAGATGAACGTCGGCGTTTGGCCGCCGAGGCGCCTGCAACTGCTGGAGCAGCTGTTGTGCGCCCCTTGCCGACTGAAAAGCATGCCTATCCGCAGCAACTGCCAGCCTCGCAACAGCGCCTGGCCGAGGCCAAAGCGCACAAGCTGCCAATACAACGCAACACCTTGCTGCCTATCCAGTCCCCCCCGGACGGCCCCGATCATCAGCCCATCGCGCCTGCCCCGGTGACCGAGCTGCAACTGCCTGACCCTGCGTCAGCCGCCCCGCGCTGAATGGCCTTGCTGCCCGAGCACCAGGCCACGGCCAAACCTCAAGCCACCCCTTTGGCCCCCTCTGCCAATGCCGATGGGCCCGCTTCGCTTCAGGCCCCCGGGCTGTGGCGGCGGCTGGCTTGCTGGCTGTATGAGGGCGTCTTGCTGTTTGGAGTGGTTTTCATTGCAGCTTACCTCTTCAGCACCCTGACCCAAACCCGCCACGCGCTGGACAACCGGCTGGCCCAACAACTTTTTCTTTTTCTGGTACTGGGCATTTATTTCACATGGTTCTGGTCGCGCGGTCAGACCCTGGCCATGAAAACCTGGCATATCCGGCTGGTGGACAGACAAGGCCAGCCGGTGAGCCAGGCCCGCGCCTTATGGCGCTATCTGCTCAGCTGGGTATGGTTGCTGCCCCCCTTGTTGGTGCTGGCCCCCTTGCAGGCTTCCACCGCCCAGTCATTTGTCCTGATCCTGGCCTGGATAGCCATCTGGGCGATCCTGAGCCGCTTCCATCCCGAGCAACAGTACTGGCATGACGCCCTGGCTGGCACGCGCCTGATCAGCTGGACAAAGCCTGGCCATTGAAGCCCTATGGGCGACAATCCGCCTATGTCAGCCACGCCCCCCGTCCTGCCTGCCAATCCGCAAAAACAGCGGCGCGGCCTGCGCCGCATCTGGCATGCCCTGGGCTATTCCCTGCACGGCTTGGCCACCGGCTGGCAAGGCCATGCTTTTCGCCTGGAAACACTGCTTGCAGTTGTCTTGCTTCCGCTGTCCCTGTATGTCGGTCAATCCTGGGCCGAATCCGCCCTGTTGGCCGGATCGGTTGTCCTGGTGCTGATTGTCGAACTCATCAATAGCGGCATTGAAACTGCCATCGATCGGATCGGCCATGAATGGCACGATCTGTCCAGGCGCGCCAAAGACCTGGGCAGCGCTGCCGTGCTGCTGAGCCTGGTGCTTTGCGTCGGCATCTGGTCTGCCGCGCTCTTAAGCCGGTACGTCTTGTGAGCCCCACGTTTTCCCTTTGCGTCTATTGTGGATCTCGGCTGGGTCAGCAGCCTGAGTTTGAGCAGGTGGCAAAGGAAGTGGGGCAGTGGATTGGCCAACATGGCGGTCAACTGGTCTATGGTGGGGGCAAGGCCGGCTTGATGGGTGTGGTGGCTCAGGCCACGCTGGCATCTGGCGGCCAGGTGATCGGCGTGATTCCCAAGGCTCTGGTGGAAAAGGAATGGGCACTCAATGATTGCAGTGAGCTGCATATCGTCGACAACATGCACGATCGCAAGCGGATGATGGCGGAGCGGGCCGATGCATTTGTGGCTCTTCCCGGGGGCATCGGCACCCTGGAAGAATTTTTTGAGGTCTGGACCTGGCGCCAGCTTGGCTACCACAACAAGCCGGTTGGCCTGCTCAACACCGCCGGCTTCTACAACGGCCTGATAGCCTTTCTGGCTGGGGTCGTGCAGCAGCAGTTTTTAAGCCCGTGGCAGATGGAGTTGATTCGGATCGGTGCGCGCCCGGCAGAATTGCTACCCGAGCTGATACAAGCTGCGGGACTTTCAAGTTCGCCCCGCATGGACCAGATCTGAAAATATCAGATCGCCGACTCGTCGAGTTCGCCAGTACGGATGCGCACCACACGCTCAACACTGGTGATGAAAATCTTGCCGTCACCGATCTTGCCAGTGTGCGCCGCCTTCACAATCGCATCCACGCAACGGTCGGTGTCATCAGACTTGACCACCACTTCCACCTTGACCTTGGGCAAGAAATCAACCACATACTCGGCGCCCCGATACAACTCGGTATGCCCTTTTTGGCGGCCAAAACCTTTGACCTCGGTCACTGTCAGGCCGGTGACGCCGCACTCGGCCAGCGCCTCGCGCACTTCCTCCAGTTTGAACGGTTTGATGATGGCGGTGATCTGCTTCATGGTGCTTCCGGATCAAAGAGGGTTGAATGCATGCCTGAACGGGTTCAGGCCCTGAACTTGCTGGTAATAGGATAACGCCAATCCTTGCCAAAGCTGCGATGGGTGACCCGAATACCCAAGGGCGCCTGGCGCCGCTTGTACTCATTGATTTTGATCAATCGGGTCACCTGCTCCACATCGGCACGGGCAAATCCCCGTGCCACGATCTCCTCGATGCTCTCGTCATTCTCCATGTAATGCTCGAGGATCGGGTCCAGCACCTCGTAAGGTGGCAGACTGTCCTGGTCCTTCTGATCCGGGCGCAGCTCGGCACTCGGCGGCCTGGTGATGATGCGCTCGGGAATCGGGCTTGCACCGCGGCCATAGGGATCATGGGTATTGCGCCAGCGTGCCAGACGAAAGACCGTGGTCTTGGCCAGGTCCTTGATCACCGCAAAGCCGCCAGCCATGTCGCCGTAGAGGGTGCAGTACCCGGTGGCCATCTCGGATTTGTTGCCGGTGGTCAGAACAATTCTTCCGCTCTTGTTGGAAATCGCCATCAACAAGGTGCCACGAATCCTGGCCTGGATGTTTTCCTCAGTTGCATCTTCAGGCTGGCCGAGGAATTCATGAGCCAGGCTTGCCTTGAATGCCTCGAATTCGGGTGTGATGACCATTTCGTCGTAGCGCACCCCAAGGCGCTGCGCCATCTCGCGTGCGTCGATCCAGCTGATGTCGGCGGTATAGGGCGAGGGCATCATGATGGCACGCACCTTGTCCGATCCCAATGCATCCACGGCAACAGCCAGCACCAGAGCCGAGTCCACACCACCGGAAAGGCCAAGGATCGCCCCGGGGAAACCGTTTTTACCAACATAGTCGCGCACACCCAACACCAAGGCATCCCACAGGTCAGCGTCCGCTGTGCGCTCAGGCTCAAGCGGTCCGCTGAGGTGCAATTTTTTGGCCCTCCTCTCCACCTGAAGAGTGAACAGGTCTTCGATAAAGCTCGGGGCCCTGGCTGCAACCGCCCCATCGGCGTCAAGAGCAAAGGAATGACCCTCAAAGACGATTTCGTCCTGCCCACCCACCAGGTGGGCATAGACCAGGGGCAGACCACAGGCCTGCACCCGGTTGTACATCATGCGTTCGCGCTCCATGCCTTTGCCCAGGTGAAAGGGCGAGGCATTGAGCACCACCAGCAGTTCAGCTCCGGCAGCACGCGACTCGCGGGCTGGCGCCTCATACCACGCGTCCTCGCAAATCAGCAGGCCCACCCTGACCGACTGGCCTGGCTCGCCCGCTTCGAAGACGCAAACCTGCTCGCCCGGCCTGAAGTAGCGATGCTCATCAAAGACCTGGTAATTGGGCAGCTCACGCTTGGCATAGGTGGCCAGGATGCGGCCCTCACGCAGCACGCTGGCGGCGTTGTAACTCGAGGGTACGGACACCGAGCGGGAACGCAGGCGCTCACCACCTACCATGGCAGGATGCCCCACCACCACGGTCATACCCTTGAGCGAGGCCAGTTCCCTGGCCACGTTTTTCACGGCATCATCGCAGGCAGCCAGAAAAACAGGGCGCAGAAAAAGATCTTCCGCAGCGTAGCCGCAAATGGACAATTCAGGAGTCAGCAGCAGCCGGGCGCCCGCGGCATGGGCACTGCGGGCCGCCTCAATGATCCGTTGCGCATTACCTGCCAGATCGCCAACGACAAAATCGAGCTGAGCAACACAGATGCTGAGTGACATGAAACTAGGAAACAGTACGGGGCGTTCGGATGGGTAAAGCTGATTATGTCATTCGCCTGCTGGCTTCTCCTCTGGATATCGAGGCTGACGTATGGAACCAGTTGTTGGCGCGGCAATCCCAGCCAACGCCATTCATGCGCCATGAGTACCTTGCTGCCTTGCACCTGAGTGGCAGCGCCACCCCCGCCACCGGTTGGACGCCCTGTTTCATCACACTGTGGCAGGCAGACACACTGGCTGCCGCCTGTCCGCTCTACCTCAAGACCCACTCCTATGGTGAGTATGTGTTCGACTGGTCCTGGGCATCGGCGTATCGCCGGCATGGGCTCGCCTATTACCCCAAGGCGGTGGTGGCTGTTCCGTTCACCCCGGTTGCTGGCAGCCGTCTGTTGGCGCGCGATGAGGCTGACCGCATGGCGCTGATGTCGGCCTTGCTAGCGACCTGCGAACAGCAGAAGGTCTCTTCGCTGCACCTGCTCTTTGCCAGTGCGCAGGATCTGGCCACATGTCAGCAGGCTGGCCTGTCGCTGCGTCATACGGTCCAGTTTCACTGGCACAACAGCGCCACCCCCTACCTGGACTTCGAGGATTTTCTGCGCCAGCTGTCACAAGAAAAACGAAAAAAAATCCGCCAGGAACAGCGCAAGGTCAGGGATGCGGGGGTCACACACCGTCATCTTCGTGCTGGCGAGATTTCACTGGCTGACTGGGATTTTTTCTACCGTTGCTACAGCCAGACTTATGCCGAGCATGGCAACGCACCCTATCTGAGCAAGGATTTTTTTCTGCAACATATGGCCCAGCATATGACAGAAGCTTGGCTCATGATCGTTGCAGAGCGCGCAAATCGCCCAATCGCCTGCAGTCTGATTGGCGTTGATCAGGCACAAGGCCACACCTTTGGGCGCTATTGGGGCGCACTCGAGCGGGTGGACTGCCTTCACTTCGACCTTTGTTACTACCAGCCCATTCAGTGGTGCATCGAGCAGGGCATGGTGCGCTTCGAAGGGGGCGCCCAGGGAGAGCACAAGCTCGCGCGCGCCCTGCTCCCGGTACGCAGCAGCAGCGCTCATTGGATAGCCAATCCCGCCTTTGCTCAGGCCGTCGAGCGTGCGCTGGCTCAGGAAGAGCCTGCCATTGATGACTATCTGGCCGAACTGGAACGCCACAGCCCTTTTCGCCAGCCATCCTGAAGCTGCGCGAGCAATCTGTAAGCCATCAGCCAGCCTTGCCAGTTTGGGCTTGGGATGGCACAGGGGTTGGCCCGGTTTCAGGTCTGCGTCAATTTCTCTCTGTTGTAGCTGGCGATGCCCTCAAGTATTTCCTGCTTGGCAGCATCCACGCCCTCCCAGCCCAGAATCTTGACCCACTTTCCAGGCTCCAGGTCTTTGTAGTGCTCAAAGAAGTGGGCAATCGTTTTCAAACGCAGGGCGTTGATGTCTTCAGGTTTCTTCCAGTGGCTGTAGATTGGCAGGATTTTGTCGATGGGCACTGCCAGCACCTTGCCATCCACGCCGGACTCATCCTCCATCTTCAGGATGCCAATCGGGCGACAGGGCACCACCACTCCGGGAATCAGGGGAAACGGCGTGATCACCAGCACATCCACCGGGTCTCCATCGCCAGCGATGGTTTTTGGAACATACCCGTAATTGGTCGGGTAGTGCATGGAAGTGCCCATGAAGCGATCCACAAATATCGCGCCTGACTCCTTGTCGACCTCATATTTGATGGGATCGGCATTCATCGGGATTTCGATGATCACATTGAATGCATCGGGAACATTCTTGCCTGGTAAAACATTGTCGAGTGACATGAAACTTGTGCCTTGGGGTTGCGGAAAGGGGGAGGTCAGAGCCTCAGGGAAAACCCTAATTCTACTGTCTGTCCGCGATAGAAGACCCAATTTGCGGCTACATTGCCCGGGTTGGCCAATCGTCTGTCGGCTCCCGGCTTGGCGTGATGAGGAAGCAACGCACCGGTGGCCTCGCCCATCTGCCTTGCCACCTTTGTCGCGACACAACATTTGGAGATACTGAAATGACAGGCAACTCAGCGCTGATACTGGCGTTTGTGTGTGGACTGGTCGCCGTGATTTACGGCTTCTGGGCCCGAGGTTGGATTCTTTCCCAGGAAGCGGGCAATGCCCGGATGCAGGAAATCGCCGCGGCCATCCAGACGGGCGCAGCTGCCTACCTGGCTCGGCAATACAAAACCATTGCCATTGTCGGCGTGGTTCTGGCCATACTGATCGGCATCTTTCTGGACTCGCAGACTGCACTTGGGTTTGTGGTTGGCGCGGTGCTCTCAGGGGCCTGTGGCTTCATTGGCATGAATGTCTCGGTGCGTGCCAATGTCCGCACCGCACAGGCAGCCACCCGCGGCATCGGACCGGCGCTCGATGTTGCCTTCCGCGGCGGCGCCATCACCGGCATGCTGGTGGTGGGCCTGGGTTTGCTGGGTGTCACTGTGTTCGCCTGGTTCCTCATGGGCAATGGCAACCTGACTCCCGATAAAAGTCTGGCCAAAGTTCTCAACCCACTGATCGGCTTTGCCTTTGGCTCATCCCTGATTTCCATCTTTGCCCGTCTGGGTGGCGGCATTTTCACCAAAGGCGCTGATGTGGGCGCTGACCTGGTCGGTAAGGTGGAAGCAGGTATCCCGGAAGATGACCCCCGCAATCCGGCGGTGATTGCCGACAACGTGGGCGACAACGTGGGCGACTGCGCCGGCATGGCCGCCGACCTGTTCGAAACCTACGCCGTGACCCTGATTGCCACCATGGTTCTGGGCGCCTTGCTGGTCACCAGCGCGGCCACCAGCGCGGTGCTCTATCCCCTGGCGCTGGGTGCAGTGTCGATCGTCGCCTCGATTATCGGCTGCTTTTTTGTCAAGGCGCAACCCGGCATGAAAAATGTGATGCCTGCCCTGTACAAGGGCCTGGCGGTGGCTGGTGCGCTCTCATTGGTGGCCTTCTTTTTCGTCACCCAGTGGTTGATCCCTGACAACGCCATCACCGCGTCGGGTAGCCAGATGCGGCTGTTTGGCGCCACGGTGGTCGGCTTGGTGCTGACCGCCGCCCTGGTCTGGATCACCGAGTTTTACACCGGCACCCAATACAGCCCGGTTCGCCATATTGCTCAAGCATCCACCACCGGCCATGGCACCAACATCATTGCCGGCCTGGGTGTCTCAATGCGTTCCACCGCCTGGCCGGTGATTTTCGTCTGCATCGCGATCTGGGTCGCATTCAAACTGGCTGGCCTGTACGGCGTTGCAATTGCTGCCATGTCCATGCTGTCGATGGCCGGCATCATCGTGGCGCTGGACGCCTACGGCCCGATCACCGACAACGCCGGCGGCATCGCCGAAATGGCTGAGCTGCCTTCCTCTGTGCGCGACATCACCGACCCACTGGACGCTGTTGGCAACACCACCAAGGCTGTGACCAAGGGTTACGCCATCGGCTCGGCTGGGCTGGCCTCTCTGGTACTGTTTGCCGACTACACCCACAAGCTTGAATCCTTCGGCAAGCTGATCAGTTTTGACCTGAGCGATCCAATGGTGATCATCGGCCTGTTCATTGGTGGCCTGATCCCCTACCTCTTTGGCGCCATGGCCATGGAAGCTGTGGGACGTGCGGCCGGCTCGGTGGTGGTTGAGGTGCGCCGCCAGTTTCAGACCATCAAGGGCATCATGGACGGCACTGGCAAACCTGAATACGACACTGCGGTGGACATGCTCACCAGTGCGGCCATCAAGGAAATGATGATTCCTTCACTGCTGCCGGTGGTAGTGCCCGTGGTGGTGGGATTGGCTCTGGGGCCAGCTGCCTTGGGCGGCCTGCTGATGGGCACCATCATCACCGGCCTGTTTGTCGCAATTTCCATGTGCACAGGAGGCGGCGCCTGGGACAATGCCAAAAAGTACATCGAAGACGGCAACCATGGGGGCAAAGGTTCAGAGGCCCATAAAGCGGCCGTCACCGGCGACACCGTGGGCGACCCCTACAAGGACACCGCAGGCCCGGCCGTCAACCCCCTGATCAAGATCATCAATATCGTGGCGCTGCTGATTGTGCCCTTGATGATGAAGGTGCACAGTTAAGTAATTCTCCAAAATAAAAGGTTTATCCCATGTAAATCCCACTTCGGTGGGATTTTTTTTTGGACTTAGACTTGATCGTAGAGACTTAAGATAAAGGCTATGTCGATACCCCCCAGCCCTGGCTCCAACCCCCTAAAAATTCTGGTGGTTGACGACCACCCACTGGTACGTGAAGGTTTGCGCCAGGTGCTGCTCGGATTGGCAGACTCTGTCCATGTGTTGGATACAGCGACTGCATCGGGCGCGCTTGACCTGGCTGCTCACAACCCAGACCTGGACCTGGTGCTGCTGGACTACCGGCTTCCTGATGTGGATGGTTTGGAAGCTTTGCTTCTCCTATTAAGCAAGCACCCGGCGCTGCCGGTGCTCGTTTTGTCGGGCTCGGTCAGCCCTTTGGTGGCGCAACAGGTAATGGAAAATGGCGCCTCCGGCTTTGTCAACAAAACCGGCAATAGCGAAGAACTGCTTCACGCCATCAAGGTTGTTCTCGACGGTGGTGAATACATCTCCGACACCAGTATTGGCGCCAACAGCATTTATGCCAATCTGCCCAAACTGACCCCACGGCAGCAGGAAGTGCTGCTGCTGCTGCTCGAGGGATAGTCCAATAACGTGATCAGTCGCCACCTCAATCTGTCTGAGGAAACCACCAAAAACCATATCACCGCCATCCTGCGCGCATTTCAAGTGAGCAACCGGACCCAGGTGGTGGCTGCAGCCAGGCGGCTTGGCTGGCTAGGCAGATAGCTGCCCCGGCAGGAATAGCTGTGGCTGACTCTAGAGATGCAGCCTAGCCTGGGCTGGCCAGGTCCTTCAGAATGCCTGCGCCAGCCGCGCAATCCCCTCGCGGATTTTTTCCACGCCCGCGGTGGCAAAACTCAGCCGCAAGCTGGCTGGGTCAGGGTCATGGGGGAAAAACGGTGAACCCGGAACAAAAGCCACTCCTTTGTCGATGGCACGGCGCGCCAGTTCGCCAGCATCGGCCAGTTTTCCCTGGTGACCGGTCAGACGCGCCCAGAAAAACAGGCCGCCCCCAGGCTGAGTGAAGGCGATCGCATCGCCCAATTGTTGCTTCAGACAGTCACCCATCACCTGAGCGCGTTCGGCATAGACCTGCCGGACATGCGCCAAGGTATCAGGCATGCGGCCAGCCAGCAGATAGTGCGCCGCAGTGGCCTGGGCAAAAGTGCTGGTATGCGCATCACTGAACTGCTTGCACATGGTGGCCCGGGCCAGCATCTGCTCGGGCGCAATCATCCAGCCCACGCGCAGGCCAGGACTCAGTACCTTGCTAAGTGATCCACAGTGGACCAGCCAGTCGCGGCTACCAGGCACACTGTCACTCAATGCCAGCATGGAAGGCGGTGGTGCGGTGCCAAAGTAGAGGTCGCCATAAGGGTCGTCCTCTACCACCACAGTCCGGGTGCTGACGGCAAGTTCGAGGATGCGGCGGCGGCGCTCCAGACTCAGGGTGGCTCCTGAGGGATTGCCAAAGGTCGGGATCAGATAGACCAGTTTGGGTTGATGCTCCTTCATCAGACGCTCGAGCTGATCCACCTGAACACCCCGAGCGTCAATCGGTGCACCGATCACCTGGGCTCCATAGAGCCGAAAGCACTGGATGGTGGCAAGAAAGGTCGGCGCCTCCACAATGACCTTGTCGCCCGGGTTGATCAGAGTCTTGCCCACCAAGTCCAGGGCCTGCTGGCTGCCGGTGGTCACAATCAGGCCATCGGGCACCACCTTGGCGCACCCCTTGGACTGCATGAGGGCCGCCAATTGTTCGCGCAAAGGGTTGTAGCCCTCAGTGGCACCGTATTGCAGCGCGCCGCCCGGCTCCAGTGCCAGTGCTTGGCCAACCGCCTCACGGATACCCTCCACATCGAACATGGCGGCATCGGGAAACCCGCCCGCAAAGGAAATGATGCCAGGCCGGCCCAACAACTTGAACAGTTCGCGGATGGCGGAGGTTTCCACATGATCGAGGCGGTCGGCGAATTGCATGGCTTATCCTTGAATCGATGGCGTATTCTCTCAAACCTAGCGCCCCTTTCTGGCGACCTTAACGCATGACTCCCAAACAGATCGACGCCTTTTTTGCCACCCTTGCGGCAGCCAACCCGCAACCGGTCACTGAACTTGAATACACCTCGGTATTTGAATTGCTGGCTGCTGTGCTGCTGTCGGCCCAGGCCACCGACGTGAGCGTCAACAAGGCAACGCGGCGTCTTTTTCCAGTTGCCAACACCCCCAGCCAACTGCTGGCACTGGGGCAGGACAAGCTGGAGAGCTACCTCAAGACCATTGGCCTATATCGCAGCAAGACCAGGCACTTGCTGCAAACCTGTCAAATCCTGGTGGACCAGCACGCCGGACAGGTTCCTCGAGATCGAGCCGCCCTGGAAGCCCTGCCCGGCGTGGGCCGAAAAACTGCCAATGTGGTACTCAACTGCGCCTTTGGCGAACCCACCATGGCAGTGGATACCCATATTTTTCGCTTGGGCAACCGCACCGGCCTGGCTGTGGGAAAGACGCCTTACGAAGTTGAAATGAAACTGCTGGAGCGGGTGCCATCTGGCTACCGGCAGAACGCGCACCACTGGCTGATCCTGCATGGCCGCTATGTGTGCCAGGCCCGCCAGCCACGCTGCTGGCAATGCGCGGTGGCTGCCTGTTGTGACTTCAAGCCCAAGGCAAAACCACCCGCCTGATCAGTCGAGCTTGATCCCGGCCTCACGCACAAGGGATGCCCAGCGTTGTCGCTCGTTCTGAAAAAAGGCATCCTGCTGAGCCGGGGTCATGGTGACCACCTCGGCCCCTTGGCCAGTCAGTCGCGCGCGCACCTCGGGGCTTCGGATGGCCTTGATCAGTTCGGCGTTGAGACGCTCAATCACGGCCTTAGGCGTTCCATTGGACACCAAGGCACCCTGCCAGGTGCCGGACTCGAAGCCGGCAAGCCCTTGCTCGGCCAGCGTCGGCATCGTGCCAACCAAGGGCATTCGGGTGGACTTGGAAATGCCTATCACCTTCAGCTTGCCGCTTTGCACATGCGCAAGCGTGGCCAACATGCCGTTCATCAGCACCTGGGTCTGTCCGGCAATGGTGTCGGCGATGGCTTGCGCGCCACCCTTGTAGGGCACATAGGTCCAGCGGGCCTTGCTGGCACGCTGCACTGCCACACCCGCAAGATGGGGCGCGCCGCCAGTGCCACTGACTGCAAAATTGAGCTCGGCTTTATTTGACAAGGCCACCAACTCGCTCAGGTTGTTGGCAGGAACCGATGGATGTACCACCAGCATGTGTGGCGAATAGGCCAGCATGGTCACGCCGCGCAAATCCTTGCTGGGGTCGAACGCAAGTTTGGTATAGACCGACGGGCTGATGGCCAAGGCACCGGTATCGCACAGGAGCAAGGTATGGCCATCCGGGGCGGACTTGGCCACCAGATCGGCACCGAGGTTGCCATTGGCACCCGGGCGGTTTTCCACGATGACAGACTGCCCCAGTGCTTCAGCCAGGGGCTGACTGATGGCACGGGCAATGATGTCGGACGAACCCCCTGGTGGATAAGGCACCACGATACGGAGCGACTTGGTGGGCCAGGCCTGGTGCTGTCCCAGTGCAGGGGCAACAGCCAGACCAGCCAGCACGCCAGTCATCCAATGCCGGCGATTGAAGCCATGATTCATAGTTCCTCCCAAAGAGTTTCAGAAATGAAACCGAGGATAGCAAATATCCAGACCTAATTTGTCGAAGACCAGCCCGCTCCAACCGCCCTGCAAGCAAGCTGAATTCAATGAGCTCATAGCCTGGGCAGGCAAATCCAGTGGCCGGCCGATTGCCCAATCTCGATCCGATGGTCGAATACCTGTTCAAGCGCGCGGTGGGTGGATCTGTCGCTGCATGCTCCGTGATGCACCACCCGCCCCTCCGCCATGACAATCAGATCGTCTGCCAGCAGAGCCAGTGATAGGTCATGCAACACACTGAGCACGGCTTTGCCATCGGCCGCAAGTTGACGCAGCAGACGCAGACAGTCCACCTGGTGGGGGGGATCCAGGTTGGTCAGGGGTTCATCCATCAGAATCACCCGGGATTCCACTGCCAGCGCACGCGCCAGCAACACGCGTTGGCGCTCTCCTGCCGATAGTTGCCCCAGCGGCTGGTCCCGCCACGCCCAGGCCTGGGTGGCGCGCAGCGCCTGCTCAACCGCTGCCTGGTCAGCAACGCTGGCCGGAGCCAGCCAGGACCGGTGAGGCAAGCGCCCCAGCAAGGCCACGTCATAAACCCGAAGATCATCGCTGCCACTTTCGCCCTGCCCGAGCCAGGCCAGTTGCTGCGCACGACTGCGCCGGTAAATAGACTGCGCCGGCTGGCCCAACAAGTTGATGCCCCCCGTATAGGGCAGAAGCTGCGCCATGGCCTTGAGCAAGGTGGATTTGCCCGCACCATTGGGGCCAACCAGGCTGGTCCAGCGCCCGCCGTGCAGATCAAGACCAAGGCCCTTGAGCACCTGCACGCCGCCCAACTGAACCTGCAAATTTCGCACGCTGATCGCAGCGGGCTTCATGGACGGATTCCTGCAGGACTCTGACGATGCATCAGCCAGAGCAGATAGGCGCCGCCCAGCACTGCAGTAAGCACGCCCACTGGCAATTCCAGGGGTGCAAACAAGCTGCGTGCCAGGATATCGGCGGCCATCAATAGCAAACCACCAGCCAGGCAGGAAAGAAGAACCAGCCAGGCATGGGTCACCTTGAGCACCGAGCGCACCAGATGCGGCGCCACCAATCCGACAAAGCCGATCAAGCCGGTCTGGGCCACGGCGCTTGCACTGGCCAGGCTCAGCACTGCCACCAGCACAAGGCGTAGGCCTGCCAGCGGCATGCCCAGGCTCAAGGCCGTGGCTTCACCCAGGCCGAGCGCATCAAGCACCCGGCTGCAAATCAAGCCGACAAGCAGGCACAACACCAGGACCACAGCCATCAGGGCGCAGGCTGGCCAGTCGACAAAAGCGCTCGAGCCCAGCACATAGGCTTGAAGGGTCAGCATCAGCTCGGGCCGCAAGAGCATGATGAGTGAGACCAGCGCGCCCAGCACCGCACCCACCACCACCCCTGCCAGCACCAAGCGCAAGGTGTGGTGAACGCCACGCGCCAGCACCAGCGTCAGCAACACGGCTGCCAGGGCGCCCAGAAATGCCGAGCCGCTCAGACCAAGCTGAACCGTCCAGCCTGAGGCCAACCAGTGGCCCTGGACACCTCCCATCAGGGTCAGCCCAATGGCTACTCCGAGGGCCGCGCCCGAGGCGCTGCCCAACAGGTAGGGATCAGCCAGAGGATTGCGAAAAAGCCCTTGTGCGATTGCACCTGCCATGCCTAGCAAGGCTCCAGCCAGCCAGGTGCCCAGGGTGCGCGGCAGACGAATTTCCCAGACGATTTTCCAGGTCTGCGGATCACCCCAGAGCGGCTGAAAATTCTGCACGCCATGACTGTCTATGCTGCTGCCCAACAGCAATAAACACGCTGCCAGCAGGACCAGTGCCGATGCCATCAGCCCTGGGTTGTTGCGCCAGCCCAGGTTATGCCTCACGGCAGTTGCCCTTGCGTTTGCTTGTCGCGCAGGCACTGCACCATGAGCTGGGCTGCCTCAGCCAGGCGCGGCCCCGCGCGCATCAGCAGGTCGGCTTGCGCAGCCGTCAAGGCGCAGATCGCTTGCTTGCGTACCGCACGCATGCCCGACCAGGCTGGACGGCTGGCAATGGCTGCTGCCTGGCTGTGTCCGATCATGATCAGGTCAGGATCGGCGCGCACCACGAATTCGGGATTGAGCCTGGGGTACTCGCCCAGGCTGGCCGGCACTACATTGACCAAGCCCAATCGATGCATGGTCTCACCAATGAAAGAAGCTTGGCTGGCGGCAAAGGGGCCCGGATCCACCTCCACATAAACCCGCATGCCACGCAAGGCTGGTGGCACCGAGCTGGCCGCTTCACTCAGACCTTGGTCGATCTCGCGCCACACGCGCTGGGCGGCGCTCAGGTCGGGCACCTGCAAAATCATGCCCAGGTTTTCCAGCATGCGACGAATATCGGCATGGGTGCGTGGCTGCATGGCGGCCACAGCTATGCCCAAAGACTGCAGCCGCGTCGCTGCGCGGGTGGAGGAGGACATCAGCACCAGATCTGGTTGCAGCGCCATGATCGCCTCAATGCTGGGGTCCAGCCCGCCGCCTACCTGGGGCAGGCTGCGCACGCTGGCCGGATGGTTGGAGTAACGGTCCACCCCGACCAGCCGCTGGCACTGCCCCATCCGGCAGACCGCCTCAGTCAGGGCCGGAAACAGGCTGACAATGCGCTGCGGAGGCTGTGCCAGGGACACTTGCACCCCACGGTCATCGGTGATGGTGGCGGCCTGCACCGCCATGCCGCACCACACAAGCAGCACCAAGCAGAGCCGAAGGCCTAAGCTCTCAGGCATGGCTTTGCCCCCAGGCTATGACCAGACGGTGCAACTGCTCCACCCCATCGGTGAGTGCAGCCGGGCCGGGTTGCAGAATGTCGGCCGATTTGATCTCGAACAGCTGTTGCTGCTGCACTGCCGGCAGCGACTGCCAGCCCGCGCGTTCGGCCACTTTGTGTGGTCGAAATTTTTTGCCGCACCAGGAGCCGATGATCAGCTCAGGGCTGCGGCGCACCACTTCCCCGGGGTCGGTAATGATGCGGTCCTTGCCCAGGGGCTGGCGCGACAGCTCGGTAAAGATATCGTCGCCACCGGCAATCTCAACCAGTTCGGAAACCCATCGGATCGCAGTGATTGGTGGCGTATCCCATTCCTCGAAGTAAACCCGTGGGCGGCGCGGTAGGCTGGCTGCGGCGGCGCTGATCTCGTTCAGGCGCTGCTGCATGGCCTGGATACGCTGCAGACCTTGTTCGGCCTGCCCCACCATAGCCGCCACCTGGTAGAGCACCGAGAAAATATCGGCCACGCTGCGCTGGTTGAACACCGTCACCTGCACCCCGTGTCGAATCAAAGATGCAGCGATATCGGCCTGTAAATCGGAAAACCCAAAAACACAATCCGGCTCAAGGGCCAGGATCTTGTCAATCTTGGCACTAAGAAAGGCACTGACGCGTGGCTTTTCCTGCCGGGCCCGCGGCGGGCGCACGGTGTAGCCTGAGATGCCCACGATGCGCTGCTGCTGCCCCAGCAGGTAAAGCCATTCGGTCGTCTCCTCGGTGAGGCAGACGATGCGCTGAGGCCCAAAACCTTTCTGTTGAAACATCACCTGGGTTGCCAGTTCAGTCCGAAAAAAATTGTGCGCCCGGGCGTGGCGTAATTCAGTACCTGTTGGTACTTTGTATTGGTTAGGTTATCTGCCCGGGCAACAATTTTCCAATCTCTGCCAAGCGGACGGGTCATCACCACATTAAACAGCGTGTAGGCAGGAAGCAGCTCTGAATTAGCGGCATTGTTGAAGCGTTCACCAACACCCTTGAATTCGCCACCTACGCGCCATTGAGCTACATAACGATCCACTCCAAGATTGATGATTTGACGAGCGCGCAAACTCAGATCGCGCCCGGTGATATCGTCGCGGGGATCAAGCAAGTCATAAGCGCCTCGGAGTGAATAGACACCCCATTGTCTAGAACCACTGAACGTCATCCCCTGAATCACAGCTCGACCGACGTTGTAATAACAAAAGCCACCAGCTAAACATCCAGTTTCGCTCTGTGCCGATGTGATCATGTTACTCACTTCATTTCGATAGACTACCGCTTTGAATCGTTCAGACCCTTGCACGAACTGCAAACCGGCTTCCAGGCTTCGATTTGTCTCGGGCTGAAGCTGAGCGCTTCCATATTGACTATAGAGCTGCTCTAAAGTGGGGGCACGAAACGCGGAACCAAAGGAAAAAGTTGCTCGCCAACGTGGCCTGAAGGCATAGCCATAGGAGGCTGCGCCCGTCTGAAACCTGCCAAATAGGCTGTCCCTATCCTGTCGTACATTGAATTGCAATGCATGAAAGCCACTCTGAATACCGTAGCCTAGGACCGACGCATTCTGGTATCGCTTGCCATTAAAAGCTGGGTTGGCATTGCCATCAGCCTGAGCCTGAAATGCGTCAGCTTTTTCTTCAAGTGCTGCAGTCAGAACACCGCCAGCCAATCTCACGCGATTTTCAAAAAGTACACCTTCAAGCGTTGTCAAGTAATCGTTGGGCATATCGTCCCGATTGGCGATGCGTGTTTGACTCACTGAAAGATCCGTGCTGTAGGTCTCATTCCAGCGGGCCCGCCATTTCACACTTGCCAGGTTTAGGTGTGCTTTGGCTTGATAGTCGTTGCCCCCGTTCCATGGCACATAGCGCGAATCGAGTTGGTTGTCCATCATGTGCGTCTCCACTCTGTGAAGATCACTCAGCTGTCGGCCCAGGTGAAAGTTGACATTTCTTTGGGTGTAGGCTTCTGTTGAGGGGCTATGGCTGAGGTCCGGGCGAGTATTGATGCCATCGCTGTCCTCGATCCCCAAGCCGAGCGAATAATCCCAACCCTGCCCCGACCCACTGAAACCGGAAGACAGCTTGCGGGTGGTGGTTGAGCTCACACCGAAGCTGGCATAAGGTTGAATGCCTGCCTCACCTCGCCGCGTGAAAATCTGCACCACACCGCCCATGGCATTGGATCCATAGACAGCGCTCGCCGGTCCGCGCAGCACTTCGACGCGTTCAACCTGAGACAAGGAAAGAAGCTCCCAAGGGGCGCCGCCTCCAAGCCTGATTGCGCCATCCTGGGTGTCCACACGAACTCCATCAATGTACAAAGCCGTCATGCGTGAGTCCGCTCCGCGAATATAGACACGGGCTGCATCCGCCCCCGTAATTGTCTGAACGCCAGGAAGTCGGGTCAGCAAATCGGTGATGGTCCCGGCACCCAATAGCTCGATTTCGGATCGATCAATCACACTGACATCTGCGACAACATCTGTTACTGGCTGCTCCACAAGAGAAGCAGTGACGAATGTGGCGGGCAGCTGGCCGCTTTGTGCCGAGGCAGTTGAACAGTGAATACAAAGAACGACAGCAATAAGGGGCAAGACCTCATAAGGCCTCTGTATGGCGGGAAATTTCATAGTAGGAAAACATAAAAACCTTCGCCGTCCTCCCCGACAGCGAATGGAAATGGCGCCAAGTGATCTGGGCACCGCCTTGTTGGCCGGTATCCGGGCTGGTGGAATCAACCTTCATCGCCTTCCCGGTGCACGTTCGGAGCACCAGTGGCTGGGTGATGAAAGCGGAACAGAAATTCGTCCACTTACCGTTGCGGGGGCAGCGCAGGTTAGGCTTGCATTTGTCAGCTCGCCCTCCTGCTTCCCGTTGAACTGCAGCGGATGAAGACCGCTGCGAGCACCAACGCCACGCATTCTACGCTGGCCCTGTGTCTGGCCCTACAATCCAAATCCATGGTGAATCCCACCCCCATCGAGCAGATCATCGACCGTGTGGAGCGGTTGCTGGTTCGACATGAAGAGCTGATGCGTACCAACGCCCTGCTGACGGCTCAGGTACAGGCCCTGACCCAGGAGCGCGACTCGCTCAAGTCGCGGCTCAGCGCCGCGCGGGCGCGGGTGGACGCCCTGTTGGCGCGCCTGCCTGAAACCAACAAGACCGACACGCCTCAGGGAAGCACATGAAACAGCTGGAAGTGCAGATCATGGGACAGAGCTACCTGCTCGGCTGCCCCGAAGGCGGGGAGGCCCGTTTTCATGCTGCGGTGCAACGTGTTGACGAGGCCATGTGTCGAATTCGTGATGCTGGCAAGGTCAAGGCGCGCGACCGAATTGCCGTGCTGGCCGCCCTGAACCTGGCTTTCGACCTGACCCAGATCGATGAATCGCGCCACCTCAACAGCCCTGCACTCAATGATGCGCACGCTGGCACCGCATCATCCGCAGACGACCCTGCCCTGCTGGCGGCGATGATTGCCAAACTTGATGCTGCCCTGGGCGATGATGGTCGCCTGATCTGAGTCGTTTTTTGGTTCACCGGCCCGGCTGCGCACTACAATGGTCGCTGTCTGCAATGTTGTCGGGCTTTATATTTCCTTGAACCAATGCTCATTGAGCTCGGGCTTGGTACATTGCCTGGCCAGCGTGATCGTCTCGCGTCAGATGAACCCAAGGCCTGTGCTGCCCTCGCCCACCTGAACCCCGGTTCAGGATGCGGTCCGGCAACATTTGCAGACACTTTTCTTTTCTGATCCCCCCAACGACCATGGAAACGCAATTGATTGCAGAGCTCGCCCTCATGGGCGCTGCCGGTGGCTTTCTGGCCGGGCTGCTGGGCATAGGCGGCGGCATGATCATGGTGCCTTTCATGACCATGATCCTGGAGGGTAAGGGGTTTTCGCCCGACCATGTGGTCAAGATGGCCGTGGCCACTTCGCTGGCAACGATCTGCTTCACCTCCCTGTCTTCGGTGCGGGCGCACCACAAGCATGGCGCCGTCCTCTGGCCAGTGGCCCGCACCCTGGCGCCCGGCATCCTGATAGGCTCGTTGATCGGGGCGCAGATCGCTGCCGCATTACCAACCCGGATTTTGAGCATTGTGTTCGCACTGTTTGTGGCCTACTCAGCCACCCAACTATTTGTCGACCGCAAGCCCAAACCCTCACGAACCCTGCCGGGTACCGGCGGCATGCTGGGCGTGGGCAGCCTGGTCGGCCTCTTGTCTTCTGTGGTCGGTGCGGGGGGGGCTTTTATTTCAGTGCCCTTCATGACCTGGTGCAACATCAAAATTCACCAGGCTGTCGCCACATCCTCGGCCCTGGGTTTTCCCATCGCATTGGCGGGCACATTGGGCTATATCTGGGCTGGACGTTCCCTGCCCGACATGCCGCCAGGCGCCTTCGGCTATCTATATCTGCCCGGGCTACTGATAATCGCCACCATGAGCATGCTCACCGCCCCCTTGGGCGCGCGCACTGCACACCGCATGGACATTCGGCCACTCAAGCGGGTGTTTGCCCTGGTGTTGTATGTCCTGGCTGGCTATTTTCTGATGCGTTGAGCCGCAGTCCTGCTCAATCACTGGCGCTGGGCCAGTGATAATTCATCTGACAAGAATCTTCCCCCTGATGGAGCCCAGTTCATGAAAATCGCAATCATCGGTCAGCAGGATTTTGGCAAGTCGGTGCTGGAGGCTTTCCTGGCTCGTGGTGACCAGGTGTGTGGTGTATTTTGCAAGCCGGAGAAACCAGGGGAGCGACCTGATGCCTTGCGCGAGGCGGCTGCACATAGGGGGCTGCCTGTTTTTCAGTTCGCCAGCCTCAAAAGCCCTGAGGCCGAGCAGGCCATGCGCGGTCTGAACGCCGACCTCGGCATCATGGCCTATGTGCTGCAATTTGCGCCCCAGTCTTTTGTCAACATTCCGAAGCACGGCACCATTCAGTACCACCCATCTCTGTTGCCCAGATACCGTGGGCCTTCCTCCATCAATTGGCCCATTGCCCGGGGCGACACTCAGACCGGCCTGACCATCTTCCGACCTACCGATGGCCTTGACGAGGGGCCAGTCATCCTGCAGAAAACCTGCCCCATCGGGCCGGACGACACCCTGGGCGATGTTTACTTCCATCAGCTGTTCCCACTGGGTGTGCAGGCCATGCTGGAGGCCGCTGACCTGGTGCTTGCTGGTCATCACAGCGAGTCTCCGCAGGACGAATCACAAGCCAGTTATGAGGGCTGGTTCAGGAGCGAAGAATCAAAGATCAACTGGGCCAACCATGTAGACCAGGTCTATAACCTGATCCGTGCCTGCAACCCGGCACCGGGCGCCTGGTGCGAACTGGCTGGGGTCAAAGTGTCCATCTTTGACTGCCGCAAGCACCCGGTGCGCACTTTTGGCGCTGTGCGCGGCAAGCCAGGAGAGGTGGTCAGCATCAGCGAAAACTCCATCTTCATCAATTCACAAGGCGGCACGATCGAAGTGCTGCGCCTCAAACCTGAGAACGGCAAAAAAATGGACGCTGGCGCTTTCGCTCGTGAACACGGCCTGGTCAGGACGAGCGATCAAAAAGGCATCACCTGATTCATCCCCCCTGCAACCGAAGCACTTGTCTATGGCACCATCACTGCTTCGCTACGCAGTACCACCATCCGGGATAACCCTAGGATCAGGTGAAATCTTTGAAAAATTGACCGCTATCAAGTGAATAATCTTGTCATTCTTAGACGATGCCTCTGACTTGATAAGAGTCAGGAAAGCATTGCCAGCCCGCGTGCTCAGTCAAGTAGCGCATTGCCAACAACTTTTGAAGGAAACCTCAACATGGTTCACTCATCAACCAGCAAATTCAAGTCTAGTGTCATGAAAGCGGCCAGCGGTCTGATCGCGATTGCCGCGCTGGGCGCTGCCGGCACGGCTTCAGCTTGGGAACCCACCAAGCCGGTCGAATTTGTGGTGCCTGCTGGCACCGGCGGCGGCGCCGACCAGATGGCCCGCCTGATGCAAGGCATCATCGTCAAGCACAAGCTGATGAAGCAGTCCCTCATTGTGGTCAACAAGTCTGGCGGCGCTGGCGCAGAAGGCTTTCTCTCTGTGAAAGAGGCCAAAGGCGATCCGCACAAGATCATCATCACACTGTCCAACCTGTTCACCACTCCGCTGGCCACTGGCGTGCCTTTCAACTGGAAAGACATGACACCCGTGTCCATGATGGCACTGGACCAGTTTGTCTTATGGGTAAACGCAGAGACCCCCTACAAGACCGCCAAGGACTACCTCGCCGCTGTCAAAGCTGCTGGCCCCAGCAAAATGAAAATGGGTGGTACTGGCTCCAAACAGGAAGACCAGATTTTGACTGTAGGCATTGAAAAAGCCACTGGCACCAAATTCATCTACATCCCTTTCAAGGGGGGTGGTGATGTGGCGGTTCAACTGGTGGGCAAACATATTGACTCCAGCGTCAACAATCCGGTGGAGGCCGTGGCCCAGTGGCGCGCTGGCAAACTGCGCGCCTTGTGCGTGTTTGACGATGAGCGCATGCCCTACAAGAACAAGGTCACCGACACCCAGTCCTGGTATGACATTCCCACCTGCAAGGAGGCTGGCGTGCCCACCGACTATGTGATGCTGCGTGGCATTTTTGCTGCTCCTGGCATCTCCGCCGATCAGTTGGCTTACTACGTTGACCTGCTGAAGAAAGTTCGCGAAACAAGCGACTGGAAAGAATTCATGGAAAAAGGCGCTTTCAACCAGACCTCCATGTCTGGCGCCGAGTATGCCAAGTGGCTCACCGCCGCCGAGAACACTCATCGCACCCTCATGCAGGAAGCAGGTTTCCTGGCCAAATAAACCTGTTCCAGCTTAACCACCACGCCAACAGCTGGTTTCGACCGGCTGTTGCTTTGTGGGGGCTGGCTTGTAAGGGTCCAAAACCATTTTCAGCAATCCTAGTCTCCTACCGGAGCAAGTTATGGAATCACACAAAGATCAAGCAACCGGTGTTGCAACCCATACCATTGATGCAGTAGTGGCCATCATCATCATGATCATGGGTGCTACTGTGATTTATGGCAGCAGAAAACTTGGTTCGGAGTGGACTAGCGATGGCCCAGGCGCTGGTTATTTTCCTTTCTACATTGGCATCATTCTGGTCATTTCCGGAGCCGCTGTTCTGTACCAGTCCTTGTTTGGCAAAAACAAAAACACCGAGGTGTTCGTCGAACGGGAACAGCTAGGACGGGTGATATCGGTTTTGTTGCCTGGCATTGTTTATGTAGGTGCCATCCAACTCATCGGTATCTATGTAGCCTCCACAATCTATATCGCCTTGTTCATGATCATCCTGGGCAAGTACAACTGGCTCAAGAGCATCTCCACAGCCTTCATTGTCAATGCGCTTTTCTTTCTGATGTTTGAGGTGTGGTTCAAGGTGCCGCTGCATAAAGGCACTTATGACCTGCTAAGCGGCCTGGGTTACTGATAACCCGATCACTGAATTCCTGGAGATTTGGAACATGGAAGAAGTAAATTCACTGCTGCAAGGTTTCGCAGTGGTCATGACACCCACCAACTTCATGTTGATGGTGGTTGGCATTGTGCTGGGCGTACTCATTGGTGTGCTGCCTGGCCTGGGCGGCGCCAACGGCGTGGCGATTCTGCTACCCCTGACCTTCAGCATGAATCCCACTTCGGCGATCGTCATGCTTTCCTGTATCTACTGGGGCGCCCTGTTTGGTGGCGCCATCACCTCGGTGTTGTTCAATATCCCGGGTGAGCCCTGGTCTGTGGCGACCACCTTCGACGGTTACCCGATGGCGCAAAAAGGCCATGCAGGTGAAGCGCTGACTGGCGCCTTTACCTCATCGTTTATTGGTGCTCTGGTGGCTGTGATCATGATCACCTTCCTGGCCCCCCTGGTCGCCAAATTTGCCCTGAAGTTCGGGCCGCCCGAATTCTTCTCGGTCTATCTGCTCACCTTCTGCAGTTTTGTGGGCATGGGCAAGGGATCCCCCTTCAAGATTCTGGCCTCGATGTCGATCGGCTTTGGCCTGGCAGCTGTGGGCATGGACACTGTCACCGGCCAGCTCCGGCTGACCTTTGGCATCCATGAACTGATGCGTGGTTTTGACTTCCTGATCGCTGTAATCGGCCTCTTTGGCATCGGTGAAATTTTGCTGTCGATGGAAGAGGGGCTGGCATTCTCCGGCAAAACTGCCAAGATCGACCCCAAGGTGGTTCTGGAAACCTGGAAAAAACTTCCCGCTTACTGGGTCACCTCGCTGCGCAGCTCGCTGATCGGCATCTGGATGGGCATCACCCCGGGCGGCGCCACACCAGCATCCTTCATGAGCTATGGCATCGCCAAAAAAATGTCCCGTAACGGATCCAAATTTGGCACTGGCGAACTCGAGGGCGTGGTGGCCCCGGAAACAGCCGCCCATGCGGCTGGCACCAGCGCATTGTTGCCCATGCTGGCGCTAGGTATTCCAGGCTCTCCCACCGCAGCAGTGCTGCTCGGCGGCCTGTTGATCTGGGGCCTGCAGCCCGGGCCCTTGCTGTTTGTCGAGCAGAAGGATTTTGTCTGGGGGCTGATCGCCTCCATGTACCTGGGCAACCTGGTCGGCCTGGTGGTGGTGCTGACCACGGTGCCCCTATTTGCTTCGATCCTGCGCATCCCGTTTTCGATCATTGCGCCAGTGATCATCGTGATTTGCGCCATTGGCGCCTACACGGTACACAACGCCATGCTGGACATCTGGTTCATGCTCTTGTTTGGTGTCATTGGCTATGTCTTCAACAAGCTTGGCTATCCGCTGGCACCTTTGGTTTTGGCCCTGGTGCTGGGCGACAAGGCGGAGGACTCTTTCCGTCAGGCAATGCTGGTCTCCCAGGGCGAACTGGGCATCATGTTCTCCAACCCCCTGGTCGGCAGCATTACCGGATTGGCCCTAGTTATGTTGTTTTGGCCCTTGATTTCCAAGGCCATTGCAAAGCTGCGGCCAACGAAAAAAGAGTAGCCTGCGTTTGAGTGGCTGATGGGCAGCCGCTCAAATCTTTCCGCGCTGCTTGAGGCGGCTCAGGGTCTCGGCAGACAGGTTGAGATACGCTGCCAGTTCCTTCTTGGGAATGCGATCAAACAGCTCGGGGTGCTTGCGCATGAAACGGCGCACGCGGCCAGGCGCATCGAGCAGGTGCAGGGTGATGGTATGAGCCATGATCTCGCTCATCAGGCTCATCACGTCGAACTCGAATTGTTGCTTGACCTCCGGATGGCGTTCAATGAAATCGATCCACTGGGGCATGGGCAGCTTGACCACCCGGGCCTTGGTGACCGAGACAATGTTGTAGGGAGTCGGGGTCTTCAGGCGCCAGGCAGCATAGCTGGTTTCCATGTCGCGCTCGGCGGCAAAGCGCAAGATCATCTCCTTGCCCTCAGCATTGGCCACCACCCGCTTGAGGATGCCATCCAAAATGAAGTACTGCTCCATTTCATGCACGCCCTGTAGCAGCAGGAAATTTCCCTTGGGGCAGTCCACCACGGACAGCTGAGCCTCAAGTTCGGCGTATGCATCCTCATCCATGCTGCTGAGCAGGGCATTTTGCCGAAGCTGCACCCGGATGATGTTCCGCTCGGGATGAAGGGAGATGGCAGTCATTGAAAATTGGTTGGCAAGCCAGCAGGGGACAGGGGTCTCAAGGGAGAGGCAAAGTTTCAAAAATTGACCGCAGTCAATGGCATGGGGAAGTTCGCTTCCTATGATAAGTGATCGTTGCTCAAACGCTTCGGGGTGCTCCAGCCTTCAAGGTTATGGGCAACCCCGTATTGGCGGGCTGAGTGTGTCGACCCCCTAATTTCCCTGATGCGCGTTCGTCCAGTTCTCAGCCAGTCTTCCCACAGCACGAGCGCATCGTGGCCTATATGAAGCGAGACCAACCATGAATTCACCTCAAGCAATGACTGACGGCTTTCACCTCTTTCTGGATGCCCTAAAACTCAACGGCATCAACACCATTTACGGCCTGCCTGGCATCCCCATCACCGACCTTACCCGTATGGCGCAGGCTGAAGGGTTGCGGGTGATTTCTTTTCGTCACGAGGCCAATGCGGGCAACGCGGCATCGATTGCCGGATTCCTGAATGGTGCCAAGGGCGTGCCTGGTGTGTGTCTGACGGTGTCTGCACCGGGCTTCCTCAATGGCTTGGTCGCATTGGCCAACGCCACCACCAACTGCTGGCCCATGATCCTGATTTCCGGTTCATCCGAGCGTGAGATCGTCGACCTGCAACAAGGTGACTATGAGGAGATGGACCAGCTGGCCATTGCCAAGCCTCTGTGCAAGGCGGCTTTCCGGGTGCTGCACGCCGAAGACATTGGTGTGGGAATAGCCCGCGCCATTCGTGCAGCCGTTTCTGGCCGCCCGGGCGGGGTATACCTGGACCTGCCAGCCAAGTTGTTTGCTCAGACCATGGACGCCGTCGATGGCAAAAATTCGCTGATCAAGGTTGTTGACCCGGTGCCGCGCCAGTTGCCTGCACCAGAGTCCGTCTCGCGTGCGCTGGACCTGCTGCGCAGCGCCAAGAAACCCCTGATCATCCTGGGCAAAGGCGCCGCCTATGCGCAAGCTGACGCTGACCTCAGGGCACTGGTAGAAAAATCAGGCATTCCCTACCTGCCTATGTCCATGGCCAAGGGCATCCTGCCAGACACCCACGAGCAATCGGCCGCGGCAGCCCGTTCCTTCGTGCTACCCGAGGCAGATGTGGTGATGCTGATTGGCGCTCGCCTGAATTGGCTGCTCTCGCATGGCAAAGGCAAGACCTGGGGTGGCAAGGATGCCAAGTCCTGGGGCGGCCAGAAATTCATCCAGATCGACATCTCCCCCATCGAAATGGACAGCAATGTGCGCATCGATGCCCCCCTGGTCGGCGACGTCGGATCGTGCGTATCGGCACTGCTGTCGCAGATGGGCAGCAACTGGGCCAAGCCGCCAGCCGAGTGGACCGGTGCCATTGCAGAGCGCAAGAACAAGAATATCGGCAAGATGGCGGAAACTCTGGCCAAAGACCCCAGCCCGATGAATTTTCACAGCGCCCTCAATGTGGTGCGTGACATCGTCAAGGACAACCCCAATGCGATGCTGGTCAATGAAGGGGCCAATGCCCTGGACTTCACCCGCTCGATTGTTGACATGTACAAGCCACGCAAACGCCTGGATGTAGGCACCTGGGGCGTGATGGGCATTGGCATGGGCTTTGCCGTGGCCGCCGCAGTCGAAAGCGGCCAGCCAGTGATTGCAGTTGAAGGCGACAGCGCCTTTGGCTTCAGCGGCATGGAAGTCGAAACAATTTGCCGCTACAACTTGCCGGTTTGCGTGGTCATCTTCAACAACAACGGCGTTTATCGTGGCACCGACAAAAACCTGAGTGGTGGCAGCGATGTGGCCCCGACCGTGTTTGTCAAGGATTCCCGCTACGAAAAGCTGATGGAAGCCTTTGGTGGCGTGGGTGTCTATGCCCGCACCCCGGCCGAATTGCGCCGCGGCATGGAGGAGGCGTTGCGCTCACGCAAGCCCACCCTGATCAATGCCATCATCGATGAAACCGCGGGCACCGAAAGTGGGCGCATCACCAGCCTCAACCCGGCGGCTGCACTCAAAAAGTAATTTCACACCTTCAACCACTCAGGAGAATTTCAAATGTCTGGCACCAAACCTCTCAATGGCATCAAGATCATCGACTTCACCCATGTACAGGCCGGCCCAGCCTGCACCCAGCTGCTGGCCTGGTTTGGCGCTGATGTGATCAAGGTCGAGCGCCCTGGCGCTGGCGATGTGACGCGCAGCCAGTTGCGCGACATTCCCAATGCAGACGCGCTCTACTTCACCATGCTCAACAGCAACAAGCGCTCGCTTACCCTGGACACCAAAAATCCCCAGGGCAAAGAGGTGCTGGAAAAGCTGATCCGCGAATCCGATGTGATGGTGGAAAACTTCGGTCCTGGCGCCCTCGACCGCATGGGTTTCACCTGGGAACGCATCCAGGAACTCAACCCCGGCATGATCCTGGCTTCGGTCAAAGGCTTCAGCGAGGGTCACCATTACGAAGACCTCAAGGTCTACGAAAACGTAGCGCAATGTGCCGGCGGTTCCGCCTCCACCACTGGCTGGTGGAAAGGTGAAAACTCTGAGCCCACCATTTCTGCCGCCGCCCTGGGTGACTCCAACACCGGCATGCACCTGGCCATCGGCATCCTCACAGCCGTCATCGGCCGCCAGCAGACTGGCAAAGGCCAGAAGGTCGCCGTGTCCATGCAGGATGCCGTGCTCAACCTGTGCCGCGTCAAGATGCGTGACCAGCAGCGCCTGGAGCGTGTGGGCTACCTGGAAGAGTATCCCCAGTACCCGCATGAAATGGAAGCTTTTGCCAGCAAGGTCACCCCGCGCGGTGGCAATGCCGGCGGTGGCGGCCAACCCGGATGGATTTTGAAGTGCAAGGGCTGGCAAACTGATCCCAACGCCTACATCTATTTCACCATCCAGGGTCACGCCTGGGGCCCAATTTGCGATGCCTTGGGCAAGCCCGAGTGGAAAGACGACCCGGCTTACAACACGCCGCAAGGCCGTCAGCCCCACATCATGGAAATTTTCGGCACCATCGAAGACTTCATCAAGGACAAGACCAAGTACGAAGCCGTCGACATCTTCCGCAAGTTCGACATTCCTTGCGCACCGGTGCTGAGCATGGCCGAGTTGCTGCGCGACGAGTCACTGCGCAAGAGCGGCTCGATTGTGGAAGTGCCCCACCCGGTGCGTGGCAGCTACTACACCGTGGGCAGCCCGATCAAGTTCTCTGACCTCAAGCCCGAAGTAACCGCCTCCCCGCTGCTGGGCCAGCACACCGACGAGGTGCTAGCCGAGCTGGGTTACAGCAAAGAGCAGATTGCTTCCATGCATGCAGCCAAGGCTGTTTGATATCGCTGCCAGCCACAGGAACGGCGCCTTCGGGGCGCCGTTTTTTTTCGACACGGCTCATAACGCTACAAGCTTCTCAGTCTAGGGATGGTGTTCAAAACTCCCGCCATGCGTGTTCGAGTCCAAAAACGGGATGATTTGATCGCCAACACCGCGCGTCGTGTGCTTGGCAGCACACGCAAGCGGTTTGGTGAGCAAAGGGCCCGTTTTTGG
>CAXRBE010000051.1:0-88857 GCA_964228805.1 Burkholderiaceae bacterium
GCCTCTGCGTCGACCAGCTCAAGCTTGGAAGCGAAGGTGGCCTGGGGCAGATCAACCAAGGCCGCCAGCATCTGGCCGGTCTGATTGGCATCGTCGTCAATCGCCTGCTTACCCATGATGACTAGGCCGGGCTGCTCCCGCTCCATCAGGGCCCTGAGCAGCTTGGCCACGGCCAGAGGTTGCAACTCTTCACCAGATTCGACCAGAATGGCACGGTCTGCACCGATAGCCATGGCGGTGCGCAGAGTCTCCTGGCACTGAGCCACACCACAGGACACTGCGATCACTTCGGTGGCGGCACCCTTTTCTTTCAGGCGCACTGCCTCCTCGACAGCGATTTCGTCAAAGGGGTTCATGCTCATCTTGACATTGGCAATGTCGACCCCGGTGTTGTCCGACTTGACCCGGACCTTCACGTTGTAGTCGACCACCCGCTTGACCGGGACCATGATTTTCATGAAAGAAACTCCAGTAGGGTAAAGAATTACAAGTACAAAGGCTTCAAGATCTTGAGTTGCGTGATCTGAAGCTCAAAGCCTCAATTTTAGTCGCCGTCACACTTTGGCCTGTTTGACCCGGACCATGCCCTGAAATCCACCAGGGGTCGCAACTGGCCTGAGAAAAGGCTTGGTCCAGCAGCCCTGCTTGGGGTTATGGAATGCGGGGGGCCAGGCCATATTCCGCCTGTGATAAGTTAAATTGTGGCCATTGGCCAGCGCACCATCCATTGACAAAGGGGATTTCCACCATGAGCAAGAACGCCACCCTGCCACGCAGAAAGCTGCTTGCGGCGGTAGTTGCAGCCGGCGGGGCAGGAACCAGTTTGACAGGCCAAGCGGCAGTCGCCAAGGAGCCGGCCGCTGGCGATTCGGCGCCACACAAGGTGGTCTACCAGATCAACCGTGCCGAGCCCGAATACCAGCTAGCCATCCTCAATTCCATCAGTGCCATGCTGAAAAAATATGTGGACGATGTCAGCATCTCGGTGGTGGTGTGGGGGCCGGGCATCCATTTGCTAGCCAAGAAACCCAGGCGGCCAGTGCCCAAGACCCACCAACAACGCGTTCGTGGCATGAGCGAGTCGTATGGCATTGAGTTTGTGGCATGCGGCAACACCATGCACTCACTGGGTTGGGAAAAACAGGACATGCTTGATTTTGTCCAGGTGGAGGAAGTTGGCGCCTCTTCGGTGATGGAGCGGCAGGAAAAGGGGTACGCCTACATCGCCTGGTGAAGCAAGCTGGATGCGACTGGCGATTCAAACGCCTGCCAGCACCCGCAAATGTGCTTCCACGCTGCGCCCTAGTGCGCTCAGGTTATAGCCGCCCTCCAGGCAGGAGACAATCCGGCCACCGGCGTATTGGCGCGCCACCGCCACCAACTGCTCGGTGATCCAGGCATAGTCGGCTTCGATCAGACCCAGCTGGCCGAGATCGTCTTCGCGGTGCGCGTCAAAGCCGGCACTGATGAGGATCAGTTCGGGCCGGTGCGCCTGCAACCGGGGCATCCACAAATCACGCACCAGTTCGCGAATCACTGCGCCCTTGGTGTAGGCCGGCACGGGCACATTGACCAGGTTGTCTGCATCTGAGCGCGATCCGCCATGGGGATAGAAAGGGTGCTGGTAGAAACTCGCCATCAGAATGCGCGCATCGTTGGCCACAATGTCTTCGGTGCCATTGCCATGATGCACATCAAAGTCCACGATGGCCACGCGCGACAGACCATGTCGCTCCAGCGCATACTTGGCTGCCAGCGCCACATGGTTAATGAAGCAAAAACCCATCACCCGATCGCGGCAGGCATGATGCCCAGGAGGGCGCACCGCACAAAAGGCATTTTCCAGATCGCCGGCAATCACCGCATCCGTTGCCGCCATGGCTGCACCTGCCCCTCGCAGCATCGCATTCCAGGTATGAGGGTTCATCGCGGTGTCCGGATCAATCTGGGCATGGCTGGGACCACCAGCCTCAATCTCCTCCAGCAGGCGGATGCTCTGGCCGCGCAGGGCATCGACATGACGGCGGGTGTGCGCCAGTTCGATCTCATCCAGAGAGGCCAGCGGTGCCTCGATCCGTTCCAGGGCGTCAGCCACGCCAGAGACCAACAGGCGGTCTTCAATCGCATCGAGCCGTTCTGGACACTCGGGATGGCCTGCTCCCATTTCGTGCCGGCGACAGTCTGGGTGATGGTAGTAACCTGTCTTACTCACGGTGCCAACAAGCTGCTCAATTTCAGTTAAGGTTGCCTCATGGATGTGAAACACACCCTTCAGTCGTTGCTGGATCAGCTTAACACGGTGATCGTGGGCAAGCCAGATCAGATTTTTGACTGTGTCACCTGCCTGCTCGCTGGTGGCCACTTGCTGATCGAAGATGCCCCGGGCGTGGGCAAGACCACCCTCGCCCATGCCCTGGCACGCACCCTGGGTCTGCGATTTGCCCGCGTCCAGTTCACCTCCGACCTGATGCCCAGCGATTTGACTGGTGTGTCGGTGTACGAGCGCAGCAAGGAAAGCTTTGTCTTTCATTCTGGTCCGATATTCACGCAGGTGCTGCTGGCTGACGAGATCAACCGCGCCAGCCCCAAGACCCAAAGCGCACTGCTGGAGGCCATGGAGGAGCGACAGGTCACTGTGGAGGGGCAATCCCATCCTCTGCCCAAACCTTTTTTTGTCATTGCCACCCAAAATCCGCTCGATCAATCCGGCACCAGCGCCCTGCCCGCCTCCCAGATCGACCGTTTTCTGATATGCATCTCACTGGGCCATCCCAATCGGGCTGCTGAGCGTGAGTTGCTGTCCGGTCATGCGCGACGCTCGCTATTGGAAGATTTACCTGGCCTGCTCTCGCAGGAACAGTTGCTGTCCTTGCAAGCTCAGGTCCTGGCAGTCCACGCCTCAGGGCCGCTGCTGGACTATTTGCAGGACCTGATAGCCGCCACCCGCAATGGCCGCTGGTTTCTCCAAGGCCTGTCGCCACGGGCCGGCCTGGCTGTGCTGCAGGCAGCCCGCGCCCATGCCTTCATGCGTGGACGTGACTATGTCTCGCCTGACGACCTACGGGCCATCCTGCCCCAGACAACAGCCCACCGCCTGATTCCGGTACACACCGCCGGGCGCGGTTCACTCGAGCAGGTCCACGCCATGATCGAAGCGGTCGCGCTGCCCTGAGACTGCAAGGCGATCGGCTCATGGACAGCCAGGTATTCCTGCCCAATTTCTGGCGGCTCTCGGTGGCCAGACTGAGAACTCGCCTTCGACGCTGGCAATTGTCCCGCGCGCCCGCGCAGGACTCGCTCGAGTTGACCCATCGCAACGTCTACATACTGCCCACTGGGGCCGGGCTGATGCTGGCTGCCACCCTGGTCGTTCTGCTGCTGGCTTCGATCAATTACCAGCTCAGCCTGGGCTATATGCTGACCTTTTTTGTCGCTGGCAGCGCCTTGGCCAGCATTTTTGCCTGTCATGCCAACCTGCGCGGACTGGTCATCAGCCTACAAGCGCCGCAGCCCCGCTTCTGCGGCACCCCGGTCGATCTAGACATCGTTGTTCACAATCGCACCCGATTGCCGCGTTACGGCCTGCAGCTCGGCTGGCAGGCCCAAGATGCTTCGGTCAACTTTGATGTGCCGGTGCATGGTCACAGCAAGGTGCGCCTGACCATGGCTCCAAGCCAGCGCGGCTGGCACCCAATTCCTGCCCTGCATCTGCAAACCCGCTTTCCGCTGGGCGCATTTCGCGCCTGGGCCCTGTGCTTTCCCGCTGCGCGCGTGCTCTGCTACCCGGCGGTCGAGATCAATCCCCCAGCGCTGCCATTGGCTCGCACATCAGGCGATGGACCACCCTCCCAGTTGCATACCGCAGCTGGCGAAGAATGGGATGGTGTTCGGCCCTACCGGCGCGGCGACCCGCTGCGAAGCATCGTCTGGAAGAAAGTTGCCCACAGCGAGGAGCTGGTCAGTCGTGACAACACAGCGCTGCCACCGGGCCAGCTGTGGCTGGATCTGGCTTCCTGCAGCGCGCTGCCCCTGGAGCAGGGCTTGTCACGCCTGTGCGCCTGGGTGCTGATGGCGCAGCGGAGCGAGCAAGATTACGGGCTGCGTCTGCCCGGCCTGAGCATTGAGCCCGCGCGCGGCGAACTTCACCAGCAGCGCTGCCTGCGTGCGCTAGCCCTATGTTGAGCCGGTTCACCAGCTTGCCGCGCGATGCCCGCGACACCTTGTTTCTGCTGGCTGTGATTGCCTGCCTGATCGGCCCACACTCGCCGCACCTGCCTATCTGGGCCATTGCATTTTCACTGGTGGTTTTGCTCTGGCGCGCCTGGCTGGCGCTGCTGGGCAATTCCTTGCCCTCGCGCTACTGGTTGCTGTTTTTGCTGGTGCTGGGTGTGGTGGCAACCGGCTGGACCTACCGAACGCTGCAGGGTCCGGATGCTGGCGTCACCCTGCTCATCGTCCTACTGGCACTCAAGACACTGGAATTGCGCGCCAGACGCGATGCCCTGGTCTTGTTCTTTTTAGGTTTTTTTGTATTGCTGACCCAGTTTCTCTACTCCCAGACAATGCCAAGCGCAGCGATTGCCCTGCTCGGGCTGTTCGGTCTGCTGACCGGACTGGTCAATAGTCATCTGCCAGTGGGACAACCATCACTTTGGCGCAGCGCAACCATCGCCCTGCGCCTGCTCGCTCTGGGAACACCGGTGATGGCCATGCTGTTCCTGCTGTTTCCCCGATTGCCGCCTTTGTGGGGCGTGCCGGACCACAGCAGTGGCGGCCGAAGCGGCCTGAGTGCCAATATGCGGGTTGGCAGCATTGCCGAACTGGCGCTTGACGACAGTGTGGCCCTACGCATCCGTTTTCTGGATGAACAGCCCATGCCACAGGAACTGTATTTTCGCGGACCGGTGCTGTCCAGCTTTGATGGGCGCGAGTGGACTGCCCTACGACCCAGCTTTCCAGCACAACTTCAGGCGCCAACCCAACTCGAGGTGCAAGGCAGGGCACTGCGCTACGAAGCAACTCTTGAGCCATCAATGCGACCCTGGCTGATGTTGCTCGACGCAACACCCGAGGCCCCGCAATCCAATGTCTTGCCGGTGGGCAAGCCACGAATGACCAACGAGTTGCAATGGCTTTGGCCGACCCCGGTTACGAATGTGCTGCGCTACTCCGCCATGGCCTACCCCCAATTTCGCCATGGCCCGACCGAGCCGATCATTGGCTTGCAGGACTATGCAAGCCTGCCGCCTGGCTACAACCCGCGTACTTACGAATTGGCCGCCACCCTGTTGGCCAGGGCCAGACAGGTCAATTCACCCCCGCAAGCCGGCGACCTGGTGGAGATGGCATTGACGCAGCTGAAAACCGGCGGCTATCGCTACACCCTTGAGCCAGGCGTGTTTGGCGAGCACACTGCCGATGAATTCTGGTTCGATCGCAAGCAGGGCTTTTGTGAACACATCGCCTCTGCCTTTGTGGTGCTGATGCGTGCCCTCGGGATTCCAGCGCGTATCGTCACCGGCTACCAGGGTGGCGAGTACAACCGCCTGGGTGGTTTCTGGATGGTGCGCCAGCGTGATGCCCATGCCTGGACTGAAGTCTGGATCGCTGGGAGCGGCTGGGTGCGGGTGGACCCGACAGCAGCGCTTGCCCCTGCCAGAATCAGCGCCTCCCAAAGCCTGGTAGCGCCAGTGGGCTTGGTTGCCGGCGCCCTGAGTGCACTCACGCCAGATCTGGGTCTGCAACTGCGGTGGCTATGGGACGCCATGAACCACCAGTGGAATCAATGGGTGATCAATTACACCCAAAGCCGGCAATATGAATTGTTGCGTGCCCTGGGACTGGCATCGCCCGGCTGGCAGGATCTGGGCTGGCTGCTGCTGGCCAGCGCCTCGCTGGCGTTTGCAGTCTGGCTTGTCAGGGTCACCTGGCATGGTGCCCGGCGGGACCCCTGGTTGCGAATGCTTGAGCGGGCGCGACTGAGCTTGCAGCGCGCAGGGCTGGTCTTGCCACCCCAGGCTACGCCGCGCCAGATGGCACATGCTCTGATGCAGTGGAAATCCCCGACCCAGTCGCACAAGATGGACAATCAGCTGTTGGCGATTTACCGTTGGCTTCTGCGCATGGAGGCCCAGCGCTATGCGCAGTCCGATGTGCACAGCCGCCAGCGCAGCCTGCTGCAATTGCAATATGAATCAAGACAACTGAGTTGGCCCCAGTGATCCACCGCCGCCTGTATTCCACCCTGCTGCTGAGCCTGACGCTGGCAGTAGGCCTGACGACTGTGTATGCCCAGTCGTCCTCACCCAAAAAGCTGGCTGCCACTGCCGCCTATGCAGGAAATGACCAGGCCATGGCCCTGGCCGATCAGATTGCCCAGCGCCAGCAACTGGACCGCGACTGGGTTCGCCGTGCCATTGGCAAAGCCCGCCATATGCCCCAGGTGGTCAAGCTGATGACACCCTTGCCCACAGGAACGCCAAAAAACTGGCGCGCCTACCGCGAGCGCTTCATCGAGCCGCGACGTATCGCCCAGGGAGTGGCTTTCTGGCGAGCCCAGCGCGAGACTCTGGCACGCGCGGAGCAAACTTATGGGGTGCCAGCCTGGCTGATTGTTGGCATTCTGGGAGTGGAAACCCTGTTTGGACAGCAGACTGGGAACTTCAGAGCCATCGACGCCCTGGCGACACTGGCCTTTGATTTTCCTTCGGCCCATCCACGGGCCGCTGAGCGCAGCAAGTACTTTCGTGGCGAACTCGAGCATCTGCTGGCGCTTAAGCATGCCGGTCTGGATCCCCTGCGACTGCAGGGCAGCTTTGCCGGCGCCTTGGGCATGCCGCAATTCATGCCCTCGAGCTGGTTGCGCTTTGCGGTGGACTTTGATGGTGATGGCCGGATTGACTTGTTTCGCAGCACAGCCGACGTGATCGGGTCGGTTGCCAACTACTTCAAGATCTTCAATTGGCAAACCGGCATGCCAACCCACTTTGACGTCCGCTTCGACACCAGCCAGCTGGATCTGCAAGCCCTGCTGGCGCCTGACATCCTGCCCACGTTCTCCGTGGCCAGCTTTGTGGCCCGTGGTGCCCTGCCTGATGCGGCAGGCATGGCCCACAACGGCGCGTTGGCGCTGGTCGAGCTGCAAAATGGAGACGAAGCACCCAGTTACGTCGCTGGCACCGATAATTTTTACGCCATCACCCGCTACAACTGGAGCAGCTACTACGCCATGGCGGTCATCGAGCTGGGTCGTGAAATCGAAGCTTCGATGCTGCCTTGAATCTGATCTTCCAAGGTTATGGCCGGTGCTGCCAGTAACGCTGCGCCTCCAAGCGCTGGCAGCTTACTTTTGATGGCTCAGCCGAATCCCAATGGGCGGCACCGCAGTGTACGGAATCAAAGACCTGAACCCCGCGCTCGCGATAGCGCTCCATCACAGCCTGGGCGGGGTGACCAAAACGGTTGCGGTAACCCGCCTGCACCAGCGCCACCCGCGGCGCCACAGCTTGCAGGAACGGCGGACTGCTGGAAGTCTTGCTGCCATGGTGCGGCACCAGCAACAGGTCTGCCCGCAAGTTCAGGCCAGTTGTAATGAGTTGGCTCTCCTGGGCCTGCTCTATATCACCGGTCAGCAGTGCGCTGCCACCCTCGCCATGGATGCGCAGCACACAAGACAGCGCATTGGTGCGGCGAACATCCAGGTAGTCCTCAGCCCTGGGATGCAAGAACTCGAACTGAACGCCATCCCAGACCCAGCGCTGGCCCGCTTCGCAACGCCCACCCGGCCTGAGCTGGCGCAGCGGGTGAGCGTCCTCGATCGAGCTAAGCAGCCCAGCCTGGTTGTGCATCTTCAAGACCGCTGCTGCGCCGCCGGTATGGTCTGAGTCGCGGTGGCTCAGGACCAGCTGGTCCAGACGCACCCCCAGGGCGCGCAACAAAGGCAGCAAGACCCGATGACCCGCATCGCTCTCCAGCGAGTATCGGGGGCCGGCATCGTACAGCAGCGCGTGATTGGCGGTTCTCAGCAGGACTGCATTGCCCTGGCCCACATCGGCAGCGAGCAGCTCAAACTGACCCATCGCAGGTCGAGGTGGCTGCCACATCAGCAAGGGCATTAGCAGGGGCAGGCCCAGCAGGCGTATGGACCAGGGCAGGCGTAAAGCCAACATCACACCACCCAGCAGGCCCGCAGCGCCCGCCCACAGGGGTGCCTGAGGCAAGGACAAGAAGGCCATTGGCAGGCTGGCCAGCAGGGTCAGGACATGCGACAGCGCCTGCACTGCCCAAGCGGCCGCAATCCATAGCGGTGCCCACAGAACACCCAGCATGGACAACGGCGTCACCACCAGGGTAACCCAGGGAATGGCCAGTAGAGTGGCAAAGAAACCGACCAGCGAGACCTGACCGAAAAGCAGCAGCGTCATCGGCGCCAGCGCCAGTGTCAGCACCCCCTGCTCGCGCAACAGGGCCAGCAGGCCGGCCCCAGGTGCAGCCCGGCCGGGCGCCGGCCGCCCGGCATCGGTCAGAAAAAGCACCCCTACCGCCACAAAGCTGAGCCAGAAACCAGCTTGCAGCAGAGCCCATGGATCAGCCGCCGAGACCACTGCGGCTGCCAGCAACCACAGCGGCCACCAGGGCCATTGTCGCGCGCTCAGGCGCAGCACGATTGCAGTGGCCAACATCAGCACAGTGCGCTGGGCCGGCACCCCCCAGCCACTGAACAGGGCGTAGGCCATTGACAGCACCAGCCCTGCCACGGCAGCGGCATGTGGCGCGGCGTAGGCCAGGCAAAGCCGGCTTGAACGCCGCCACAGCCAGGCCGCCACAGCAGCCGCCAACCAGGCAAACATGGTGATATGCAGGCCAGATATGCTCATCAGGTGCGCCACCCCGGTGGCGCGAAACACATCCCAGTCGGCACGATCGATGACACGCTGATCTCCGGTCACAAGGGCTGCCACCACCCCCGCGCGACGCAGGCTGGCACTTAACTCAGCCAGATCGGTATTCGCCCCGGCATCGGGGCTGAGCCGCGACAGTATTCTGTCGCGCACCCACTGCCGCAACTGGTCGACCGGGTAATGCCAGGTGCTGCCGATCCGTTGCGGCGCCTGGTCACGCGGCCCGGCCCGGACGTAGCCACTGGCCTGCACGCCCTGTTCCCACAGCCAGAGTTCATAATCGAAACCGTGCGGATTGCGCCCCCCATGCGGCGCCTTCAGTCGCAGCACCAGGCGCCAACGCTCCCCTGCCCGCAAGGCTGGAATAACGCTCGAAAATTCCATCAAGCCCTCGCCACTTCGCCAGTAGGCGCCATACCATCCCAGGTCCAGCAGCGGCGGCAATTTGACGGGATGGCCCTCCAGGCTGGCCTGTTCCACGGCAAAGCGAAAGCGCAAGCCATTCTCATTGCGCTGGGGCATGGCAGCGACCAAGCCAAGCACCTCCAGATCGCGCCCCTCCAGCTGAGGATCAAGGCTGTCCGAGCGAAAATTCTGCGCACGCCAGTCGGTGCTGGCAAAGCCGAGCAGGGCCAGCGCCAGAGCCATCAGCAGCCTGCGCGGGACACCCTCAGGACTGCGCCAGGCCAGAAAAATCAGCAATAAGCCCAGGGCCAGCAGCCCCAGGCTCACCCAATAAGCCAGCAACTGGGCCTGCTGCAACTGCAGAGCCACACCCACCAACCAGCCAAGCAGGGCAGCGACCAGCCACTGTCCGCTCACTTGCGAGCCAGGCTTAGCAGGCAACTAGGCTGCTCCCGACATGGCAGGCATCCAACAAGTGGTGCCTACTTAGCGCAACAGAGGGCGTATGCTGCGGAGCCGATAAAATCTGCCTGTCAATCATGCGCAGCTCTGGGTTGGACCTGTCCTTGATCGGAATATCCCCCGATTATTGGTGAAGATGCCAAAGCTGCACAATTTTCCCTGGGCCAATACGTCAAAAGCGACCAGTCATGTCCAAAAATCAACTCGACAAAAAGTCCGAAGCCTGGTCGGCCCTGTTCACTGAACCGATGAGCGATCTGGTCAAGCGTTACACCGCCAGTGTCACCTTTGATCAACGCCTGTGGCAGGCCGATATCGACGCATCTCTGGCTCATGCCGAGATGCTGGCCGCGCAGGGCGTGATCAGCCAGCCGGACCATGCCGCTATTGTTCGTGGCATGGGGCAAGTCCGCGAGGAGATTGAAGCGGGCAAATTTGAATGGAAGCTCGACCTGGAAGATGTGCACCTGAACATCGAGGCGCGTCTGACCCAGCTGGTGGGCGATGCCGGCAAGCGCCTGCACACCGGACGCAGCCGCAACGATCAGGTGGCCACCGATGTGCGTCTTTGGTTGCGCGGCGAAATCGACCTGATCCTCAAGCTGCTGGGCGAACTGCAACACGCCTTGCTGGAGGTGGCAGCCAGACATGTGGATGTGATCATGCCTGGCTATACCCATTTGCAGGTGGCCCAGCCGGTAAGCTTTGCCCATCACTTGCTGGCCTATGTGGAGATGTTTGCGCGCGATGCCGATCGCATGCTGGATGTGCGCAAACGCACCAATGTCCTGCCCCTGGGCAGCGCCGCTCTGGCTGGCACCAGCTATCCCCTCGACCGCAAGCGGGTGGCCAAAGCCCTGGGCATGGTCGATGAGCGGGGCGCACCCATGGTGTGCCAGAACAGTCTGGATGCGGTCAGCGACCGCGACTTTGCCATCGAATTCAGCGCTGCGGCAGCCCTGGTGATGGTGCATATCAGCCGCCTGAGCGAGGAACTGATTGTCTGGATGAGCCAGAACTTCAGCTTCATCCGGATTGCTGACCGTTTCACCACGGGTTCGTCAATCATGCCGCAAAAGAAGAATCCGGATGTGCCTGAACTGGCGCGTGGCAAGACCGGGCGGGTGGTTGGCCATCTGATGGGGCTGATCACCTTGATGAAAGGCCAGCCATTGGCCTACAACAAGGACAATCAGGAAGACAAGGAACCCCTGTTTGACACTGTGGATACCTTGCGCGACACCCTGCGCATCTTCAGCGAGATGATTGGTGGCCAGCTCAATTCGGCGACAGGTCAAAAAGAGGGCGGCATCACGGTCAACCCCGAAGCCATGGAGCAGGCTGCGCTCAAGGGATATGCCACCGCCACTGATCTGGCTGACTATCTTGTGCGAAAAGGCCTGCCCTTCCGGGATGCCCATGAGGCAGTCGCGCAAGCGGTGAAGGCTGCCCACAGCCATGCCTGCGACCTGTCGGAATTACCACTGAATGTGCTGCAGGGCTTTCACCCCAAGATTGACAAGGACGTCTACAAGGTGCTGTCGCTGCGTGGCTCGCTCGAGGCACGCAACACCCTGGGCGGAACAGCGCCGGCCCAGATCAAGGCGCAGATCGAGCGTCATCGCACTCGTCTGAATTAAGGATTTGCCATGGCAGTTGCCAACACCCTGCAGTGGAACAGTGAACTCGTCCTCGGCGACGAACGGACCGACCACACCCACCAGGAATTCATCGACTTGCTCAATGCCACCACCGAAGCGGCGGCGCAGGACAAGTTGGCCAGCTACCGTCGTCTGCTGGCACACACCATCGAGCACTTTGGCCAGGAGGAGCGCTGGATGAGCGCCTGCGGCGTGACGCCCGATTTCTGCCATTTTTCCCAACATGCCAGTGTGCTGGAAGTGATGAAAGAGGTCGAGCGCCGCGCTCTTGAAGGTGAGATGGCCTACATCGGCAGCATGATTGAAGCGCTGGTCGAGTGGTTTCCCATGCACGCCAGCAGCATGGATGCAGGTCTGGTGGCCTTCCTGCAGGAGAAAGGTTTTAACACCGGCAGCGAAACTTTCAACAATGGCGCCCCCGCTGCCGGAACTACCGCGCCTTCCTGTGGTCATGAAACCAGCCACGCCTGCGACTGAAACCTTCTCGCACCGCCACCATGAGCAACTCCATCCGCCGCATAGCCATCAGTACAGGTGGCGGCGACGCTCCCGGCCTCAATGCCGTGATCAGTTCTGTGGTCTGGTCGGCTGCCAATCGGGGCTGGGAATGCCTGGGCATTCGCGACGGCTTCAACGGCTTACTGATGCCTGAACGCTATCCAAACGGTGGCATCGAACGCCTCACCCGTGACCGGGTACGCGGCATATCTCACCTGGGAGGCACCATCCTGGGCACCACCAATCAGGGCAATCCTTTTCATTTCCCGATCAAGCAGGCCGATGGCACCCTGGCCGAGGTCGACCGATCCGATGAATTGATCGACTGCTTTGCGCGTGAGAGCATCGATGCGCTGGTCATGGCCGGAGGTGATGGTACCTTGACCATTGCCCATGACCTGCACCGCAAAGGTATGCGGGTGGTGGGGGTGCCCAAAACTATCGACAACGATCTGGACAAGACCAACACCACCTTTGGCTTTGATTCGGCCGTCTCCTTTGCCACCGAATGCCTGGATCGACTGCACAGCACCGCCGAAAGCCATCAGCGGGTGATGGTGGTGGAGGTGATGGGTCGCTATGCCGGCTGGATTGCCCTGCACGCTGGAATTTCCGGCGGTGCCCATGCAATCCTGCTTCCAGAAATTCCATATGACCTGGACAAGGTGGCCGGCGCCATCCTGCAGCGCCAAAGCCATGGCCGACTCTACGCACTGGTGGTGGTGGCCGAAGGCGCGTTGCCACGAAACGGACAACGTACTGTGCTGACCAATGCAGGGGCTGGTCATGCAGAGCGCCTGGGTGGCGTGGGCGATCAGGTTGCGCAGGCCCTGGCCCAACTGACCGGGAAACAGGCTCGTAGCGTGGTGCTTGGCCATCTGCTGCGCGGAGGCAGCCCCACCAGCTTCGATCGCCTGGCGGCCAAGCGCTTTGGCACCGCAGCAGTGCGTGCGCTGGAGACTGGCCTGAGCGATGTGATGGTCTCCCTGGCCCATCCCGATGTGGTGTATGTACCGCTGGCTGAAGTCGCCGGCCGCATGAAGGCTGTCCCCATCCACTGCGATACCCTTTCCACCGCCCGAGATCTGGGCATCTGTCTGGGCGACTGATTATTTTTCGGAGCACTTGAATGAGCGTTATCACCAACATCGAAGACCTGCGCGTGCTGGCCAAAAAGCGTGTGCCGCGCATGTTCTACGACTATGCCGACTCCGGCTCCTGGACTGAGGGCACCTACCGTGCCAATGAAGCGGATTTCCAGAAAATCAAGTTGCGCCAGCGGGTGGCTGTCAATATGGAAAACCGCAGTACCGCGGTCAAGATGGTTGGTGTGGACGCCAAGATGCCAGTAGCGATCGCACCGGTGGGGCTCACTGGCATGCAGCATGCCGATGGGGAAATTCTGGCGGCACGCGCGGCCGAAAAGTTTGGCATCCCCTTCATCCTGTCCACCATGAGTATCTGCTCGATCGAGGACATTGCCCAGCACACCAGCGCTCCTTTCATGTTTCAGCTCTACATGATGCGCGATCGCGAGGCCATGGTGCGCATGATCCAGCGCGCCAAGGACGCGCGCTGCAGCGCCTTGGTGCTCACCCTGGACCTGCAGGTCATCGGCCAGCGCCATAAGGACCTGAAAAACGGCCTGACCGCGCCGCCCAGACTCACCCTGCCCAATATTCTCAACCTGATGACCAAGCCACGCTGGTGCCTGGGCATGCTGGGCACCCAGCGCCGCACCTTTCGCAATCTGGTGGGCCATGTCAAGGGCGTAAGCGACATGAAATCGCTGGCGGCCTGGACCAATGAACAATTTGACCCCCGCCTGTCCTGGCCCGATGTGGCCTGGGTGAAAGAACAATGGGGTGGCAAACTTATCCTGAAAGGCATACAAGATGTGGAAGATGCCAAACTGGCGCTGGCCAGCGGCGCCGATGCCATTGTGGTCAGCAACCATGGCGGACGTCAGCTGGATGGCGCCCAGAGCAGCATTGAAGCCTTGCCACCCATTGTGGCAGCGGTAGGCTCGCAGATGGAGGTCTGGATGGACGGAGGCATCCGCTCTGGCCAGGATGTGCTCAAGGCCTGGGCTCTGGGCGCGCGCGGCACCATGATCGGCCGTGCCATGGTTTATGGCCTGGGTGCGATGGGGGAAGATGGGGTCAGCAAGGCCCTGCAGATCATCCACAAGGAGCTTGATATCACCATGGCCTTTTGCGGCCACACCAATATCCAGAATGTCGACCAACGCATCCTGCTGCCGGGCACCTATCCAAGCTGAGTTGACAGCAGCACCGGCAAGCATTGATCCCGAATTAAGGACCCAAGGAGCAAGCCAATGAATACCGCCGTCACGCCTCATGTATCGCACGAGAATCTGGCACCTCTGGCCTCCCGGCTGGTCGATGTTCCCAATTTACCCTGGCGCGCCACACGCTTTGCCGGCATCGAGGTCAAGCCTTTGCTGCGCGATTCGGCCTCGGGCATCGCCACAGTGCTGATGCGCATGGCCCCGGGATCTGTTCTACCCGACCATGAACATGTGCAAATCGAGCAGACCTGGGTGCTCGATGGCCATCTGGTGGACCGTGACGGCCCGGACGCCGGCATGGAATGCAAGGCAGGTCAATTCATATGGCGTCCAGCTGGAAGCCGACACTCGGCCTGGTCGCCCCAGGGAGGTACTTTTATTGCGATTTTCCAGATTCCTAATAAATTTTTCGAGCCCGACCAACGGGAGGCTGATATCAGCGGACAAGACTGGGAAACCCTGTGGGGGCATTGCGTCTCTTAACAGAGCCTGACATACCGTCTGGTCAAGCGCCATGCTGGCTGGCGGCTGTGCGGTGGGGGCTGGCATCACCGGGGGCGCGATCTTCGCGCTGACCGCCTGGATTGCACTGGCCTGCATGTGGCTGGGAGCTGCAGTGGCCGATCGATTGTTAGACAAGTAATCCCTCAGGTCGGCAGGTCAGGTGCAGTCGAACTGCTCGCCCGGACTCGCTCATGCCATTGGCTTCTGATCTAGCCGTTCGCATGCACAGCATAACCAACAATCTGGGCGTCCAGAAAAGTTGCAAATTCGTGACCATAGGTGTGCCTGACAAGTTGCCACATGGCACGCACGCCAGGAAAGGCAACTATCTGCTCCCTGATGGTCGCTTCATATCCCAAATAGGCATCGTGACTCAATAGACCCGAAAGATATTGCTGGTGCTGCTTTTCGCAGCCCATAAAGGCAGCCCTGCAGAGCATGAAGAACTGGTGGAATTCAAGGCTGTTCATTTTTTCTTTACCCTGAGCGCCCTTTGAGTACACTTTTGCAAGCTCGCCATCGGCCAACATCTTGAAGTAAATAAGCCAGTAGTCGGCATTCATCTGTAAGGCGGTCGCTTTTGTTGCCCGTGTGTTCTGATGTACCTGAATCCCGACAAAAATCAGGGAGGCAACCACCGCAACAGAGCCAACGATTTGGCTAAAATTTGCCCAGTCAGCCAAAGTCATGCCAGCTCCTTAGCACCTGGAATAGACAGGAGGCTTGAGCAGGGCGGCAGAAAACAAAGCGCAGACTCCCATTTCGAATCAGGCCTTGATGTCTAAGAGCTTCTTCAGGAGCTTGCCCTGCACCTCGATGGATTTCAGGTTCGCCTTGAAATCGTAACTGGCCAGATGCTGGTCTGCCAACTGCTTGGTCACATCCACTTCAGGTTGCCGAGCCACACCTTCCTGCTTCTGACCACCACTGTCCTGGCTGGGGTTATTGACTTCTTGGGCTATCGGACTGGCCTCGCGCACCCGCACCTCCACCCCACCGCCCGGTGTTGAGAACTGCTGCGCCTCCAGCGCAGAGTAAGGCTTGGACTGCCTCACTCCGTCTTTGGGGTCGCTGGTGCTGCGTTGATTGGCGATATTTTGGGCGCTGACCTCCACCCGTCTGCTCGCTGCAGCCAGGCCCGACAAGGAAGTATTGATTGCATTCACCATAAGCCCGCCCCCACTTTGTTCAACCTGAAGCAACCACAGAGCGCAAGCCGAATCGAAACGATAAATGGCTTGATAACAAATGTTTGACTCATCGCAGGATCACTCTTTTTTGCCGCCCTGGGCTTCCAGGCAAGCCAGCCTCCAACCTGCTTCAGCCGCATCAAGGCTGCCTGGAGTCAATTGAGCTTTTGAGTTGGCCAAGTCAGCCTCAACCTTGCGCATCCCCGCCTCCACGCACTTATCAATCTCGCTCTTTTGACAGCCGGTCAGCCCGAAAATGAGCAAGACGAGAAGAAAAGATATCTTCAGAATCATTGGTGTCCTCTTAATGTGCGCAAACAATTTTTCGCACAGCCATCAGGACAGTATCGGGCGGAACATCATTCCATGGAGCGGGGGTGCTGTTGCTGAGCAGGGTCTCTCCTTTGGCCATGTGATCTGCATGATACGAGAATGAAGGCATCCTCACTTTATCCAGCTTGCAGTCATATTCATGCGTGATGCGCAAAGACATCGCGCCATATTTATCACGCTGCTTCAGATTGGTCAGCGTTCCCACCCTGCGCAGGTCACCATCCTGGCTGATGGTGGTGGGGTCCATGAAGAAAGCCGTTCCATCCGATTCGATCATCTTCACCCATTCAGCCCAGGCGCCGCAGGCGCAGAGCATTAGCGCAAACAAAAGAGACTTGGTCAGACGCATAAACATATGCAGTTAAAGCGTGCCTCGGTTTACATGACGATTGATTGTATGAAGGTCGGCCAACTTCTAACGAAGCTGCCGGCTCATATCAGCAAAGTCAAACCAGACCCGCTCCTTTGCAATCCGGCCATCTTGCAATTGAAAGACGTGGAGCAGCCTGACTTTGGCATGGCCACTTTTACCAGCAAGATTGAATGGGCGTCCATCGACCACTTGGCCAATCAGAAAACTCTCATCCACTATGAAGTCATCGCCATACAGCCGCATGACAGGTTCGGCCCTCTCACCTTTCAGAGCTGGAAAAAGTCGTTCGTAAAACCCACGGATGGCAGTCTTCCCACGCAGAAGCCCATCAGGACCGCCAAGCACCTGGTGTTCGGGGTGGTCGGTATAGGTACGCATCACTCCTTCCAAATCGGCAGTGGCCTCATACATGAAATGATCATTGACGATCTGATCCATGCTCTCACGCGTCATGTTTGACATTGCTAGAGTTCCTTCTGATACCGATGATGGCCTTACAAGTCTATTGGCCTGGATGGCCTTGGTGTTGATTAAGGTCAATCTTGCCTAGACCAATTGAGATTTCCATGGCTGACAAACAAAAGGAAAAAGCAATAGGTAGAGAACCTGCCCTGTTGTGACTATCCATCAATGCGTCTGACCCCAGCAGCAAGCATTAAACTGCTGAAAATTTATGCTTTCTTAACTGGTTTGATCCACTCGTGCTTGCATTTGTTTTGCAACGGTTGATTCAGGCTGCATGGGTGATGCTGGCGGTGGCCTTTATTGCCTTTTTACTGTTCCAGTATGTCGGCGACCCAGTCCTGTTCATGCTGGGGCAGGATGTCACACCAGAAAAAGTCATCGAGCTAAGGGCGGAACTGGGCCTGGATCAGCCCTTTTTTGTCCAGTTCTACCATTTCATAGCCAATGCTGTAGCGGGAGACTTTGGCATCAGCCTGCGCTTGGGCGGCAAGGTTTCAACCTTGATCGCCAATCGTCTGCCTGCCACATTGGAACTTGCCGTGGCGGCTGCTTTGCTGGCTCTGTTGATAGGAATACCACTTGGGGTGTATGTCGCACTGCACCGGCATAGTGCATTGAGCAAATTGTTGATGACGGCCTCGTTGGTGGGGGTATCTTTACCCACATTTTTAATAGGCATTTTGCTTATTCTGATCTTTGCAGTTTGGCTGGGCTGGCTGCCAAGTTTTGGTCGTGGCGAGGTGGTGCAACTTTGGGGTTGGAGCAGTGGTTTGCTCACTATCGATGGCTTGAAGCACTTGGTTTTACCAGCGCTGACATTGTCTTTTTTTCAGCTCACCTTGGTTATGCGACTGGTACGTGCTGAAATGCTCGAGGTGCTTCGTACCGACTACATCAAGTTTGCCCGTGCCCGCGGCTTGTCCGAACGGGTGATCCATTTTCAGCATGCCTTGCGCAACACCCTGGTACCCGTTATCACAGTCACTGGCCTCCAGCTGGGTTCACTGATCGCTTTTGCCATCATCACCGAGACGGTGTTCCAGTGGCCTGGAATGGGGTTGCTTTTTATCCAGGCGGTTACCTATGCTGATATTCCGGTCATGGCAGCTTATCTGTGCCTGATTTCGCTGATTTTTGTAACCATCAATCTGGTCGTCGATTTGCTTTACTTTTGGGTCGACCCACGCCTGAGGAGTGATCATTGATGCGTTGGCGCGACTCGGACTTGTTTCATTCTTTCAGCCAAACTCCAATTGCCTGGATCGCATTGATGGTGGCCAGCGTGTGTGTCCTGGGGGCAGTTTTTGCGCCCTGGGTGGCGCCACACAATCCCTTTGATGCAGCCAGTCTGCACTTGTCTGATGCGCTTTTGCCACCGGTTTGGTTGGCCCAAGGCCAGTGGGCTTATGTGCTGGGCACCGATGATCAGGGGCGAGACATATTGTCGGCCCTGCTGTACGGCTCTCGTATTTCACTCTCAGTAGGCCTGACCTCAGTCGTGTTATCAATACTTCTGGGTGTCAGCCTTGGCCTGTGGTCAGGATTTACTGGGGGATGGCTAGATAATTTCATCATGCGGGTCTGTGATGTGATGCTGTCTTTTCCATCGATATTGGTGGCTCTCTTGATTTCAGGCGTAGGCAGGGCTTTTTTGGGTAGTGATCAAGCATCGTTTTCGTTCGTGGTACTTGTCGCTTCAATCACCCTGACGGGCTGGGTTCAGTACGCCCGAACAGTACGCGGAGCGACGATGGTCGAGCATAAAAAAGAGTATGTTCAGGCTGCCAGGGTGATCGGCGTATCAGGATCCAACATCATGTTGCGTCACATCTTGCCCAATGTGATGGGGCCAGTGCTGGTGCTTGCTACGCTACAGGTGGCTACTGCGATCATCACTGAAGCTACCCTGTCATTTCTGGGTGTGGGTACTCCACCCACATCACCCTCGCTGGGTACGCTGATCCGAATCGGCAATGACTTTCTTTTCTCAGGCGAGTGGTGGATCACGGTATTTCCAGGGTTGATGCTGGTCTTGATTGCTTTATCGGTGAATGTGCTGGGCGACTGGCTGCGCGATGCACTGAACCCCAAACTTCAATAAGGATGTTGGCCTTGCCCTTGCTGGATATCAAAAATCTCTCAGTAGATATTCCCACCCGCCACGGCGTGCTGCATGCATTGAAAAATATCGATCTGCACATCGATGCCGGCGAGATACTGGGTGTGGTGGGCGAGTCTGGCGCAGGCAAATCACTGACGGGTGCCGCCATACTTGACCTCCTCGAGCCACCTGGTCGCGTGGTAGGTGGTGAGATCAGATTGTCTGGAGAGCGCATCAGCGGCCTTAGCCCGCAGGCTATGCGGGAGATTCGCGGCAAACGCATTGGCGCCATCTTCCAAGACCCGCTGACCTCGCTAAATCCGCTATACAGCGTGGGGCACCAGCTGATTCAGACAATTCTGACTCATTTGCCGATGACCGCCACTCAAGCACGGCAGAGATCGATTGAGTTGCTTGAAGATACCGGTATTCCAGCTGCCGCCGAGCGCCTAGACCAATATCCACATCAGTTTTCGGGTGGCATGCGGCAACGAGTGGTGATCGCGCTGGCGCTCGCGGCCGAGCCCGAGTTGATCATTGCCGACGAGCCAACCACAGCACTGGATGTCTCTATCCAAGCCCAAATCATTGAATTGTTGGTCCGTGTTTGCAGACAGCACCGTGCCGCCGTGCTTTTGATCACCCATGACATGGGAGTCATAGCAGAAACTTCAGACCGTGTTGCGGTCATGTACGCGGGCCGGGTGGTTGAGACTGGGGCGGTGGAGCAAATCATTGAGCGGCCGCGCCATCCCTACACCCGTGGATTGATGGACTCAATTCCGCGTGCGGAAGCTCAAGCCGAGCGCCTTCAATTTGTGCCCGGGCATATGCCTCGATTAAGTGACATGCCAGATGGTTGTGCCTTTCACCCGCGCTGTGATAGAGCTGTTGACAATTGCTCCAGTCTGATACCCCCACTCAATACCGGTCCGGCTTGCTCTCAGCTGGCCTGCTGGAACCCATTGCTGCACGATTCGACTTCCAAAGAGGAGCGTGCATGATCGACCGGCCATTGGTTCAAATCAGTGCCCTTAGCAAACGCTTTGACGTGTCAGCCCCATGGGTGCAACGTATGGTTAACCGCGAAGGGCGCAAGATAGTTCATGCTGTCAGCGACGTGACGATGCATATCGGGCGCGGTGAGACCTTGGCCTTGGTGGGAGAGTCTGGCTGCGGCAAGAGCACGCTGGCGCGCTTATTGGTCGGTTTGTATAGGCCCAGCAGCGGTTCTATCAACTTTGACGGGCAAGATTTGGTTCAAGCATTGAACTCTGAAAAGGCGCGAGCGTTTCGACGTCGAATGCAGATGATCTTTCAAGATCCCTATGCCAGCCTCAACCCTCGCTGGAAAGTGCAGGACATTGTGGCTGAACCCTTGCGAGTCCACTTGCCTGATTTAAGTAGCACCCAAAACCATGAACGGGTTTCCGAGTTGCTGCGATCGGTCGGACTCAACCCCAAGGATGCCACCAAATACCCACATCAGTTTTCCGGTGGTCAACGTCAGCGGATTTCGATTGCACGCGCCCTGGCGGCAGCACCCGAATTTATGGTGTGCGACGAACCCACTTCAGCCCTGGATGTCAGTGTGCAGGCACAGGTGCTGAACCTGATGCTAGACCTGCAATCCCAACGCGGACTGACCTATGTGTTCATTTCCCATAACCTGGCGGTGGTGCGCCATGTCAGTGATCGCGTCGGGGTGATGTACCTGGGGCGGCTCGTCGAAGTAGTGCCTACCCAACGTTTATTTGAACAGCCCCAACATCCTTACACACGTATGTTACTGGCATCAATACCAAAAATGAAAAAGGGTCAGCAATCGCGAGCCCCCATCCAGGGCGAAGTCCCTAACCCCTTGTCACCCCCCTCAGGCTGCGCGTTTCATCCGCGTTGCCCACAGGCTACCGCTGTTTGCTCGCAAGAGACCCCAGAGTTGCGCCATCTGCAAGGTATACAAATCGCATGCCACCATGCACAAGGCTAAGTTTGCCAAAGCTCGCGGCTCTGGGTTTTATTTTTTGGTCACATAAAACATCTTGGGTGCATCGTTTGAGTTGTGCACCATGGTGATATTTTTCTTCATGGCCCAGGGGCGCATTTGGTGATGTAAAGGAATAGCCAGCACCTGATCTCTCGTCATGTCAAGCGCCTCTCGCAACAGGCGATCACGAACTTGCAGGTTGGCTTCAGTCTTCATACGGTCCACCAAAGCATCAAGTGGAGGATGGCTTATGCGACCAAAATTGAAGCTTCCGTCTGGGCCGCTGGTACGAGTACGTATGAGCGATTGCAAAGTGTACTGAGCATCGTAGGTGGCAACACCCCAACCCAGCATGTAGGCACTGGAGTCAAAATTCTGAAACTTGGGGACAAAGGTTGCAAAGGGCATGGCATTGAGCTTGACCCGTACACCGATGCGGGCCCACATATTGACAAGGGCCTGACAGATTTCTTCATCGTTAACGTAGCGGTTATTTGGGCAATCAAGGGTAAAGTCAAAGCCATTGGGAAAGCCAGCCTCAGCCAGGAGTTTTTTTGCGCCTTCAACATTGACTGCTGCCGGCTTGTCAGCCGATTCAAGATAGCCATTGACGCCAGGTGCCACCATGAGTGCTGCGGGGATGGATAGGCCGCGCATGATGGTGCGTTGTATACCTGCCCGGTCGACGCTCATGTTAAGGGCCTGACGCACACGCAGGTCCTTGAAGGGATTGGGGCCCTTGGGACCATATTTCAATTCTGAACTGCCAAGATCGAGCACGATAAAGATGGTGCGAACCTCTGGGCCATCCAGTACCGAGAGGTTGTTGTTGCTGCGCAAACGTGGCACATCTTGCGTCGGCAGGTCAGTAACAGCGTCGACATCACCAGCAATTAGCGCTGCAACCCGTGTCGGATCAGACTTAATCGGGGTGTAGATCACATCGGTCACGTTTCCCTCTACCTTGCCCCACCAATTTTTATTCTGGGTCAGCACCACACGCTGGTCAGGCACCCACTCCTTGACAATATAGGGGCCAGTTCCATTGGTATTGCGAGAAGCAAAAGTTTCTTCTTTTGCTTTGAAGTCCTGAACTTTTTCGGTGCGATTTTTAGTTGCCCAAGTCTTGCTCATGATGAAAAAATAGGTGAAGTTGTTGAGCAGCACCGGATTGGGCCCATCGGTGATGACATCGACCGTATGGTCATCAACCTTTCTGATTTCTTTCACGCCACCCACATAGATGGTCATTGTGCCGGGAGGAACTCGCGATCGATCAAAAGAAAAAATCACATCGTCAGCGGTAAACGGACTTCCATCCTGAAATTTAACGTTTCGTCGTAAATTGAAGCGAAAGCTTGTAGGGCTAGTCTGGCTCCAACTGGTCGCCAGGGCTGGTTGAGGCTTGTAGTTCTTGTCATAAGTCACCAGGGTCTCATAGGTGTGACTCATGATGTTGTTGGTCGTGGCGTGGTTCTGCGAGTGCGGATCCAGCGTCAGGATGTCATTTTGGGCGGCCCAACGCAATGTCTGGCCTTGTGCGCTAGCAAGCGGTGCAATGACATACAAGCTGACCACGATTAGCCAGCGGAGAAATGCAGCATTCATTCAGTGTCTCCAATGCATGGTTGTTGTTGATCCAAGTAATTACATTTAAATCTGGCGATGTGATTTGCAGTCTCTAGAAGGCTCATTGAGCGATGATTTCTTATGTCATCCAACTCTCAATCAGCCGAGTTTCGAGTACCAGCCACTTTCATCTCCAATATGTTCCTGATTGTTACGCTTCAAGAATCTTGTAAAACATTAGCCGGAGCCTATGTTCATCAAGATTCTTCTTTAAGTCAAGTAAACAATTGAACAATACCCCCGGGGATTTATCCTGGCAGGAAGCTTTCTGAATGGCCACGCTTGACCAAATTTACGCCCTGCAGACCCTTCGAAATTACCCTAGAGGAGAAGAAAGCACGGCTGATCAATGTTGTATTGAAGAATTGCGCCGTCATTGAAGATTAGCACATGTAGCCCTGGTCAATACGGTCTATTTGTCGGACCAAGGCCTCAAAGACATCCACCCCAGCGCCACCATGCTTTTGATCAAATTGCAAGGAGTCCTGTGTGCATTTGGCAGCCACTGCTTCGGGCACAGGGATGGGCTCACCCATGCTGAAGGTGGCCATTTGTATTTCGCATGCGCGTTGCAGGGTCCACAAGATCGCAAATGCCTCGGGAATGGATTTCCCCCAGGACAGCAGCCCATGGTTGCGCAAAATCACCGCCTGCCTATGGCCAACACTCTTCAATACACGCGGCCCCTCTTCCATGTGGACAGTAATACCCTCAAAATCGTGATAGGCCACCATGTCATGCAGTTGTGCAGAGTAAAAATTGCTTTGCGCCAGGCCCGCTTTCAGACATGCCACCGCCACGCCTGCCGTGGTGTGAGTGTGCATGACACAATGCGCATCATCGATCCCTTCGTGCAAAGTTGAGTGCAGCACAAACCCAGCAGGGTTCACCGGAAATTTAGAGCCATCAAGAATGTCTCCCCTGGAATTTATTTTGACCAAGTTGCTGGCCGTCACTTCGCTGTAGTGCAAGCCAAACGGATTGATCAGAAATTGATTGTCTTTGCCACTCACGCTTGCAGGCAAGCGCAAGGTGATGTGGTTGTAGATCATTTCAGTCCAGCCCAGCATGGCGAATATGCGGTAACACGCGGCGAGCTGGATGCGGGCTGACCATTCATCAGGGTGAAAATTAGACATCAATTTTTTGATTTCACCGTCATCTTGGGTTTTGCGCATAAGAGTCTTTCAAATACCACGGCAGCACAGAATCATAATCGGGCCGCGGTCTTAGGAATGTTGCCTTGCCGGCATGAGAAGCGTAAATGCATGCATCTGAAGCGGCGCAAGTACCATCGCAAATTTACTTTTTTGTTCAGGTCAACGTATTCAAGCTTTCGCTTATTACCTATGTACCAATGAACTCGCACCCATTCTCTGCTGCGCCAATTGTCGAAAGACTTGAAAGAATTGGGTATTGGCATAGTGATTGATTTTTTCGGGAAAATGTAAATAATTCTTCCATAAATTTTTCAGCCAGGGGTCAGTATGTTTAGTTCTACCCGTTTTTTTATACTATTCAGTCTGTTCTTATGTCATGGCTTAGCTCAATCTCAGGCAACAACAAAAGAATCAGAAAAAATCGGTGTTGTGTTGCTTCATGGCAAGCAAGGGCATACCCCAAGAGACACGACTCTGACTCAGATAAGTTCAGCCATGACAAAATCTGGCATGCTCGTGGTCACCCCGGAGATGGCCTGGTCATTCAAGCGCTTGATGGACAAACCCTGGCCCAAGGCAGTGGATGAAATCAAGTCGCACGTTGAGTCACTCAAAGCTCAGGGGGCCAAGCGCATCGTTCTGGCTGGACAAAGCCTTGGCTCGCCGGCGATCATGGCGTATGCCGCCAAGAATGACGATATTGATGCCCTGGCTCTGATATCGCCAGGACATACGCCAAAATTTTTCTACGAAGGTATTCCCTTCGCACCATTTCGCATTTGGACCCTGAAAAACGAGGTTGACAGAGCACGGGACCTTGTACAGCAAGGGCAAGGGGATCGTTCAGAGCCATTTCAGGATATCAATGTGGGTGGCACGTTCAGGGTTTGGGCTACGCCCCAAATCTTCCTGAGTTATATGGCCCCCGAATCCGAAGCGGAAATGAGCTTGACCGCATCAAAAATACCTGCGCACATACCTGTACTTTGGCTGATCGGTAAAAAAGATTTACTGATCAAGGAAGGCAGTGCGTATGTTTTTGAAAAACTACCCGCCAATACAAGAAGCAAGTACATGGAAGTAGAAGGTGGCCATTTCGATGCAGGCGGACTAAATGCCGACTTAATCGTCCAATGGATTCATGGGGCCCTCACTCCGTGATGCTGCGCCAGATTAGCGTCTTGTCAAAAGTCTGGTCACAAAAGGAATCATAGACTCAGCAATTTCATCGTGCGCCTCAACTGTTGGATGCGACCATATTTCGCGATCATGCAATATCTTGTCAGCTGGTTGATAAATTGAAATTATTTCAACCATCTGGTCGGCAAATGTGCCTGAATAGCTACTTAGTCGACGTTCCAGTCTGTCTATATTTTGATCTCTGACGACAATCAGAACCTTGATATTTTTGCTCAATAATTTCCCGACGATTTCTTTAGAATTTATTTTTGTGAGTTCTTCAGATATGCCAGCTCGCGAATCATTTCCTCGTGCAAATTCATAGATTACAAGGTCTGTGTTGGCAGGAATTTTTTCTAGTCGATTCAAAAGATTGGAAGTGGTGTCTCCATTCACACCCAAATTTATAACGTCTGCGGTGACGCCTCGCTGCTTAAGTTTTGCCTCCAGACGAGCTGGGTAAGCCTGGTTACTTATCACTCCCCTACCGTTGGTAAAACTGGTTCCGAAAGCAACTATTTTGAATTCAACCCCTGCTTTCGCCGGCAACAAGAATAAAGCAAATAACAGACAGCCCACGGCACGAGCAAAATGCATAATTTTTATCCATTTCATTTTTTTCGCTCCAGTAACAGCTAGATCACTCCAAAATGCTTTCTTTGTTAAAGCTAATCATTTGCCTTGAATCCAGTGGCCTGTATAACCTGGGCCCAACGCGCAGTATCGTTCGATATAGTTGCCTCAAATGCTGCGCCCGACTCGCGGGGTACATCAAACCCTTGCGCTTCAAGTTTTGTGCGATATTCAATTGCTCCTTGTGCTTTCACGACTGCGGCGGTGATGGCATCAATCACTGTTCTTGGAGTAGCTGCTGGGGCCGCCAACCCAAACCAAACCTGTAAACTTAGATCGCGATGTCCAAGTTCTGCAAGTGTTGGCACTTGCGGTAAAAAGCGAGAACGCTCTGTGCTAGTCACTGCGATCGCATGAAGCTTGCCGTTTTGTACTTGTTGCACCGCTCCTTGCATCTGTGTAAAACCCACAAGCACTTGACCACCTATTAGATCGTTCAACTGCGGCGCAGAGCCTTTGTAGGGAACATGAACCATGTTTAGTTTTAGACGTTCATTGAGCTGAAATCCTAAAAAATGTGAAGGAGTGCCTGGACTAAAAGACGCATAAGCAGCCTTGGAAGGGTTGGCCAATAACCATGCTGTGAGTTCTGGTAGGGTACGCGCTGGCACAGACGGGTGCACTGCAAGTAACAATGGGCTTTCAACTCCTTTGGCGATAGGTTTGAAATCACTCTGCTTCCAACGCAATGAGGTATATGCCGAAGGATTTATAGTGAACATCGCATGCGTAGTCACCCAAATAGTATGCCCGTCAGCAGCAGACTTCAAGACATGTTCTGCGCTCAGATTGCCAGCTGCGCCAGCACGATTTTCAACCAAGAAGGTGCCTTTTGTTTGCCTGGTTAATTGATCCGCCAAAGTGCGGGCATAAGCGTCTATTGCACCACCGGCTGGAGTGCCAACAACCAAAGTAACGGGTTTGCTGGGCCAGCCAGAGGTTTGAGAATAAGCAAAAGTCACAAATAAGCAAAATACAAAAGCTAGAAATATTTTTAAACTTCGACTGAGCTTTGCAATCAAATCACTTTGTGTAATGGTTTGATACTTAAATTTCATATCGATACTCCGGAAACAGCTTTCAGGCTGTATGTTTTCAAGTGGGTTGAGAAAGTTGAAAAACTAAATGACAAAAAGCAAAACGAGAAGTAACCATCAATAAAACCTCTATGGAATCAAGTTACAAGCAAGTCATAAAATTTGAGAAAGATGACTGTCGGAAATTTTCTTGTTTTTGTATGCGCCAATGGTGATGGTGGCCATCAAATTTTTTTGAAACTCAAAGTTCCTCATTGAACAGGAGCTTCCATGCCGCTTTGTAAGCAACAATCTCCTGAGCAGGAGCGGGCAGCGTAGCTAAAAAGTAACGTAGAGTTCTTGTCCACTCTTCTACTTTATCCATTCTGTCGCCGCCTATATCCAGAGCAGCCAAGAATCGGTAAGGATTTGATGCGATCACTTCACTCCACTCTTTGGTGTTGATCCAGTAGGTGGCATGTCTTGCCCCGCTTGGAGCGTAGGTTGAAAGAGAATCCCCAAACGCGGTATCAATATAAAGATTCGGATACTTTTTCAGCATGCCATCGACAAAAGTTGGGTTGTACCTGGTTGATCGTTGCGGATACCTAATCTGCGCAAGATGGCACCAAATAACCTTAGCCTTTGGAAATTTAGCCAACATTTTTTCCAAAGGATCAATCAGTCTGTCTTCAATTTCATAATGAATTTGAAATGGAATTCCGGTTTTTTCTGCAAAAGCAAACACTCGCTCCATTAAACTTCCGTCCACTGGATAGTCGAGGTCTCGGATTGTTTCCCCCCTTTGTACCTGCCTAGGCGAAGGGTAGTGACGGACTTCAAACTCACCCATCAATGGGTAGTTGTGTTCAGAAATAAATTTTTCATGCTCGCTTAGAAAGGTCTCTGGCCGTCTTGTCCACACAGGAAAGTTAGCACCATTGCCCGTGGGAATAAAGTGACTAGGAAACTTTTCAAAAGCCTCTAGCGCGTGGTGCCCCCAGAACTCACCTTTCATTGCCAATTTTCCTGGCTGATCGACAGACATGCACATCAATGCAATGCCTGCCCTGTCCATTGATTTTGTGAAAGACTCAAGATTAATTTCAAGTGGGTCGTAAGAACTTTCAATATCGATAATTGGCAATACATTGGTTTTTTTAATTTGAGTCAGTCGTTCTAGGTATCCTGATCGGGCCCTGGAAAAATCAAATGGTTGCAATGCGCCGACCATTCCTGGAGTCATCGAGGACAATGCCAATATTTTCAGAAAAGACCGCTTGGTAAGACAAGAATTCATAAGCATCCTCAAAGGCGTTTGTTGAAGAATCGATATCAGTAGTGTCCCAACCTTCTGCAGGGGAGAGTGGGCTGTTGAATACGTCTAGTTAGAGCAGATTATTTTTAAGATTATTCTTGCAGGGGTATCAGGCGGAATGTCGTTCCACTCTCGTGGATCGCTTGTCTTCCACAATGTTGTTCCTGTAGCCATGGGGCCTGAGTGGGTGGTTAGAGAAAGCAATCGGCTTCTATCTTCCTTACAGTCAAACTCTTCCCGAGCGCGCATAGATAGCTCACCATCGGAATACATTTCCTTAAGGTCCTGGATTGTCCATACTCTCCTCCGATCTCCCTCCTTTTGAACTGTCTCGATATCTATATAAAAAACCACATCTGAAGTCTCTGCTACCTTGAACCACTGAGCCCAAGCCCCGCCAGATGACAGCAGCAGGGTCAGCAAGGTAGTAAATAACCGCATAGATGCCTTCCATTTTGCCGCAGTCTAACGCGGCGCCTGCTGTGATGGTAGAAGTGGGGCACGGGTGGCGTTGCCAGTAAGCTACTGCCAGATTGAGCCCAAAAAGTTGCGCAAAAGTCTCGCAAATTGAAAAACCACCAAAATAATTACCTACCTTCCCAATGAGACGCATAGCACACCTCGACATGGACGCGTTTTACGCCTCAGTCGAGCTCTTGCGCTATCCGCAGCTCAAGGGATTGCCCGTGGTGATTGGGGGATCTAGGCGACGGCCTGACGACCTTATGTTGCAAGAACACGCAGATGTGACGCTTTCTGAAATACCGTTGTCAGCATTTCCTCGACTGAAGGAATACGCTGGCCGCGGCGTCATCACCACCGCTACTTATGCGGCGCGCCAGTTTGGCGTGGGATCAGCCATGGGCCTGATGAAGGCAGCACGCCTGTGCCCACAGGCCATTCTGCTGCCGGTTGATTTTGCTGAATACCGAAAATACTCACAGCAATTCAAAACCATCATTACAGAAATCGCTCCCTTAATGGAGGATCGGGGGGTGGATGAGGTGTACATCGACTTCACCGAGGTCCCGGGCGGACAGCGTCAGGGCGGACGGGCACTGGCGCGTCTGATCCAGAAAAGCATATTTGAAGCCACCGGACTGACCTGCTCGATCGGTGTGGCGCCCAACAAATTGCTGGCCAAAATGGCCAGTGAATTTGAAAAACCAAACGGAATTTCAGTGATATTTGAGGACGATCTTCAAAGCCGGATCTGGCCCCTGCCCTGCCGCAAGATCAATGGCATCGGACCGAAGACTGAGGAAAAATTGAATGGCTTTGGCATCATGACCATAGGCGATCTGGCTGAACAACAGCCAGCCTGGCTGCTTGAGCACTTCGGAAAGAGCTATGGCGCCTGGCTTCATGCGGCCGCATGGGGTCGCGATGAGCGACCTGTCCAGACTGAAAGTGAGCCGGTTTCCATGAGCCGTGAAACCACTTTTGAGCGCGACCTGCACCCGACGCGCGACAAGACCGAGCTTGGCGCCATCTTCACCCGTCTGTGTGAGCAGGTGGCTGCCGATATGCAGCGCAAAGGCTATGTAGGAAAAACCATCGGCATCAAGCTTCGTTACGACGATTTCAAAAGCGTGACCCGAGACCAGACTCTGGCGCATTACACCTGCGACGCTAAAACCATCCGCCAAATCGCTGGCCAATGTCTGAATCGCGTACCACTGAACCAGCGCTTGCGATTGCTCGGGGTTCGAGTTGGCTCACTGGTCAGGGCAGGAAGAGAGATTCCAGACACAACCGAGATGGAGACAGACAGCCATGAAAGCACTGCAATGCTTTTCCCTGAAGATTGAAGACTACATTGCTCACCTGGTACTCAATCGCCCTGAGGTGATGAATACCATGAACCCAAATTTCTGGCACGAGCTGGAGCAATCGAAATGTGATTGAGGCGGTAGCAACCATGAAGGACAAGCGCACAGCTACTTTTGCACCGCTGGCAGCGCTGAAGTCCTTCCGCGATCTCGGCTAGTTACTGGCGTGCTGTGCGCACATTCATTGGCAATGCCAGTGGGTGGCTGGTTCGAAACGGATTGATGTCAACACCCCCACGGCGCGTATAGCGGGCATAAATTACAAGTTTGGATGGCTTACAACGCGTCCAGATATCCATGTAGATTCGCTCAACACATTGCTCGTGAAATTCATTGTGGTTGCGAAAGCTGACGATGTATTGCAAGAGGCCAGCCTGGTCAATTTGCGGCCCGCTATAGCTGATCTGCAAGCTGGCCCAATCCGGCTGGCCAGTCACCAGGCAATTGCTCTTGAGCAGCTGGCTGGTCAACACTTCGCTGACAGGTTGTTCATCAAAGGCGGCTCGCAGCAGTTCAGGCGAAGGTTGAAAACGGTCACACTCGATGTCCAGCCGGTCCAGGTTCAGGCCATCGAGTTCTTGGACGGACTGCTGGTCAAACTGTTCAGGGCTCAGAAATTTGATGCCAATCGAACCGGTTTTTTCAGAGCCACGCCAGACCGCCTCGCTCAGGTCGGCACGCAAGCGGGCCACCACTGCGGCGTTATCTGAAAACCTGGTGTTGTTGAAGCTATTGAGATACAGCTTGAGCGATTTGCTCTCAATGATATTGGGAGTTTCGCACGGCACAGTGATATGGGCCAATGCCACCTGGGGCTTGCCGCGGGCATTGAGCCAGCTCAACTCATAAGCGGTCCACAGATCAGCCCCCATGAATGGCAAGGTAGCCGGGACACCGATCTCTTGCCGCTTGGGCAGGCGTGACATCGGGTAAAGCAAGGTGGGGTCGTATTGATCGGCATAAGCGACCGCCTGCCCCAAAAGGGAACCCTGAGGAAGGTTCATGCTTTGGCCTTGCGCCTGAACACCAGGCGATCAGATGCGGAACTCTTAAAGTCAAAGACATAACCTTCCAATGCGAATTTTTCCAGTTGATTTGGCTTGTCCAGTCTCTTGGTGATGGCATAGCGCGCCATCAGTCCGCGAGCGCGCTTGGCCATGAAGCTGATCACCTTGTACTTGCCGCCACTCCAGTCTTCAAACACGCAGTCAATTACTCGGGCCTTGAGTGTCTTGCGGTCCACCGACTTGAAATACTCCTGCGAAGCCAGATTCACCACCACGGGTGCCTTGTCATCCATCAGTTGTTGGTTCAGGTAATCGGCCAATCTGGTGCCCCAGAATTTGTAAAGATTGCTTCCTTTAGGGTTTGGCAGCTGGGTGCCCATCTCCAGGCGGTAGGGTTGCATCCAGTCCAGTGGTCGCAGCACCCCGTACAGGCCACTGAGGATGCAGACATGCTCCTGCGCCCAAGCCAGGTCGGCAGCCTTGAGTGATTTGGCATTCAGGCCATCATAGACATCGCCGTTGAAGGCGAGCATTGCCTGCTTGGAGTTCTTGGCGGTGAATTTAGGTTTCCAGGCCTGGTAACGTGCCACATTGAGCCCAGCCAATTGGTCACTCAGGTCCATCAGTGCAGAAATCTGCGTTGGCGAGTAAGCACGCAGGATTTCAATCAGTTCTGCCGATTGTTTGGCGAACAGCGGCTGGGAGTGCGGCACATCACCTACAGGCGAGTCATAGTCGAGCGTTTTGGCGGGTGAGAGGAGAAAGAGCATGTTGATATCTGCAGCCGGCCCAAGCGCCTCATCGTTGTGGCATGTCCTGGCTGGAATAGCCCAAGGAAATTGTGGCATCGTCAGGTATTGGAGGCATGCCGGCATTCCACTCTTCCCAGGCTTGTTTCATTGCCAGCAAACGCTCAGGGCTCTGCTGACCCAGGTTTGCGCGCTCGCGTTGGTCAGCAGCAATATTGAACAGGTAGTCGTGCCCATCCACACGAAGGTATTTCCAGTCGCCCTGCCGCATGGCGCGTTGTCCGCGATGGTTCATGCGCCAGTACAAGGAGCGGTCAAACTCCTGACCTTCTGAATGGAGCACTGGCAACAGGGAGACGCCATCCAGGGGATAGGCCGGGTCGGGTGCGGCTTGGGCCGCTGCCAACAAAGTGGCGCTCCAGTCCATGGTCATGCATTGTTGAGCGCTGGTGCGTCCGCCTCGGATGGTCTGTGGCCAGTGGGCAATCCAGGGTACCCGAATGCCACCCTCAGTGAGGTCCATCTTGCCGCCTACCAAAGGCCAGTTGTCGGAAAACCGCTCTCCCCCGTTGTCACTGGTAAAAACAATCAAGGTCTGGTCCAACTGCCCTTCACGCCTGAGTGCGTCGACCACCCAGCCAATTCCCTCGTCCATATGATGGATCATGCGCTGATAGATATGAATATTGCCGCCGTGCAGATGAAAGAGGTTTTTCTTGACCTCCTGCGCAACCGCAGCATCGTCACGCGTCTCCCAGGGCCAATGGGGAGCGGTGTAGTGAATGCTGAGAAAAAACGGAGTGCCTTCACGCGCGGGTTGGGCCATGCGTCTGACAAAGTCGACCGAACGCTCGGAAATTAGGTCGGTCAGATATCCATCCGCCTGCTGTTCAGCCTCACCAAGCCACAGATCGTGTTGCCCGTTATTGCTGCAATGGCTGAAGTAATCCACGCCGCCAGACATTGGGCCAAAGAATTCCTCGTAACCTGATCGCAAGGGGCCAAAGGTGGGCGGATAACCCAGGTGCCATTTACCGATCAGGCCGGTGCGATAGCCCTGGGCCCGCAACAGAGAGGGCAGCGTGGGGTGATCGGTGGGAAGCCCAAGGACGGTGCTGCCCCGGCTGCGGCTGCTGATCGGCTCATCCGCGGCGCCTCGCAGCCTGTACTGGTAGCGTCCGGTCATCAGGGCGAAACGGGTAGGCGAACAGACTGGTGAATTGGCGTAGCCCTGGGTGAGTGTCAGACCATTGGCAGCGAGTTCGTCCAGCACGGGCGATACTGGCCCAAACTTCGCAGGGCGACCGCCATAGCAGCCCAAGTCTGCATAGCCGAGGTCGTCGGCGACGATAAAGATGATATTGGGGCGTCGCTGCATTTGGGATCGAACAGAAATGAAGTGGCTCGGAACGGTTCAGTGGTTCCTGTCACTGCGGCTTGAAGCCTGACTCACGTATGGGTGGCCCCCAGCGCTCATAGTCGGCCAACATGATTTCTGCCAGTTTTTCCGGACCGTATCCAGTGGGCTCCAGTCCCATCTCGATCAGTCGCTTTTGGATTGCCGGATCTTCTATCGCCTCGCGGGCAGCTTTGGCCAAGCGCTGCACAGTGGCTGCTGGTGTGCCTGCCTTGGTGAACAGTGCATACCAAGGAGATGCCACCAGGTCGTAACCTTGCTCGCGAAAGGTGGGGACGTCGGGGAAGTTGGGGCTGCGCTTTTCACCTGCCACCGCCAGCAGGCGCGCCTTATTGCCATCCACCAGGGACTTGATGTCGGCAGCAACCGTGGACAAGGCAGAAATCTCACCAGCCGCCAGGGCCTGCATCGAGGGCGCGGTGCCACGATAGGGAACATGCTGCAATGGAATGCCAGCATTTTTGGCGAACATGACACCAAAAAAATGCGGCAGGCTGCCATTGGCCGCTGACCCATAGAAGCTGTTGTCCTTGGGGTTGGTCCTGACCCAGGCCACATATTCCTTGAGGTTGTTCGCAGGAACCTTGACCCCCACCCCAAGCCCAAGCTGGAAATTGGCCAGATGCGCCACTGGGGCGAAGTCCTTGAACGGGTCGTACTTGATCTGACCTGCAAAGCTGTGCGGAAAGATCGACATCGTGGCCACCGGGGTCATCAATAGGGTCGCACCGTCGGGTGCGGCTCCCTTGACCGCCAGGTTGGCCAGCATGCCGCCCGCGCCCGATTTGTTTTCCACCACCACAGGCTGGTTCAACCGCTTGGACATCGCATCGGCCACGATACGGGTCAGCGCGTCAGAGGTGGCGCCTGGTGGATAGCCAACCAGCATCTTGATTGGCTCGCTTTGAGCCCAGGCTTGAGAACTGCCAATTCCTATCAAAGACAGCAGGGATGCGAGCAGCAGAAAACATTTGCGCATGATTGCACTCCAGGGTGGCACCATCCTCTCGGAATGAAGAATGGTCAGGGTTGATTATCAGATGATTTTGACCCCGGTAAATAGCCGGGGTCAGGTCTGAATCAAACCTGACTTGTAAGTGGGAGGCCGTGCGGTCAGTGCAGGTCGCCCGCCAGGCTCGCCAGCGTTTCAGGAGACAAGCTCACATGCGCCGGGTAGTTGGTATGGTCGCAACCAACCTTCACTGCCGCTCCGGCCTTGACCGCGGCCCGCATGGCCGGTGTCAGCTCAAAGCGGACAAAGTGCACCGCTGAGGTCTTTTCCTCGTTCTCCCGATCCAGGTCTTCGTCGGCGATGGCATACACCCGGGGCTGGCCTTCGACTTCCACAAACATGCTGTCTTCCACCCCAATCAGACGTGCCAGCTCGCGCTTGCGCTCCAGAATATCAGGGTACTCGATCAGCATGGTGGCCTTCCAGTTGCTGCCATCGGGCACCAGAGGCGCATAGGCCTCGATCTCATCCTGAATACCCTCTTCCTCGAAAATTTTCTCGATGCGCAGCATTTCCTGAATCTGGTAGCGCATGGTCATTTCAGATTCAAACTGCAGGTTGATGTGCTCGCCCAGATGCACACTGCGCAATTGGCGATGGGCGATGACTTCGCCTTTATGCTCCTTGCGCCATTTGCTGTACGCCTCCAGGGTCATCAGGCTGTCAGGGGTGATCTTGCCAGTCAGTTGCATTTCATTCTCCAAAACAATTACTTCAAACCGTAGGCCTTGCGCACCAGCGTCAGCGGATGGTTCAGCTCGGGTGTGCCCAGCTCATTGACTGCAAAGCCCTGGGCAATATGGTGTCCACCCAGCGGGCAGTCGGAGCTGATGTAGTCCGGCTTGGCGCCATCTTTCATGCTCGCCATGGCCTTGAAGACCGGCTTGCCAATCTTCATGGCCTGCTGGTGGTAGGCCTTCTTCACACCAAATGTGCCGGCATGACCAGAGCAACGCTCAATGGTGTTGATGGTTGTGTCGGGAATCATCTTGAGCATTTCCTCGGTCTTGCGGCCAATGTTTTGCACACGGCCATGACAGGGAATCTGGTAGCTCACATTACCCAGCTTTTGAGGAAACTCGGTTTTCAGCAAGCCATCCCGCTTGCGCGCCATCAGGTACTCAAACGGGTCCCACATGGCCTCCTTCACTTGCTGCACTGCCTTATCTTCAGGGTACATGAGAGGAATTTCCTGCTTGAACATCAGGGTACAGCTGGGCACCGCGCTCAGGATGGCATAGCCTTCCTGCGCATAGCGGTGCAATACCGGGATGTTGGCCTGCTTGCTCTGGTCGACCGACTCCAGGTCGCCCAGCTCCAGCTTGGGCATGCCACAGCATTTTTCTTTTTCCACAATCACATAGGGGATCTCGTTGTGATTCAGGACCTTGAGCAGGTCGTGGCCAATACCCGGCTCGTTGTAATTGACATAACAGGTGGCGAAAATGGCAACCTTGCCAGGTGTTTTTTCACCATCTTTCACCTCAGTGGCGCGCGCCTTTGGCGTGCCCGAGCGGAATTTTTTTGTGGCCAGTTCAGGCAGCCAGGCATCCTTGTCAACCCCAGCCACGCTTTCCAACACATTACGCGCCACCTTGGTTTTATTGACCGCATTGACCGCCTGCACCACGATCGGAATACCGGCAAACGAGCCGTGCAGGTCCGTAGATGCCAGGAGCTTCTCGGCTGTGCCCACCTCACCTTTCCTGAACTTGATCGCCTTGGCGCGCAACATGGTGTGGGGGAAATCCAGGTTCCATTCGTGCGGCGGGGTGTACGGACACTTGGTCATGTAGCACAGGTCGCACATATAGCACTGGTCCACCACCTTCCAATAGTCCTGTTTGGCCACGCCATCGACTTCCATGGTTTCGCTTTCGTCCACCAGATCGAACAGGGTAGGGAACGAGCCGCACAGGCTCACACATCGGCGGCAGCCGTGACAAATGTCGAAGATGCGCTCGAGTTCCTTGAAGCAAGACGCTTCATTGTAGAAATCGGGGTTCTTCCAGTCCAGAGGATGACGGGTAGGGGCTTCCAGGTTGCCTTCGGTGGCCATGGTCAAGTCTTTGTTTGGGGGAGGTTGGGAGAAATACTTTCCGAAGAAAGTGTTTTTGCCAACCCGCTTCGCCAGAGGGCGAAGCAGGTGTCTGACCGAACTCAATCCACCAGTTCGTTCAGAGCCTTCTGGTAACGGTTGGCGTGGGAACGCTCAGCCTTGGCCAGGGTCTCGAACCAGTCGGCGATTTCGTCAAAGCCTTCTGAACGGGCAGTCTTGGCCATGCCAGGGTACATATCGGTGTACTCATGGGTCTCGCCTGCAACCGCTGACTTCAGGTTGTCACGGGTGGAGCCGATGGGCAAGCCAGTGGCGGGGTCACCAGCGGCCTCCAGAAACTCCAGGTGGCCATGGGCGTGACCGGTCTCGCCCTCCGCGGTGGAGCGAAACAGAGCCGCCACATCGTTTTGACCTTCTACGTCAGCCTTGTTTGCGAAATAGAGGTAGCGGCGATTGGCCTGGGATTCGCCAGCAAATGCGTCCTTCAGGCATTGTTCCGTTTTGGAACCTTTCAGTTTGGACATGGATATCTCCTGTGAGGGGTTGGTGGACAGAAATGCTTTGAACAGGTCAAAGACAGGTGTCACTTTAAAGTCTGCGGCCGTCCGCGTCTAATTGTGAGTTTCAATACGCGAGATTGGCTTAGACTATCATCCACGCTTATTGATATAAATTCTCAATTAAATATCCGTCAACAGATTTCCGAATGTCGGGCAGACACATGGCCATGAACCCAAGCAGCCACAAGGGCCCCGGTAAAATGAGCGCAATACCGTGACTGTCAAACAGCGCCCAACGGGCGCTTTTTCTCTTTCCCATCACCATGACCAAGACCGTCTTGCAACCGGGCCTCAACAGCTTGCCAAAGTCCTTCGAACCGGCTGCGCTTGAGGCGCACTGGGGTGCCGAGTGGGAAAAGCGCGGCTACGGTGTTGCTGGTTACCGTGGCACCGGCAAGGCCAAATTGGGCGCACCCGCCTTTGCGATTCAGCTCCCGCCACCCAATGTGACGGGCACCCTGCATATGGGTCACGCCTTCAACCAGACCATCATGGACTCGCTCACCCGTTACCACCGGATGTCGGGTGCCAACACCGTCTGGGTGCCGGGTACCGACCATGCCGGTATTGCCACCCAGATCGTGGTGGAGCGCCAGTTGCAGGAGCAGAACCTCAGCCGCCACCAACTGGGACGCAAAAACTTTGTCGCCCGCGTGTGGGAGTGGAAAGAGCAATCGGGCAACACCATCACCACCCAAATGCGGCGCATGGGCGACAGCGTGGACTGGAGCCGTGAGTACTTCACCATGGACGACAAGTTGTCCAGGGTGGTGACTGAAACCTTTGTGCGTCTATACGAACAGGGCCTGATTTACCGCGGCAAGCGCCTGGTCAACTGGGATCCGGTGCTCCAATCCGCTGTGTCCGACCTGGAGGTGGAAAGCGAGGAAAAAGACGGCCTCCTCTGGCACATTGCCTACCCACTGAGCGATGGCACTGGCTCGCTCACCGTGGCCACCACCCGACCCGAAACCATGCTGGGCGATGTGGCGGTGATGGTGCACCCATTGGACGAGCGCTACCAGACCCTGATCGGCAAGACGGTGACCCTGCCCCTGGTGGGCCGTCAGATTCCGGTGATTGCCGATGACTATGTGGACAAGGAATTTGGCACTGGGGTGGTCAAGGTCACGCCGGCACATGACCCCAACGACTACGCGGTTGGCTTGCGGCACAAGCTTGATCAGATCTGCGTGCTTACGCTGCAAGCCACAGTCAACGACAACGCACCGGCCAAGTACCGCGGCATGGACCGTTTTGTCGCCCGCAAGGCGATCATTCAGGATCTGCAGGATCTTGGCTTGCTGATTGAATCCAAAAAGCACAAGCTGATGGTGCCGGTCTGCACCCGTACCGGCCAGATAGTCGAGCCCATGCTGACCGATCAGTGGTTCGTGGCCATGAAGACCGTGAGCGACCAGGACCCCAGTGGCAAGAGCATCGCTCAGAAGGCCATTGACGCGGTCGACAGCGGCGCGGTCAAGTTCGTGCCGGAGAACTGGGTCAACACCTACAACCCGTGGATGAACAACATTCAGGACTGGTGCATCTCTCGCCAACTCTGGTGGGGTCACCAGATCCCGGCCTGGTATGACGAGCAAGGTCAGGTCTATGTAGCACGCAATGAGCAAGAGGCGCAAGCGCTGGCCGGCAAGGGCAAAAAACTGGTGCGCGATGAAGATGTGCTGGACACCTGGTATTCCTCCGCCCTGGTGCCCTTCTCCACCATGGGCTGGCCGGAGTCCACCGAAGATTTCGACCTCTACCTCCCCTCGACTGTGCTGGTGACTGGTTACGACATCATCTTTTTCTGGGTTGCCCGGATGATCATGATGACGACCCACTTCACTGGCAGGGTGCCGTTTAGGCATGTCTATATTCACGGTCTGGTGCGCGATGCACAAGGCCAGAAGATGAGCAAGTCCGAGGGCAATGTGCTCGATCCGGTTGACCTGATCGATGGCATCGCGCTGGAGCCGCTGCTGGTCAAACGCACCACCGGCCTGCGCAAGCCGGAGACAGCGCCGCAGGTGCGCCGCAACACCGAAAAAGAATTTCCCGCTGGCATTCCGGCCTATGGCGCCGATGCCCTGCGCTTCACCTTTGCCTCACTGGCCACCCTGGGTCGCAACATCAACTTCGACAGCAAGCGCTGTGAGGGCTACCGCAATTTCTGCAACAAACTCTGGAATGCCACCCGTTTTGTGCTGATGAATTGCGAGGGCCACGACTGCGGCCTCAAGGAGCACGGCGCAGGCGAGTGCGTGCCCGGCGGCTACCTGTCGTTCAGCGCGGCAGACCGCTGGATCGTCTCCTTGTTGCAGCAGGTGGAGGCTGAAGTGGCACGCGGCTTTGCCGATTACCGCTTGGATGTGGTGGCCAACACCCTCTATGACTTCATCTGGAACGAATTCTGCGACTGGTACCTGGAAATCGCCAAGGTCCAAATCAGCACCGGCCAAGACGATCAACAGCGCGGTACCCGCCGCACCCTCATTCGCACTCTGGAGGCTCTGCTGCGACTGGCCCATCCGCTGATTCCCTTCATCACCGAGGAGTTGTGGCAGAAGGTGGCGCCCGTGGCCGGGCGCATGGGCGAATCGGTCAGCATTGCACCTTACCCGGTCGCCCAACCCGAACGGATCGATCCGCAGGCGGTGGCAGAAGTCAACAAGCTCAAGCAGTTTGTCGACTGCTGCCGCAATTTGCGCGGTGAAATGAATGTCTCACCCTCCACCCGCCTGCCGCTGTATGCGCTGGCTGGTGGAGAGGCGGATTCTGCCTTTTTGCTGCTCTGGACAACTGTGTTGCAGTCGCTGGCCAAGCTGGGTGAACTGCGTGTTTTCAAGTCCGACGCCGAATGGGCACAGGCCGCCCAGGCCGCCCCAGTGGCGGTGGTGGGCGAAACACGTCTTTGCCTGCACATGGAAGTGGATGTGGCGGCCGAACGAGCCCGCCTGACCAAGGAGGCGGCCCGCTTGCAAGCAGAGATCGGCAAAGCCAAGGGCAAGCTGGCCAATCAGGCCTTTGTGGCCAAGGCGCCACCCGCGGTGATCGAACAGGAGCAAAAGCGCGTAGCCGAATTCGGCGCCACCCTGGCCAAGGTCCAGGACCAGTTGACCCGGCTGACCTAAGCGTAAATTCGGGGAAAGTCACTTATATGCACACGCAGATCAAGACGGCTGTTTTTCCGGTGGCGGGACTGGGCACCCGCTTCCTGCCCGCCACCAAGGCCAGCCCCAAGGAAATGCTGCCGGTGGTGGACAAGCCGCTGATCCAGTACGCGGTAGAAGAAGCCTATGCGGCCGGCATCCGGCACATGGTCTTTGTCACCGGACGCAACAAGCGCGCGATCGAAGACCATTTTGACACCGCCTACGAACTGGAAAACGAATTGGAACAATCCGGCAAGCATGCCTTGCTCGCCGTGGCCAACTCGGTGGTACCCCAGGACATGATGTGTTCTTATGTGCGGCAACCTCGCGCCCTGGGTCTGGGCCACGCGGTGCTGTGCGCAGAGCATCTGACTGCCAGGTCGCCGTTTGCAGTCCTGTTGGCCGATGACCTCATGCTGGGTCCACCAGCTGGCAAGCCGGTTCTGGCCCAGATGGCCGAAGTGTTCCAGCGCCTGGGTTGCTCCATCCTGGCCGTGCAGGAAGTTCCACCGCAAGATGTGAGCCGCTACGGAATCGTGGCAGGCAAACCAGTCGCAGAGCGCCTGCTGCAGATTGAGCGGATTGTGGAAAAGCCCTCGCCAGAGCAGGCGCCGTCCTGCCTGGCGGTGGCGGGTCGCTATATCCTGACGCCGTCCATCTTTGAGCAGATTCGCCAGCAAACTCGCGGTGCTGGTGGCGAAATACAGCTCACTGATGGCATATCGGGTTTGTTGAGGCAAGAGACGGCCTATGCCTACAGCTACCAGGGAAAGCGCTACGACTGTGGCAGCAAGGAAGGCTTTCTGCAAGCCACTGTCGAGATCGCCTTGTCCCACCCGGAAGTGGGGCCGTCCTTTAGAAGTTATCTGAGCAAGCTGACAGTTTGACCGTCAATACGGACCAGTTCAGCGGCGGCGCAGCCGGTGAATGTAATCGCTGCCTTCATTGGACTGTTCCAACAATTCGTTGCCAGTCTGCTTGGCAAAGGCAGAAAAGTCCCGCACCGATCCGGGGTCGGTAGAGATCACTCGCAGCGTTTCACCGCTCTGCATTTCCGACAGCGCTTTCTTGGCCTTGAGAATCGGCAAAGGGCAATTCAGGCCTCGGGTGTCAAGTTCTCGGTCAGTGCTCATGTGTTGATTCTATCCACTTTGGCATAGATTCTTTCCACTTTGGCAAAGATCTAGGATTGGTCCTGAACTTGTGGCGGAAAGGGCCGGGGCGGCTCCCAGTTCTCCAGAAACTGAGGTTCGTGACCGCTGGAGCGAAGCCAGTCGGCCAACGCGAAGCCGGTGCCCGAAGGCCAGCAGCGCACTTTGTCAGGCGCATAGAGTTTGTAGTCAACCAGCTCAGCCGAGAGACGTACCTCGCCCTCACAGCGCGCATGGTAGGCAATGATGACCTGGTTGCGGCGCTGAAAGTCATAGACACCGATGAGATTCAGCGCTTGCGCCTGAAGGTTGGTTTCCTCCTTGATTTCCCGGCTGATCCCCTGGTGGGGCGTCTCCCCAGCCTCCATGAAGCCAGTGATCAGGGCATAGAACTTGTTCTGCCACGCAGCGTTGCGCGCCAGCAGGATCTGGCCCTGGTACTCAACCACGGCAGCGAGCACCGGTGTCGGGTTGTTCCAGTGCGTCCAGGTGCAGGATGGGCAACGTAGTCGCTCCTTCTCAATCTCATCCTCAAGCAGGGTGATACGCGCCAGAGGCGTTGCGCAGGCGGGGCAAAAGCGGAAGTTGGAGTCCATAGTAGGCCCAGGTTAACTGATTACGCCGGGAACACGCCAGTGGACAGATAGCGATCACCGCGGTCGCAGACGATGAAGACAAGGGTCGCGTTCTGCTCCCGCGCTGCAATCTGCTGCGTCACCCAGCAAGCGCCCGCAGCCGAGATGCCCGCAAAAATGCCCTCTTCTCGCGCCATGCGCCGGCACATGTCCTCAGCGTCTGGCTGGCTCACATAGACCAGTTCATCGACCATGGACGGATCGTAGATTTTTGGCAGGTATTCCTGTGGCCACTTGCGTATACCCGGAATTCGTGAGCCCTCGCTGGGCTGGGCACCGATGATCTTGATTTGGGGATTTTTCTCTTTCAAGTAACGTGAAACCCCGGTGATGGTGCCGGTGGTGCCCATGGCGCTGATGAAATGGGTAATGCGCCCCTGGGTTTGCTGCCAGATCTCAGGACCTGTCGTCTCATAGTGCACTCGCGGGTTGTCCTGATTGGCAAACTGGTCAAGCACCCGACCCTTACCGCTTTTCTCCATTTGCTCGGCCAGGTCGCGGGCGTACTCCATGCCGCCAGATTTTGGGGTGAGTATTAGTTCGGCACCAAACGCCTTCATGGTTTGCGCCCGTTCAACCGAGAGGTCTTCCGGCATGATCAGCACCATGCGGTAGCCCTTGATGGCTGCAGCCATGGCCAGAGCAATGCCGGTATTGCCTGAAGTTGCCTCAATCAGGGTGTCGCCCGGCTTGATCTCCCCGCGCTCTTGGGCACGCTGGATCATGGACAAGGCGGGACGGTCCTTGACCGAGCCAGCAGGATTGTTGCCTTCCAGTTTGCCGAGAATCACATTGCCACGTCCGGCATTGCCGGGCTCACCGATGCGCTGCAAAGCAATCAGGGGCGTTTTGCCGACGGCGTCTTCAATCGTTGGGTACTTCATTACCCACACTGTGCCATAATTCCGCCTCTGTTTTTCCAGCTGCCCGGGTGGTGAAATTGGTAGACGCAGGGGACTCAAAATCCCCCGCCGCGAGGCGTGCCGGTTCGAGTCCGGCCCCGGGCACCACCTCCCCAAATACTCAGTTACCAAGCGCCGCGAACCGGCCCGCCTGGTGGCGACTGGTCATTACACTGGCCTGCTTGGGCTCAAGGTTTGAGCGAAATCTGCGGTGCCACCCATACCGGGGGCGTAGGCATCGTATTGGGCGGCACAACCGGCGCAAGCGGCAAGGGTGTTTGCGCGATCTCTGCCGAAGCCTTGCCTTCCTTGCCCAGTGACTCATACAGCTTGCCCATCATGGCGGGGTTGCCTGCAATCTTGATCTCCAGCAACCCTTCAATCAATCCGCTCAAGCGCGGAGTCAGGGCATGACCGAGCCAGGATGAACTGTTGCCCACGATGGCTGAGATTTGCTCTCTGGTGCAGGTCTGTGAGTGGGTTCGAAGCCATTCTTCCGCCCTGACCGCGCGCATTTCCACATCGTGTGTGCCAAGGGCCAAGGCCCGAAAACTGGCAACCAGACAGTACTCAGGCTCAGCCGGCTTGCCTTTTTGCGCCCAAGCTGGGCCGACCAGGGCAACAGCCAAGAAAGCGCTGAGTGAGAAAGACAAAATTCTTCGCATACCCGAGTCCTCATTTCAACCCATGAAAATGTGACGGTGGTGTCTGTTCTGCCAGGCTAGCCACAGAGAAGGGATAAGACATCAATCGGCAGCAGCCGCCAATTCTTGAGGGCACCTGATCAGCCGTTCGAGGCAACAGCTACCGGCCAGGGCTCAGACCGAGACGTTGTGCTTTCTGATCATTTCTGCGTTGCGCCCTGCAACAGCAATTGCACAAAACGACGCAGATCCCGTTCGATGTCGTCCTTGACTGTGGTGAACTCAAGACCAGCCATGCGCTGCCCGTTTCCCTCACGAATGCTGCGGACCTTGGCATACAGCTCCTGCATGTCGCTGCCAACGAGCGACAGATCCATGCGCACCAGGATATCGTCGTGCTCCATCACCATGGAATCCACAGCGGCCAACAAGCCGTCGTAACTGATATCGTGGACCACGCCTTTATGTTCGGAGGGTGTCACCACCTTGCCTTGAACCGTCTGATAGACAAAGGGGATGCGCACTTCCACCCGTGGGCTTTTGCGAATCTCCTGACGAGGCACAGCTATCCCCAATTCAGGAATGGCCAAGACTTCCCGTAGGACCACAGGATCGGATTTGCCTTTCATCATCACTTCCATCGGCCCCTCGACCTGGATGAAATCACCGCAGCGCTGGTAAGTTGATTCGCTGATGAGCACCTGTCCACGCAGGCTGAACGACTCGATGCGGGCGGCGATATTGACCGCGTTGCCAACCACAGTGTCTTCTGAATGCAGTTTGGAGCCCAAAGTGCCAGCAATCACCTTGCCGGTATTGATGCCCACGCCCATATAGAGTGCGGGCAGGTCGAGCTCACGATTCTCGAGATTCATTTCCTCCATGGCGATCTGCATCTGCACAGCACAGGTCACGGCCCGGCGGGCATCATCAGGAGCAGGCGTGGGCAAGCCAAACAACAGCATCACGGCATCACCCATGAACTTGTCAATCGTGCCGCCATTGGCCACCGCAACCTCGCTCATGCGCGAGAGGTAGCGGTTAAGAGTCTCCATCACCACCTGTGGTGAATAACTCTCCGACATGGCCGTGAAACCACGGATGTCAGCCATCACGATGGTGGCATCTTGCGTCTCCCAGGATCGGGCCTGCATTGGCTGATCGGACTGCACCTGATTGGCATTGCCCGGCTCAGGCAAGCCATGTCCGCCTGTCGCAATGTTTTTCATGGATGAGTCCACAATCTGCTGAGTTGATTATTCAGATGAGTGCCAGGGCAGCGTGCATGGATGCGTCCATCATACCTCTTGCACGGAAGATCGGCGACCATCGGCCCGGAGCTTAGCCAGGCTTGAGCCCTTGTTCAACGGTGGGGTAGCGCAAGCACAGTCGCAATTCAGTGCGCAGGCGCTGGTTGTCCAGGCGTCTTGACTCACTCATGAAGCTCAGCAGCATCAAGGGCAACTTGTCTGGGGCCGAACTGCGCGACACCCGGGGTGGGCGTGGCAAGCCATACAGGTCAGCTGCCAGATCAAAATAGTCGCCCATTTTCAGCTGTGAATCGTCATTGGCGTGATAAACGCGTTGCGCCCGGCCGCGCCACAAGGCCGCGATGCAGGCACGCGCCAGATCATCGGCGTGAATATGGTTGGTATAGACATCATCGGCTGCTTGCAGCACTGGCGTGTGCTTGAGCAAACGCTCGCGTGGTGTGCCGCCCTCGCGGTCCGGCGCGTAAATGCCGGGCACCCGCAAAATACTGGTCCGTACCCAGGCAGAGCGGCCCAGAAAGCGTACCGTATTCTCTGCGTCCACCCGTCGGATCGCACGCTGGGTGCGTGGCCTCACTGGCCGGCTTTCCCTGATCAGTTCGCCCTGGCAATCTCCATAGACACCGCTGGTAGAGGCATAGACCAGGGCTGCGGGTAGGCTGCGTTGTCGCAGTGCCTGAGCCAGCGCCTGGGTGCGCGGATCGGTCCAACCCTCGGCGGGAGGTGGCGCCAGATGCAGCACCCGGTCAGCCAGGCCAGCCAGACGCCGCAAGCTTGAGGCCTGGTCCAGATTGCCCACAATAGGCAGCAGCCCGGCCGCACGCAACTCTGCTCGACGATCCACCGAGGATGTCAGGGCCAGCAAACGCGCCCTGGCGCCCAATTCACGCGCGACCCGCAAGCCCACATCGCCACAGCCGACGATCAGCAGGCGGGGACGACGAAATCGGGCAGGCAGCGCGCCAAGAGGCGCTTGATTTGAAGGCACAATCAGAGGGATTGCATATTGGAAAACAAACAGGATACATAAAAAGATGCCGTCCAGCGAAACTTCGCAAGCAAAAGATTTCCAGATCACGGTTCAGCCCAGCGGTCGCAGCTTTGTTGCGCAGGCCGACGAAACAATTCTTGGTGCCGCTATCCGACAGGGTATTGGCCTGCCCTATGGCTGCAAGGATGGTGCCTGTGGCTCATGCAAATGCAAAAAACTCTCCGGCACTGTGACCCATGGTCAGCACCAGGCCAAGGCGCTCAATGCCGACGAGGAGGCGCAGGGCTGGGTGCTGGCCTGCTGTGCCGTGCCACACAGCGATGTGGTGCTTGAATCGCGGCAAGTCACTGATGAGCGCTCTTACCCGGTGCGCAAACTGCCGGTAAGGGTCAGCCAGTTGGAAAAAAGATCTGCAGATGTGATGTTGATGCGCCTGCAATTGCCAGCCAATGACAGTTTTTCCTTTCATGCCGGCCAGTATGTCGATTTCCTGCTGCGGGATGGCTCTCGCCGCAGCTACTCGATGGCCACCGCGCCCCATTTGCTGGCCGGCCAAAAAGATGCCAGTCCGCCGGTGGGCCCCAGCATCGAAGTGCATATCCGGCACATGCCCGGCGGGAAGTTCACCGACCATGTGTTTGGTGTGATGAAGGAAAAGGATATTTTGCGTATCGAGGGGCCCTTGGGAAGCTTCTACCTGCGTGAAGATTCCACCAAGCCCATCGTGCTACTTGCCTCCGGCACAGGTTTTGCTCCGGTCAAGGCGATCATCGAACATATCCAGCATCTCGGGCTTGAGCGAGCGGTTACGCTCTATTGGGGAGGCCGTCGCCCGGCTGATCTTTATATGAATGAATGGGTGACCCAGAAATTACTTGAAATGCCCACCCTGAGGTATATACCGGTCATTTCAGACGCCCTGCCAGAAGATAACTGGACCGGCCGCACCGGTTTTGTTCATCTGGCAGTGCTGCAGGACCTGCCCGACCTCAGCGGCCATCAGGTCTACGCCTGTGGCGCACCCATCGTGGTGGACTCGGCGCGACGCGACTTTGTGGACATGGCCAGATTGCCACAGGAGGAATTTTTTGCCGACTCCTTCACCAGCGAAGCCGACAAGCATGGCAACTGATAGCGCCCACTCTTGAAAGATGTCCACCGTGAACCAACGATTCCTGATCCAATTCTTGTTCCTGCTGACCCTCGCGCTCGGCCCCAACCTTGCAGCCCATGCGCAGGGCACACAGCCAGTCCGGCTGATCGTTCCCTATGCACCCGGTGGCCCCATTGACATCACCGCCCGCGCGCTGGCTGAGCGAGTGAAAGACGCCCTGGGTCCGGTGATCATCGAAAACCGTCCTGGTGCTGGCGGCAATCTCGGCGCTGATGCGGTCGCCAAAGCGGCACCCAACGGATTGACCATCGGCATTGCCGCCACCGCCACCCATGCGGTCAACCCCTGGCTCTACGGCAAGATGCCCTACGACCCTTTGCGAGACTTTGCCCCGATCACGCAGATGCTGCGTGTGCCCAATGTGCTGGTGATGAACGCAGAGATTGCCCAGCGCCTGCGCATCAATACACTGGCTGACCTGGTGAGCTATGCCAAGGCAAACCCGGGCCGCCTCAACTTTGGCTCTGGCGGCAACGGCAGCGCCGGCCATCTGGCGGGCGAAATGTTCAAGCAGCAAGCCGGCATATTTGCCGTTCACATCCCCTACAACGGCGGCAATCCGGCTCAACTGGCCCTGCTCAGCGGACAGGTGGACTTCAATTTCGACAATCTGGCCACGGCTGCTCCCAATATCCGGGCTGGCAAGCTCAAGGCGCTGGCTGTCACCACGCTTTCTGCCACACCCGCCCTGCCAGGAGTACCCTCCGTGGCCGATACCTACCCTGGCTTTGCCATCGACACCTGGTGGGGGCTGGTCGCGCCGGCAGCCACCCCGCGCGAGGTGATTGACAAACTCAACCGCACCTTCACCACAGCCCTGGCAGCGCCTGAAACCCGATCGCGCTTTGCTGCCTTGATGGCCGAGCCTGTGCCAAGCACACCCGAAGCTTTTGCTGCTTTTATTCGCGGTGAGTTGACCAAGTATGAACGCCTGGTCAAGGCCAGCGGCGCCAAGGTCGATTGACTGATCAGGCTGCTGCGGATCAGCCGCCTCACAGCTCTGCGCCCACCAAACCAGTTCAGACCAAGCCGCAGACGTTTGATCATGTCAACGCCAAGCCTGCGTTAAAAGCTGGAGGCAGGCAAGGTCTTCTGTGGCTTGTTCAAAAAGCACTGCGCCTAAACTGGCAGCGGGTTGGACAGCTCGATCAGATTATTGTCGGGGTCACGAAAATAGACCGACAGAATGGGGCCTTGGGCGCCGGTGCGTCGCACCGGCCCCTCGCCAGGGCTTACGCCGCATTCGCGCAGATGACGCAGCACATCCTCAATCGGGACGGAAGTCAGGAAACACAGATCACCCGCACCAGGTGTCGGGTGTGCTGCCTTGGGTTCGAATTCCTGGCCAACCTGGTGCAGATTGATTTTTTGTCGGCCAAAAGCCAGTGCCTTGCGCCCGGCGCCAAATGTGACCACCTCCATGCCCATGACGCGCTGGTAGAAGGCACAACTGGCCTGCACATCCCGAACGGTGAGTACCAGATGATCCAGGCTGTCAACATGTAGCGCCATGATGGCTGATGCCTCAGAATTCCAGGTCTTCAGCAATGGCCTTGATGCCGGCTTTGGCGCATGCCTCGTCGGCCTCTCCGCCTGGGGCGCCTGACACCCCGATGCCACCAAACTGGCTGCCGCCGCCCTCAATCACAAGCCCACCGCCCGCTGCCAGAAAACGGGGCAGCGAGCGCAGGCCGCTCATGGGTTTGCCGGGCTGGGTTTCGGTCGCCAGATCACGGGTCGAGGTCTTGAAACTGTTGGCTGTCCATGCCTTGTCAGTGGCTACCCTGGGCGTATGTGGCCCGGCAAAACGATCGCGCAATAGGACCTGCAACACTCCGCCCCGATCCACCACCGCCACTGCCACTTGGTAGCCCTGTTTGCGGCAGGACTCAAGAGCAGCGCTGGCAGCCTTCAGCGCGGCCTCTGGCGTTATCAGTTTTGTCTGATAAACGGTGCCCTGGCCCCACACGCAAGCAGCCAGGCTCAAGCCAGTGAAAGCAAAGACATAACGCTTCATCGAATCTCCTTTCGCTGGCCGAACTGCAGCCAGATGGTAAGTCAGACAGGGCTATTGCCCTAGATAGGCCGCCCGCACAGCCGGATCATCAAGCATTTCAGCCGCAGCACCCGACAAACTGATCAGGCCGGATTCCATCACATAAGCGCGGTCTGCCACCGCCAGCGCGCGGCTGGCATTTTGCTCGACCAGCAGCACCGTCACACCCTGGGCTGATACCTCTCGGATCACCTCAAACACCTTGTCCACCAGAATCGGGCTGAGCCCCATGGAAGGCTCGTCCAGCAGAAGCAATTGCGGGCGACACATCAGCGCACGCCCCATGGCCAGCATCTGTTGCTCTCCGCCGGAGAGGGTGCCAGCGAGTTGCCCGCGCCGTTCCTTCAGGCGTGGGAACAGACCAAATACCCGGTCCATGTCAGCGACAACCCCGTCCTGGTCATCCCTGACATAGGCGCCCATCAGCAGGTTTTCCTGCACACTCATGCGCGCGAATACACCCCGCCCCTCAGGTACCATGGCCAAGCCCCGGCGCACCAGATCCCAGGCACCCTGCCCGCGAATGCTTTGCCCCTTAAAGCTGATTGCGCCAGTGCTTGCAAGCGATCCAGTGATGGCCTTCATGGTGCTGGTCTTACCCGCCCCGTTGGAGCCGATCAGGCAAACCAGTTCGCCAGTGAGGACCTCAAAATCCACGCCCTTGACTGCCTGGATGCCACCGTAGCTCACTTGCAAACCCTGCACCTGCAACATGACCGGGTTCATGGCTGCACCTCGTGCACTGCACCAACTGCACCCTGACCGAGGTAAGCCTCGATCACCTGTGGGTTGGCCTGTACCTGCACCGGCGTGCCCTCGGCAATCACCTTGCCGTAATCGAGCACCGTAACCCGATCACACAGACCCATGACGAGTTTGACATCGTGTTCAATCAATAGCACCGAGCGGCCATCGCCGCGGATGCGTTCGATCAGGCTTCGCAATGCCAGTTTCTCGCTGGCATTCATGCCAGCGGCGGGTTCATCCAGAGCCAGCAATTGCGGCTCGGTGGCCAGGGCACGGGCAATTTCCAGGCGCCGCTGATCGCCGTAACTCAAGGTGCGCGATTTGAAATCTGCCAGAGCACCAATGCCCACATAGTCCAGCAATTCGCGGGCCCGGGCGGCGATGGCCGACTCCTCGGCACGAAATTGCGGTGTGCGAAAAATCGCTCCCAACAACCCGGAGCGACTACGGATATGACGCCCGACCATGACATTTTCCAGCGCGGTCATGTCGCTGAACAGGCGGATGTTCTGGAAAGTGCGCGCGATTCCGGCGCGTGTCACCTCATGCACCGCATGAGGGTGGTAAGGCTTTGCGGCCAGTTCGAACTCACCGCTGTCGGCAAGATACAGGCCGGTGATGAGATTGAAAAAAGTGGTTTTGCCCGCACCATTGGGGCCAATCAGTCCATAGACCTGGCAGGGCTCGATGCGAAGGTCCACATTGTTCAGAGCCTGCAAACCACCAAAGTGTTTGGACACGCCCTGGACACGCAAAATCGGCGCCCTCATTTTGCGCCTCCAGTCGGCAATTGCTGGCCATGCTCAGGCGTAGGCCACAAGCCGCGCGGACGCAGCAGCATGATGCTGATCATGGCCACAGCGATCAGCAGTTGGCGCAGGATCGAAGCATCCAACCGGCCCCCGCTCATATCCTGCAATGGCCCAGCCAGATAACGCAAAACCTCGGGCAAGGCGGCCAGCAGCACTGCGCCCAGGATCACTCCCGGCAGGTGGCCCAATCCGCCGAGCACCACCATGGCCACAATCATCACCGACTCCATCAGACTGAAAGATTCGGGAGAAATAAACCCCTGGAAGGCTGCAAACATGGCCCCGGAGACCCCACCGAAAGTGGCCCCCATACCAAAGGCCAGCAGCTTCAGATTGCGCGTGTTGATACCCATGGCCCTGGCGGCGATCTCATCTTCACGGATCGCCATCCAGGCCCGGCCGATACGTGAGCGCTCCAGGCGGTGGCAGATCAGCACGCTGACCAGCACCAGCACCAGAAACAGGTAGTAGTAGAGGGTGACCGATGAAATCTCGATTTCGCCAATGCGCAGTTTTTTGGCCAGATCGAAGCCAAAAAATTTGAGGGAATCGATTTGCCCAATGCCCTTGGGACCGTTGGTGATATTGACCGGATGATCAAGATTGTTGAGAAAGACACGAATGATTTCGCCAAAACCGAGGGTGACGATCGCCAGGTAGTCGCCACGCAACCTCAGCGTTGGCGCACCCAGCAGCACCCCCAGCACACCGGCAAGCAGGGCTGCCAAAGGGATCACCAGCCATAAGGGCGTATGCAGTCCATTGGGGAACCAGGCGGCAAACAGGGGGAAGGTATCACTCAGGTGGGGCGACGCCATCAGCCCGAACATGTATGCGCCAATGGCAAAAAAGGCGACATAGCCCAGATCGAGCAGTCCGGCATAACCCACCACGATGTTCAATCCCAGGGACAAGAGCACGAACAGCAGCGCCATGTCCGCGATTCGGACCCAGGCATTGCCAAAACCCTGCAATATCAGTGGCAGCACCAGCAGGCCTAGCCCTGAGAGCAGGATGATGACCAGGCGATGGCGAGAGTTCATGGCGGCAGCTTCAGGCGCGATCGGCAAGTCGTTCACCCAAGAGGCCCGACGGTCGCAGGGTCAGCACAAGGATCAGCACAATGAAGGCAAAGATATCGGCATAGTGGCTACCGAGCACGCCGCCGGTCAGTTCGCCTATGTAGCCAGCGCCGATGGATTCGATCAGCCCGAGCAGGATGCCACCGACCACCGCCCCCGCCAGATTGCCGATGCCACCGAATACTGCGGCGGTGAAAGCCTTGAGTCCAGGCAAAAAGCCCATGGTGTGCTGCGCAGTGCCATAGTTGGCGGCCCACATCACGCCGGCCAGTGCCGCCAGCACCGCGCCAATGACAAAAGTGGCAGAGATCACCCGGTCCGGCTTCACCCCCATGAGTGCTGCCACGCGGGGGTTTTCCGCGGTGGCACGCATGGCCCGCCCCAGGCGGGTGGCATGGACCAGCCACATCAGGACAGCCAAAGACAGGAGGGTCAACAGCAGGATCAGGACCTGGGTTGGCGTGATCGATGCACCACCTATGGCCAGGGGGGTGCTGGGCAACAGGCTAGGGAAGGACTTGTAATTGGGTTTCCAGATGATCATGGCCAAGGTCTGCAACAGGATCGACATCCCGATGGCAGTGATCAGGGGCGCCAGCCTGGGCGCATGGCGCAGCGGGCGATACGCCACCTTCTCGATCAGAAAATTCAGCCCCGCCGCCACAGTGCAGGCAACAAGCAGGGACAGAAGAAGCAGCAACCATCCGGGCAGACCCAGCCCGAGCAAAAGCCCGATCGTCGTCCAGCTCACCAGAGCCCCCACCATCAGCACCTCGCCATGGGCGAAATTGATCAGGCCGATGATCCCGTACACCATGGTGTAGCCCAGGGCCACCAGGGCATACATGCTGCCCAGCACCAGGCCATTGATGATCTGTTGCAGAAGGATGTCCATCAATTCGGCTTTTTGACGGCGCGGGCGTTGAGTTCGCGCAGGGTACGCATTTTTTCGGCAATCTTGATCTCCAGGCCGCGCTCTACCGGATGATAGAAACCTGGATCAGTCATACCGTCGGGCAGGTAGCATTCGCCCGGCGCAAAAGCGCCTTCCTCATCATGCGCGTAACGGTAGCCTTTGCCGTAATCGAGCTCCTTCATCAGCTTGGTTGGAGCGTTGCGCAGATGCATGGGCACCGGCCGCGTGCCGTCCTTTCTGACGAAGGACCTGGCCTGGTTGAATGCCGTGTAGATCGCATTGCTCTTGGGTGCCACGGCCAGGTAGACAATGCATTCGGCCAGGGCAAGCTCACCCTCGGGCGAACCCAGGCGCTCGTACACCTCGCTGGCATCCAGGCTCAATCGCAAGGCGCGAGGATCGGCCAGGCCAATATCCTCGGTGGCCATGCGGATCATGCGTCTGGCCACATAGCGCGGGTCCACCCCGCCATCGAGCATGCGCACCAGCCAGTACAACGCAGCATCCGGATCAGATCCTCGCACCGACTTATGCAGCGCACTGATGGTGTCGTAGAACTGCTCGCCCCCCTTGTCGTAGCGGCGCAGGCGCTCGCCCAGCACCTTGAGCAGCCATTCCTCGCTGACAAGCTCGATCTTTTCATGTGCTGCCACCACAGCAAGGGTTTCCAGGGTGTTGAGCATGCGCCGGGCATCGCCATCGGCGTAAGCCACCAGACGCTCAACCGCTTTGGTGTCCAGTGCCGCAATGGCCTCAATGTCCTGCGCACGCCCCAGAATCTGGCCCAGATCATGCTCCGACAGTGGATTGAGCACATACACGGTCGCTCTGGACAGCAAAGCTGAGTTGACCTCGAAGGAAGGGTTCTCGGTGGTGGCACCGATGAAAGTGAACAGCCCGCTTTCCACATGGGGCAGGAATGCGTCCTGCTGGCTTTTGTTGAAGCGATGCACTTCGTCGACAAAGACGATGGTGCGCCGACCCTGAGCAAGCGCCACCTGTGCCAGCTCGACCGCCTCGCGAATATCTTTGACCCCACCCAGCACCGCACTGATGGTGATGAAGCGGGCCTCGAAGGCATCTGCCATCAGGCGAGCGATGGTGGTCTTGCCAGTTCCCGGCGGACCCCACAGGATGCAGCTGTGCGGTTGTCCGGACTCAAAGGCCATGCGCAAGGGTTTGCCTTCGCCCAGCAGGTGCTGCTGGCCGATCACCTCGCTCAGGTTCCTGGGACGCAGACGCTCGGCCAGGGGCGGATGTGTCGGAGGGTCGTCACGGCTCATGGCTGAAATTGTAGGTGGCAGGCCGGATCATTGCGCCCGGTCCGACAGACCAGTGATCACTCAGTGCCGGTCCACCAGCGCATGGGCAATGGTGCCCAGGTCCACATACTCCAGTTCGCTGCCGATGGGCACCCCACGCGCCAGACGGGTGAAAGCCACGCCCCTGGCCTTGAGCGCCTCGGCAATCACATGCGCTGTAGCCTCACCCTCAGCGGTGAAGTTGGTGGCCAGGATGACTTCACGTACCACCCCGTCGCTGGCCCTGGACAAGAGCTGAGCCAATCCGATCTCCTTGGGTCCGATGCCATCGAGTGGGCTCAATCTACCCAGAAGCACGTAATACAGCCCCTTATAGGCACCGGTACGCTCCAGCGCCATCTGGTCGGCGGGTGTTTCAACCACGCACAGCTTGCTGGCATCGCGTGCCGGATTTTGGCAAGTGGCACAGACCTGTGCTTCTGTGAAGGTATGACATTGGGTGCAATGCCGCACCTGCTGGCTCGCTTCTGTGAGGGCGCGCGCCAGTTGCTCTGCGCCGGCGCGATCATGCTGCAACAGATGAAAGGCCATGCGCGAAGCCGACTTCACGCCCACGCCTGGCAGACGGCGCAGGGCCTGGATCAGAGCCTCAAGGGTATGGGCGTCGGACACGAATCAGAACGGGAACTTCATGCCGCCCGGCAGACCGGGCATGCCAGCAGTGAGCTTGCCCATCTTGGCTTCGGAGGTTTCCTCAGCCTTGCGCACAGCCGCATTGAAAGCTGCCGCCACAAGATCTTCCAGCATGTCCTTGTCATCGGCCAACAGACTGGGATCAATGGTGACGCGCTTGACATCATGCTTGCAGGTCATGACGACCTTGACCAGGCCGGCGCCCGATTCGCCAGTCACTTCGATTGAAGCCAGTTCCTCCTGGGCCTTCTTCAGGTTGTCCTGCATGGCTTGGGCCTGTTTCATCAGGCCGGCGAGTTGTCCTTTATTGAACATATCTATCCTTGGTTCTGGGGGTTGGGGTCCATGGGTTTGATGCTGCCAGGCACAATTTTCGCGCCGAAGTCACGCATCACGGTTTGCACAAAGGGATCTTCGTAGATGAGTTTTTCGGCTGCCGACTGCCTCTGAGCCGCCGCTTCGGCCAGGCGCTTGGCTGGGCTGTCAACCACCCGACCGATCTCCACACTCAGAGTGGCGGGCTGTGCGGCCGCACGCAGGGCATTTTGCAGACGCTCACGGTTGGTGGACGAATTGAGCGACTCGCTCTCCACCCGCAACAACCAGTGTTCGCCATCTCGCGCCACCAGTTGCGACTGCAGGGCGAGTTCCCGCACCAGGGCGGTGATGGCTTCACGGCTGATCAGTTGGGCCACCACTTCATGCCAAAAAGCCCCCTCCTCGGTCAAAACCAAGGTTTGCGGCTGGCCAGACTGAGCAGGCACATCGACCCGGCCCTGAGGTGCCACCCGCACTGGCACAGGCACCACCTGGCCAGCCTCAGCTGCTCTGGTCTGCATATTCGCTGGCCTAGCCTGCGGCCGCTCCAGCACCGGGAGAGCCTGCAGGGTCGGCACAGCAAGGTCAGCTTTGTCGGGCGCAGGCGCTGTTGCGGCTGCCAGGTCAGGCTCAGCAGCTGTTCGGGCAGGCAGGGACCCCAAGCCCCGGGCAGGGGCGGTCACCGACGGGCTTGGACTAGCTGGCTGGGCTGGTTTCAGGTTTTTTTTTTCCGCCAGGCCTTGCTGCTGCGGCTTGAAGGCCAGCAGGCGCAGCAACACCATGGTCAGGGCGGCGTACTCGTCAGGCGCCAAGCCCAGTTCGCCCCGGCCGTGCAGGCACAAACTGTAAAGCAATTGGGTCTCATCGGCCGGCATCAAACCCGACAGGCGCGCGGTCTCGGCAGCATCAGGGTCTGCACCATTTGCCTCTGCCGGGACAGCCTGCAGCACTGCCATGCGCTGCAAGACCACCGTCATCTCCTCCAGAGTGGACGCAGCGCTCAGGCCATCGAGCCGCAAAGCGTCAGAAATTTCGACCACGGTCTTGCCGTCACCCTGGGCCAGCGCCTCGATCAGGCTGAACACATGCGCGTGGTCCACGCTGCCCAGCATCTGGCGCACCGACTGCTCCTGCAGTCTGCCAGCACCAAAAGCAATCGCCTGGTCGGCCAGTGACAGCGCATCACGCATCGACCCACGGGCAGCACGCGCCAACAGACGCAAGGCGGGCGCCTCTGCCGGGACATTCTCGGCCTGCAGAACCTTGCTCAGGTATTCCAGCACGGTCTCGGGTGCCATCGGTCGCAGGTTGAACTGCAGGCAGCGCGACAGCACGGTAACCGGCACTTTTTGAGGATCGGTGGTTGCCAGGACAAACTTCAGATAGTCGGGCGGTTCCTCCAGTGTCTTCAACATCGCATTGAACGCGGTGTTGGAGAGCATATGCACTTCGTCGATCATGAACACCTTGAAGCGGCCCTGCACCGGTTTATAGACTGCCTGCTCCAGCAGGGCCTGCACTTCGTCCACCCCACGGTTGGAGGCGGCGTCGAGTTCGGTGTAATCCACAAAACGGCCGTTGTCGATATCGGTACAGGACGGGCATACACCACAGGGCTGCGCGGTGATGCCACCGGTGCCATCCGGGCCAGTGCAGTTGAGCGACTTGGCCAGGATGCGAGCGACCGTGGTCTTGCCCACACCCCGGGTGCCAGTGAACAGGTAAGCGTGGTGCAGGCGCTGGGTGGACAATGCATTGCCCAGTGCACGCACCACATGTTCCTGACCCACCATTTCGGCAAAGCCTTTGGGTCGGTACTTGCGGGCGAGCACGAGGTAGGACATGCGCAACATTCTAAGGTCTAGGAGCCAACAATCTTTCTGCGACCACCACAAGCTGGGCGCCAGATCGCGACCTTAGAATCAATGCTACATGAGCCAGCCGATCCTGCCTGCACCCAGCCGCCTACAAAGCATCGCCCTGGCCACCGCCTTTCCCCTCATCGTGGTTTGGGGTGTCAATTTTTCCTTGCAGAAATTTGTCTTTAATGTGTTCAGCCCCCCGGGCTTTCTGTTTGCGCGTTACCTGGTCATGCCAGCCTGTGCGGTGGCCCTGCTGCTCTACCACTATGGCTTGCGCCTGCCACGCGTGCCACGGCGTGATCTATGGGTGCTGGCCAAGCTTGGCTTCGCCGGTCATTTTCTTCATGTCGGGATCGTCACCTATGGCATCCATTGGTCAACCCCGTTTTCCAGCTCGCTCATCCTGGCCTGCGGCCCTGTGTTCACCTTGCTGATCCTGCGCCAGCTGGGCATTGAGCGTTTGCGGCGAGCACAAGTGCTGGGTGTTGCGGTGGCCTTGGTCGGTGTCCTGATATTTCTTTCCGACAAATTGATACGCGCCCGCTGGCAAGCCAGCCTGGGTGATTTGTCCCTGCTGCTTGCTGCCAGTCTCTTTTCCTACTACACCGTTGCCTCCAAGCCGCTGATCGAGCGCCACGGTGGCGTCGTCACCATGACCTATGCCATTCTGCTGGGCAGCCCACCGATTGTGCTGACCACGCTACCGGTTGCCTGGTCCCTGGATTGGGCCAGCATCAGCGCGCAGGCCTGGGCCGGCTTTCTCTGGGTGGTGGTTGTATCGGCTTTCATCGGTTGGCTGGTATGGGGCTGGATCAATTCAATCCGAGGTGTGGCCCGCACCGCGCCGCTGATGTATCTGATGCCACCCGTGGCGGGGGTGACTGCCTGGTTTACCACTGGTGAGCAGTTCACTGCAATCAAGCTTCTGGGTGCGGCCCTGGCCATGATCGGGGTGGCCATTGCACAGTTCAGCCCAAGCGGGGCTCGGGTGCCACCCAACCCAATCGATTGAAGATGAGCACCCGTCAGGCCCAGCCTTCATCCAACTCCGAAGTCGACTCGCCATATGCCTGGTTGAGGCTGATAGTGACGCTTGCCATCATGACGCTTGGCGCCAGTGGCATGTACATCGTGCCGGTGGTCCTACCGGCAGTGCAGGCCGAGTTTGGCGTCAGTCGTGCTGATGCGAGCCTGCCCTACACCCTGGTCATGATCGGATTTGGTCTGGGCGGCTTGCTGATGGGCCGCTTGGCAGACCGGTATGGCATCTGGCTGCCACTGCTTCTCGGCGCGGCCGGCCTTGGCCTGGGCTTTGGCGGGGCCGCCTGGACTGACAACATCCAGCAATTCAGCCTGGTGCATGGCCTGCTGATCGGTCTGCTGGGGTGCTCGGCCACGTTCGCACCCCTGCTGGCCGACACCACCTTGTGGTTTGCTCGGCGGCGCGGCATCGCAGTGGCTATTTGCGCCAGCGGCAACTACCTCGGAGGTGCGCTCTGGCCGCCGATCGTTCAACATTTTGTGCACAGCCATGGTTGGCGCACCACCTATATGGGGATGGCGATCATCGCGGGGGTGACGATAGCCGGGCTGGCGCTGTTGATGCGACGCCCCGCCCCAATCTCCGCTCTCTCACCCAGCTCGGCTGCGGGCAATCCTAGCGCGGGGGTGGCCAATGACAAGCCATTCGGACTGAGCAGTGGGCGCGCCCTGGCGCTGCTGTCGATCGCCAGCGTGGCTTGCTGCGTGGCCATGTCCATGCCTCAGGTGCACATCGTGGCCTACTGCACCGATCTGGGCTATGGAGCAGCGCGCGGGGCCGAAATGCTGTCTCTGATGATGGCCGCAGGTGTTGTCAGCCGCCTGATCTCGGGCGCCATCTGCGACCGCATTGGCGGCCTGCGCACCCTGCTGCTGGGTTCAGGCTTGCAAGGAGTGGCCCTGTTGTTCTTCCTGCCCTTTGACGGCATGGTCTCGCTCTACCTCATCGCCGCCATGTTTGGCCTATTCCAGGGTGGCATCGTGCCGTCCTACGCCATCATCGTGCGTGAAAATTTTCCTCCGCAACACACCGGTGTGCAGGTGGGCTTGCTGATCATGGGCACCATGTTTGGCATGGCGATGGGCGGCTGGATGTCAGGCAAGATTTTTGACCTGACCGGCTCCTACCAGGCTGCATTTGTCAATGGCATCGTCTGGAACCTGCTAAATTTCGGCATCGCGTTTTACCTGCTGCGCCGCAGCTTGCAGCACCAACGTTGGCCCGCCCTTGGACCAGCAGCAAATTAGCCTGCCGATTACAATCCGAACTGACGGGCCTTCCCGCATGGCAAAGCGGCCAACCGGGTCAGGTGGGGAACCAAGCAGCCCTAACTGTGGCGCCAGTGCCGGGGTTGAGGTCCGTCACCTATCTCATCGATTGCCCCAGCCCAGCAAGGCCTTCAACGTCCGCTGCCTGCAGCTGGAGCTTGCTCCGCTTGCCCACTCACCTGATCAGACCCATGATATACAGCGGTGTTGAATTCTCAGCCTGACAGGAGTTTTGTATGTTCTTACGCTTTTTTGTCTCTCTGGCCTTGGCGCTTGGCCTTTGTCTCAACGCTGCTTCGCAAAAGATCGATACATTGCTGCTCAACGGCAAGATCGTGACTGCCGATACGCGTGGCACGACGCATGAGGCTCTGGCGGTAGGCGATGGGCGCATCGTGGCTCTGGGCACCAGCAATGACCTGAGGCGACTGGCCAGTTCAGGCACCCGGGTGGTGGACCTGGGCGGGCGTACCGTGATACCCGGGCTGATTGATTCGCATATCCATGCCATTCGTGCCGCACTCAGCTACGGCACCGAAGTGCATTGGTTTGGCGCTGCCTCGGTGCAAGAGGCATTGGACCGTTTGCGCACTGCCGCACGCGCGGCCAAGCCGGGGCAATGGCTGATTGTGGCAGGCGGCTGGACTGACGAGCAGTTCAAGGAGCGTCGTCGCCCGACCCAGGCCGAACTACTGGCCGCCGCACCGGATAACCCGGTCTATGTCCAGTGGATGTACGGCTGGGCCATGCTCACCCCGCTGGCCTATCAGGCATTGGGCATCAAGGCTGAAAGTGATTTGCCGGGCGGCGGCAAGTTTGTGCGCGATGCCAGCGGTCAGCCGACCGGCGCCATTGCTGGCGGCATCGTGCCCCTGTTTGACAAGTTGCCTGGGCCCAGCTTTACCCAAAAGGTCGACAGCACGCGCAAGTTTTTTCGCGAGCTCAATCGCCAGGGCCTCACCGGTCTGATTGATCCGGGCGGCTTCAACATGACACCGGCTGAATACGCCCCCCTGTTTCAGGTTTGGCGCGAGAAAGCACTCAGCCTGCGGGTGAACTACAGCTATTTCTCGCAAAAACGCGGCCAGGAACTGGCCGAATTCAAGGAACTGACCCAGCTGCTGCCTATGGGCTTTGGCGACGACATGCTGCGTTTCAACGGCATCGGCGAGCGCGTCACTTTTGGCATGTACAACAAGGACAAGCCCAGCGATGCCGATAAGGAGCAGTTCTATCAGGCGGCCAAATGGGCGGCCGAGCGCGGCCTGACCCTGACCCAGCATTGGCACAAAGACGCCTCGCTGCATCATCTGCTGGATGTGTTTGAACGGGTCAACCGAGAAATACCGATAGCGCCACTGCGCTGGTCGATCGCGCATCTCAACGATGGCAGCGAGGCCAGCTTTGCCCGCATGAAGGCCTTGGGTGTTGGCTGGGCCATGCAGGATGCCATGTTCTTCGATGGTGAACGCGAACTGAAGGAGCGAGGTGAGCTTGCCCTGAAGCGTATGCCCCCCATGCGTACAGCCCTCAGGGTCGGCGTTGTCGTTGGAGCAGGAACCGACGCCCACCGCGTCGCCAACTACAGCCCCTTTGTTGCTCTGCGCTGGATGCTGGACGGCAAGTCAGCCGGAGGGGTGCCCCTGCGCGGCCCTGAGGAAACGCCAAGCCGCATGGAAGCATTGCGTATGTACACCCATGGCAGCGCCTGGCTGGCCCATGATGATGCACGCCGCGGGACGCTTGAGATTGGCAAGCTGGCCGATCTGGCTGTCCTGAGCAAGGACTACCTGAGCGTGCCGGTGGATGAAATCAGCACCATCCACGCCCTGCTCACCCTGGTGGGCGGGCGTGCGGTGTATGCCGAAGGAGTGTTTGCAAGCCTGCAGGAGGCGCGCTGACAGATCGGCAACTGAAATGAATCAGTTGGCCTTCACTGGCACATCAGTGGTCTGCAAATTCAGTGTGACGGTAAAGGTACTGCCTACACCGGGCAGGCTTTGCACATGGATCTCACCTCCCATGGCATCGAGCAGGCGCTTGCAGATGCTCAAACCCAATCCGGTGCCGCCATATTTGCGGCGCAGCCCGCCCGAGGCCTGGGTAAAGGGCGTAAACAATTTGCTGATGGTTTCCGTGCTCATGCCGATCCCGGTGTCCTGCACGACCAGTTGCACGTTCAACCGGTCCCTGTCACGGCTCACAATGCGCCCAGCCACATAGACTGTGCCCTGATGGGTGAATTTCAGGGCATTGTTGAGCAGGTTGTTCATCACCTGGCGCAAGCGCTGACCATCTACCTGCACCCATTGTTCAAGCGCCGGATCACATTCGAACTCCAGCTTCACCGAATCGTGGCGAGGAATGTTCTGAGCCATGCTCGACAGCCTTTTGCATAGGACTGTCAGTTGCGTCGGCTCGGGATACAGGTCGAGCTTGCCCGCCTCGATCTTGGTGAAGTCGAGCAGGTCATTGATCGCATTCATCAGCAATTCGCCACTTTCTTGGCTGGCGCGCAGCAACTCCATCGGTTTTGGATCCTTGATAAAGAAGCCCAGGGTTTGCAGCCCGCCCATGACCCCATTCAAAGGGGTGCGCAACTCGTGGCTGACGATCGACAAAAACTCGCTTTTGGCGGCATCGGACTGCTGAGCGGCCTCCATGGCAGAACGGAGCTTGTCTTCCAGGCGCTTTCGCTCGGTCAGGTCCGTCAGCACCGCCACAGCCTGCATGGGCTGCTGCGTCGGATCCACCACCCGCATGCTCAGATTGGCCCAGCGCATACTGCCGTCCTTGTGCTGGAGCTGAATTTCTTCCGAAAACGGCTTGCCGGCACTGTGTGCAGCCCAGGTACGCTGACCCAGATCACGCCAGTACTCGTCAGTGGCAAAAAAGATGCGGGTGCTCTGCCCAATCATTTCCTGGGGACTGCGTCCGACCAGATCCAGGCTGCCCTGATTGATCCATCGGATGGTGCGGCCCTCAAAAATTGCCAGGCACACCATGGCATTCTTGTAAATAATTTCCTGCTGCTGCAGCAATTCATTGCGCTCTTTCAACAGCAGTTGATCTTGCGCTTGCAGTGCGTCCCGGTCCTTGCCATCCCGCTGCCAGGCGCGCAGGCCCAAAACACCGCTGAGGCCCAGCAACAAGGCCAGAATCCAGGGACCTAGCGGAGCGGCACCCAGAATCGACTCCTGCGCCCTGGTCTGGCTCCAGTGCAATACCAGCAGGTCATAGTCCTTCACCCTTTGGACCCCTAGCAACTGCGGTGCACCCAGAATGTTCAAAGTCTCTACCCGAGGCGTTGACAAAGTACCCAGTTGTGCCATCTCAGAGGGAGGCAAGATCACCCGGTCCATCAATTCGGGGGTGGGATCAGCTGAACTGACCAAGATCCCGTCCTGCCTGCGTATCAGGGCCGATTGGCTATTGGGATCTTGACCAAACCTGAACACATGGTTGAGATAGTCCATGTTGACACCCAGCTGGATGATGCCAACCATCTCAGACTTCTGGTTGATCAACCTGCGCGCCATTGGGAAAAAGTATTTGTGGCTGGTCTTGCCCAGCAAGGCGCGGTCGATATAAGGCTCAGGCTGTCCCGCCATCAAGGCCTTGAAGTAATCACGCTCTGAAGGATTGAAGCTGGGCGGCTCACGCGTTGCACTGGCTGACAGCGTGACTCCCGCCAGGTTGTAGGCAAGCAATTGGGCATTTCCACTCAGATGGCGAACCTGACTCTGCAGATAGGCGTGCCCGGCATCACCGCTGACCGCCGACATCCCCTCCTGTTTTACCTTGTCCACCACATTCAGCAGGGTTCCGTCCAGGATTTGGAGGGAACGGTAGACATGCTCACTCAACAAGTCGGTGGAGGTGGCCAGTTGCTTGACATGTTCGGTTCGTGCCTGGTTGCGCTGGTCAAGCAGGTCGAAAGCAGTCGCAGCCAGGCCAATCACCAAAGCCAGACCGAACCAGAAGCCAGCCCGGGTCCAGTTGCGCTTATCCAATCGAATCGACATGTCCATCTGCTTGAACCTCCAGAGACATGGTTAAAGTCGCCACAGAATGCATAGGGATACTAGAAAAAAATCGGAATAGATTGTGTCAACACAGTTAAATCTGTTGGCTGAGCCCGTTGACAGAGATTGCCAAGGCGGCACTGTTCCGGGTCCTGGTCATCGGTGACAAGCCAAGCCGGAAAAATGAGCCAAATGCTCGGGCCGCGTAAAAACCGCATAAGTGATTACCCTGAGATCTTGCATATCTCGGCCTCAGAGTCCCCGGACTTAGGATAGATTTGCATGAGCAAGGAATCCCATCCCATATTCTTGGGTCAACAGCCATTTTTTCTAGGAGATCCCCGTGAACCAACAAATCCGTCGCCTGAGCCTGACCTTAGCGGCTCTGATCGCCCTGTGTACCAGCGCCATGACCGCGCAAGCCCAGCAAGTCACCCTGATGACTGGCCCGCAGGGCGGTGTCTGGGTCCCCTTGGGTGGCGCGCTGAAAAACATGTGGGAAAAGGCCGTGCCCGGGCTTCAGATCACCTCCACCCCGGGCGCTGGCATCGCCAATGTTCTGGGTGTCGATACCGGCAAGGCACAAATCGGCTTTGGCAACTCCAGCAGCACGGTGGACGGAGTGGCGGGTCGCCCCCCCTTCAAGCAGCCTGTGACCAAGGTCTGCCAGCTGGCCAACATCTATCCCCAGTATTTCCAGGTAGTCGCCCTGTCTTCGGCCAAGGTGCAGTCTTTTGCAGACATCAAGGGCAAGTCGGTTGTCACCCAGCCGCGTGGCAATACGGCGGAAATGCTGACCGGTGAAGTGCTGAAACTCAACAAAATGGATTACCAGGCATTGAGCAAGATCAGCTTTCAGGCCAGTTATACCGATGCCGTTTCGCTGATGAAGGACGGTCATGCCCAGGTATTCACCCTGGGCACCACCTCGCCAGCCTCCTCAGTGATGGACCTGGCCAGCGCCCGTGATGTGGACCTGGTGCCGGTGGACGACAACACCATGAATGCCCTGAAAAAGGCCAACCCTGGTTACAGCCGACTGACCATCAAGGCCGGCACTTACCCCAAGCAGACCAAAGATGTTCCAGCGATTGGCTACCTCACCCATATTGTGGTGGCCTGCGACATGAACGAGAAGACTGTTTACGAAATGACCAAGGCTATGGCGACCAATATTCCTGCCATGACCGCCATCAACAAGGCGATCTCTGAACTCACGCCCAAGATGATGGCTGCGGATATTGGTGTGCCTCTGCATGCTGGTGCCGCCCGCTACTACAAGGAAGTTGGCGCGCTCTAAGCACACCTGACGGAGTGCCCCGCGGCTAACAATGCAAGTCATTTCCGACGAAAACCAGTCGGTTGACCCGACGGCTCGGGCATTGCGCTGGCTGGTGACCGCCCTGGCGGTCACCATGTCGCTCTATCACATGTATGTGGCGGGCTTTGGCCCGCCCGAGGCGGTGATCTTTCGCGGCATCCACCTGATGTTCGCACTGGCCCTGGTATTCCTGCTCTACCCTCTCAACCGGGCAGGCCTGATCTGGCGGAGCAGTGATCTCCTGCTCATGGGCCTGGGCCTGGCCGGTGTGCTGCACATCCTGCTGGACTACCAGACCTTTATCAACCGAATCATCTACATTGATGATCTGACCAGGCTGGACATATTCTTCGCCCTCGCCATGATCCTGGTGGTGCTGGAAGGCACGCGCCGGGTCATCGGTTGGGCTCTGCCGCTGACTGCCGTGATTTTTGTGGTCTATGCCGCCGCCTTTACCCAGGTGAAATTCCCGGTCTTGATGGAGCAACTCTACCTCTCGACCGAGGGCATTTTTGGCTCCACCCTGGGTGTCTCGGCTTCCTATGTGATGCTGTTTGTGATTTTCGGTGCCTTTATGGAAAAAAGCGGCACTGGTCAGCTGTTCATGGACTTTGCCCTCTCGATCACCGGTGGCAGCGCGGGTGGCCCTGGCAAGGTGGCGGTGGTCAGTTCCTCGCTTTTTGGCACCGTCTCTGGCAGTGCCGTCGCCAATGTGATGGTGGACGGCCCCATCACCATTCCGCTCATGAAGCGCTCGGGTTTTCGGCCACCATTTGCAGCGGCGGTCGAATCGGTGGCCTCCACGGGCGGGCAACTGATGCCACCCGTGATGGGGGCGGCGGCATTCGTAATGGCTGAATTTCTGGCTGTGCCCTACGCCCAGGTGGCCCTGTGGGCCCTGATCCCCTCGGTGCTGTATTACGGCTCTGTGTTTTTTGCTGTGCACTTTGAAGCGCGCCGGCACAATTTGCGGGGGGTGCCGCGTGAAGAATTGCCGCGGCTCACACTGGTACTGGCCCAGCGAGGGCATCTGTTCACCCCGATCATGATTGTGCTGGTCGGCTTGTTCCTGGGCTATTCCGCGCCCCTATGTGCTTTGGTGGCTGCCATCGCCTGCATCCCGGTGGCCCTGATGCGCAGCACGACCCGCGCCGGCATCACCTGGCAGTCGGCCCTGCGGGCGCTGGAAGAAGGCGCACGGGGCGCGCTGTCGGTGGCCATGGCCTGCGCCTGCGCCGGTATTGTGATCGGCTGCGTCACCATCACCGGGCTGGGCATTGTGTTCACCCAGGTGGTGATCGAAATGGCCCAGAACACCCTGTTTCTTGCGCTGCTGCTCACTGCCATTGCCGGTATTGTGCTGGGCATGGGAATGCCCACCACACCGGCCTATATCGTGATGGTGGCGCTGCTGGTGCCCGCCATTATCAAAATGGGCGTTGTCACACCGGCGGCGCATATGTTTGCCTTTTATTTCGCCATCCTCTCGGCCATCACCCCGCCGGTGGCGTTGGCGGTGTTTGCCGCGGCCGGTTTGGCCAAAGCCAATATGTGGGAATCGGGCTTTGCCGCCATGCGCGCTGCCGCCCCGGCCTACATCGTACCCTTCATGTTTGTCTACGAACCTTCCCTGCTCCTGATCCTGCAGGATGGCACCCGTTGGTATGAGGCGGTCTGGTCCTTCGCCACAGCATTTGTGGGCGTGATCGCCCTGGCTGGCAGCCTGTTTGGCTGGCTGATCGCATACGCCACCACCCTGCATCGAGTGATGCTGTTTGTTGCCGCCCTGTGCCTGATCAAGCCTGGCCTGTATACCGATATGGTGGGCTTTCTGCTGATTGGCTTGGTGATTGCCCTGCAGTGGTCGGACCGTAAAAATTCCCCTGCCCAGGCAGTTTGAGGCCCCTAGGCTTCGACTTCTACGCTCCTTGACCGCGTAATTTACGCCATGCCCAGGCCCCGACAGGCCATAACAGAACTACAAAAGTGGCCAGCGCCAGCCACATGGCAATTGGCCGGGTGAAAAAAACCAGTGGGTCACCATCGGACTTGATCAGCGAGGTGACGAAGTTTTCTTCCAGCATCTTGCCCAGCACAACGCCCAGAATGGCGGGTGCGATGGGAAAGCCGTTTTCTTCCAGCACAAAAGCAAGTAATCCGAAAAACAGGATCAGGGTCACGCCAAAGACCGAGTTGTTGATGGCAAACGATCCGACGATGCAAAACAGGAGAATGGACGGCATCAGGATGTTGCTGGCCACCTTGAGAATTTTGGTCGCCAGTTTGACGGTCAGCCAGCCCAGGGGAATCATCACCAGATTGGCCAGGATAAACACCATAAAGATGGCATAGATGTTCTCTGGGTGGTTGGTGAACAGAGTGGGCCCGGGGTTGAGATTTTTCATATAGAGAACCCCGATGGCAATCGCGGTGATCGAGTCACCCGGTATGCCGAACACCATGGCGGGAATCCAGGCCCCTGCCAGGGCCGAATTGTTGGCCGCTCCCGACTCGACCACGCCCTCGACATGTCCGGTGCCAAACTTTTCCGGTTCCTTTGAAAATTTCTTGCTCGTCGCGTAGCTCATCCAGGCAGCAATGTCACCACCGGCTCCGGGCTGGATGCCCACAACTGTTCCAATCGCGCTGCCGCGCACAATCTGCCAGGGGTATTTCTTGGTCAGCTGCCACATGCCGGCAAAGATATTGCCAATCTTTTCAGTCACGATCACAGCGGGCGGAGACATATTGGTCACATAGCGCAGCAACTCGGAGATGGCAAACATGCCCACCATCATCGGGATCAGCTCCACTCCACCCATCAGGTCATTGATGCCAAAAGTAAAGCGCGGATGGGCAGCCGGGTTTTCCATACCAACGCAGGCGATCAACAAGCCCACCAGCAGGGAAATTGCCGATTTCAGACGACCCGCGCTGCTCGCAATCAAGGCCCCGGACAGCCCCAGGACCACCAGCCAGAAATACTCGAAGGATGAGAATCGAAGTGCAAATTCCGCCAATGCGGGTGCAAACAGGATCATGACAAAAGTGCCAAACAATCCGCCAATGGCGGAGAACACCAGCCCGGCACCCAGGGCCAGCTCGGCCTGCCCCTTCAGGGTCATGCGGTAGGTTTCATCGGTGTAGGCGGCCGATGCAGGCGTACCAGGGATGCGCAACAGGGCGCCTGGTATATCGCCCGAGAAAATGGCCATGGCGGTGGCGGTGACGATGGCCGCTACTGCGGGAACCGGCGGCATGAAAAAAGTCACCGGCACCAGCAGCGCCGTCGCCATGGTGGCCGTCAGGCCGGGAATGCAACCGACAAACAGACCAAACAGGGCAGAAAAGAAAATGACCATCAGGACATAGGGGTCCAACACAAGTCCCAAAGCCTGCAGCAAGACAGTCGTGGTCATGCTTTATCTCCGTTTCACCACTGATAAGGCAGCAGGATTCCCCACGGCAGCGGCACCCGCAAGCCCTTGTAGAAAATCAGGTGGATCAAGAGGGTCACGCCCAGCGCCAGCGGCAGGATCAACAGGGGGCGCACCCGCAGCGCCCAAAACAGGAGCGACAGGAGAATGAGCGCGGTCAGAATGAAGCCGAGCGCATCCGAGACCAGGATATAGAACAGGAGCGCCACCAGGGTCAGCAGAAAATTCCGCAGGTGGTAGCCCGACCTGATCCAGGCGCCAAGTTCCAGCCAACTGCCACGCTGCTGTTTGCGCAAGCCACGCCAGATCAATGCCAGCGAACAGACTGCCAGCAGGCCGGCCAGCAAACCCGGAAAAGCCGCCGGACCGATGTTCTGACCCGGAATGATCGGGTAGTCTCGAATCAGGTACAGGATGGCCAGCGACAAGGCCAACAGGATGGCGCCGCTGAGTGCGTCATTGATTTTCATGATAGTGACGAGCCAGAAAACTCACCGGGGCGCCAGGCGCCCCGGTGGCTCAAAACTCTGAAATACAGATTCAGGCTCTTACTTGGCCAGGCCCAGGGATTTCATGACCACGCCCATATCGGCATCGCCCTTGGCCATGAACTGCTCAAAGCCCTTAGCATCGGCATAGATCGTGCCAAAACCACGGCTGCTCATGAAGCCCTGGTAGTCCTTGCTGTCATAAATTTTCTTCATGGCCGCGCCCAGTTTGGCGCCAATGTCAGCTGGCAATCCCTTGGGAGCGGCCACTCCGCGCCAGGCGCCTATGGCCCAATCGCTGCCAGTGGCAGCCTTCAGGGTGGGCACATTGGGGTAAAGTGCGGCCGGCTGGCTGGCCATGATGGCCAAAGGACGGGCCTTGCCAGCGTCGATCATGGCGCGTGATTCGGGCAGCGAACAGGTCACGAACTCAATGCCGCCTGCAACCAGATCGGACATGGCAGGCGCCGCGCCATTGGACGGAACCCAGGGTACTGCACTGGTGTTGATTTTCAGATCACTCAGCATGCCGGCCAGCGCCAGATGCCAGATGCCGCCCTGTCCGGTGCCGGAGGCCTTGAATTTGCCCGGGTTGGCACGCACCGCCTTGACCAGATCATCAAGTGTCTTGTAGGGTGAATCAGCGCGCACAGTGACACCCGCCGGGTCAAGGTTCATGAGCGCGATGGGGGTGTAGTCCTTGGGGGCCAATTGGGTCAGTCCAGCCCAGTGCATCATGGAGATTTCCACGGTGATCAGGCCCAGGGTGTAGCCGTCGGGAGCGGCCGTAGCGATAGCCGAGTGGCCCACCACGCCATTGCCACCAGTGCGGTTGACCACATTGACCGGCTGGCCCAGCTCTTTCTCCAGCAGCGAAGCAATGATGCGAGCAGTCGCATCAGTGCCACCGCCTGCGCCCCATGGCACGACAATGGTGATCGGGCGGGTGGGGTAACTCTGGGCGTGGACCATGGGCGCGCCCAGGGCACTGGCTGCCACCAGGGTGGCCAGGGTACGAACGATATTTCTGCGCTGCATAAGAGACTCCTCTTGGACTGATGAAAATGAACGCCCGGGACATGCGTCTGACCGTTCGATGGAATAGACGCACAATTTAACTGGGATTGAGAGGGAATAAAACCCCGTGTAATCCCTGCCCTGTCGGCCAATTCCAGTGGCAGGATGTCCGGGCCACCCGATAATGCCGTCATGAACCAAGCAACTTTCGCCCGGCCTGGACTTATCCCCGAGGTGCTGGCTTTCGATGTCTTTGGCACTGTGGTGGACTGGCATGGGGGAATCTCCCGCGCTGTGACCGCACTCGCTCCGCAAGTGGATGGGGACGCCTTTGCGCTCGCCTGGCGTTCAGGATATCGCCCTGCCATGGAACGCGTCATGCGTGGTGACCTGGGCTGGACGCTGATTGATCAACTCCACCGCATGATCCTGGACTCGATCCTGCCGCAATTTGGGCTGGAACATTTGTCCGAAAAAGATCGACAGGAACTTAACCTGGCCTGGCATCGGCTGGACCCCTGGCCGGAGGTGGTGGCCGGATTGACCCGCCTGAAAAAGCGCTTCACGATCTGCACCCTCTCCAACGGCAATATCGCCCTGCTCACCCATATGGCCAAGCGAGCCGGGCTGCCCTGGGATTGCATTTTGTCGGCCGAAGTGTTTCACGCTTACAAACCCGACCCGGCCACCTATCTGGGCGTAGCCCGGGTTTTTGACCTGCCGCCAGACCAAGTCATGCTGGTGGCTGCACACCATGACGATCTGGCAGCCGCCCGGGACTGCGGTCTGCAGACTGCCTATATCGAGCGGCCACTGGAGTTTGGCGCCAAGCACCCCAAGGATGTGTCCCCTCAGCCGGGCAACACCTGGCATGCGCGCGACCTGATGGCCCTGGCCGATCAGTTGGGATGCTGATCGGCATCAACCTACCAAAGCCCCATGGCCTCATCCTGGTACGACCGTCATGTCTTTCCACGGTTGATGGATTTCGCCTGCGGCCTGCCCCTGGTCAGCCGACAACGGGAGTTGGTGGTGCCCAGAGCCAGTGGCCGGGTGTTGGAGATTGGTATTGGCACAGGCCTGAACCTGCCCTTTTACGACAAATCCCGGGTGACCCAGATTGTGGGCCTGGAGCCGGCGCAGCATCTGCACCGCTTGGCGCAAGAACGCATCGCCCAGTCAGGGATGGTGGTGGAACTAGTGCCCATGTCGGCACAAAAGATTGATTTACCCGATCGAAGCTTTGACACCGTCCTCACCACCTACACGCTGTGCTCGATTCCTGAGCCGCAGGCAGCAATGCGAGAAATACGGCGGATTCTAAAACCCGACGGGCAGTTGCTTTACTGCGAGCATGGCCAGGCGCCGGACGCCTCGGTTCGTGTCTGGCAGGACCGACTGCAGCCCTTGTGGGGGCCCATGGCAGGCGGTTGCCACCTGGGCCGCGATATGGAAGCGCTGATCAGGGAGGCTGGTTTCAGCCTGACCGAACCCCACCATGACTACTTGCCAGGTCCGCGTTTCCTTAGCTTTCACTACTGGGGTCAGGCCCAGCTCAGCGCCTAGAAGCTGATTGGAGGACGTCGAATTTCAGACGGTCCGACATAGCGCCAGCGGCCAAAGAAGCATGCCAGGGCAGTGGCCACACAGAACGCCAGGCTCAATTGCGCAACAGCGTCGAGCCACAAGCCGTCAAAGGCACCAAACATGCTGGCCTTGATCGCTCGCACAACCCAGGTCATGGGCAGCCAGGGGTTGAGTTCGACAAACAGGCCACCACTGAGCTCAACCGGCAACAATCCACCCGAGGAGGTGACCTGCAGAGCGAGCAGCAGCAGAGCAAGCGCCTTGCCGGCATCCCCCAGGCCGCGCGTCAGGGCAAACACGATCATCAGAAAGGTCGCTGCCGACAGCGTCAGGATCAGCAACAGGGCTGAAAGGTCGGCAATGCGAATCCCCAACAGGTACAAGGTCAAGAGCACCAGGATGACTTGCGCCACGACAATCAGTGCGGGTATGAGGATCTTGCCGCTCACCTGGGCCAGGCGAAAGAATCCGCTGGCCGGCCGGGGCATCAATCGTGCGTGCATCAGAAATATAGCGATGCTGGCGCCCAACCACATCGCAACTGCCACCACATTGGGAGCAAAACCACTTCCGTTGTTCTGGATCGGTGCCACCGACTCGATCACCGGATTGACGGAATGCGCCAGGCCCTCGGCACTGCCCCCAATTTGATCCACGCCAGGAGGCAGGGTATCGACCAGGAACTGAATGCCGGCGTTCATCACCTCAATTCCTGCGCTGAGCTTGCGCGCCGCCTCTGCCATGCTGCTGGCGCCGCCAGCCACCTGCTCGCCGCCAGCAGCGAGCTGCTGCAGCTGCTGACCCTCAGGCAGTTTTTTGATGGTCTCGTTCAAGGATGAGCCTGCATTCATCAATCCTTTTGTCAAGCTGACCACACCGATGCTCAGGTCTCTGGCGCCCTCCTCCAGTCTTTGCTGGGCGCGGCCTGCCGAGCCCAGGCCAGAATCCAGCTGCGTGAGGCCATCAGTCAGCTGGTCAACCCCACTGCTGACCGGTGTATCCTGCAGCGGGCCAGCTCTGACCTCGGTCTGAAACTCTCGCACCTTGATGCTGAGGGAGCGACTGCCCGAACGCAAATCGCCCAGGCCCTTGCCCAATTCAAGCTCGCCAGCAGCCAGATCGGCTGCCCCGGCCTGCAAGCGGTGGAGTTCTGATGGGTCTGGCCAGCGCGCCTGCATGGCGCGCAAGCCCTCTCCCAGATCCTTCATCCCGCTGGCGAGTTGAGCCACATGGCTTTTGTAGCGCTCTGATCCGTCGGCCAGCGATTTTGCGCCGTCAACCGTTTCCCGTGCGCCCTTAGCCAGTTCGTGAGCACCCCCCAGCATGCTGTTGACGCCTTCACGCAGCCGTATGAGTTCGTCTTCAGAGCCGCTGACATTGCGCAACACCAGTTCCCAACGCTGTCGATTCAGGCTTTCGTTGACCTCCTCGGCCAGTTCGTCTGCAAAACGCCTGGCTAATGCCGCGCTGTGGTAGCTGTTGCCCTCGGAGAGATAAACCACCAACTTGCCGCCCCCGGCTTGGATGCCAGGAATCGCATTGGCACTGAAATCGGATGGAATGATCAAAGCAAATGCCGAATTACCCGCGCGCACACTCGCCCGCGCCTGCCCCTCATCAACAAAATCGCTGTAGGCAAAAAGGTTGCGGGTCTTCAGCCTTTCCACCACATCACCACCCACATTGAAGACCTGCTGCTTGTATTCCATGCCAAAGTCATAATTGACGAGAGCGACCGGAAGCTTGTTGGTCCGGGCAGCGGGGTCCCAGATGCTGGAGAGGTAAAGCAGCACATACAGTGCAGGAATCAGGGCCACCACCAGGCATGCCAGAATCAGCCTGGGATAGCGCCGATAGATCCCGGCCTCAAAATGCAGGACCAGACTGATCTGCCGCAGAAATTTCACACTGGGTGCCTCCTTGCTTCGAGTTTACTTGCCGGCAGACTGCTTTCGTTTATTTTTTGGCGCAACGATTCAAAATTTTTCAGCAAAGAAAGAGCATAGGATCATGGCAGGATTCCCGACAGCATGGCCCTGTCTATTGCAGCCTTCCGGGCCACCTTGAGGTAACTTTTCGTCTTGAATCTACCTTTGTCAATTTTTGAGCAAGCAGAATGAAAATCAACTCGGATATTGTCGATTCCCCGCCTCGCCACGCCGCCAGCCTGGTCATGCTGCGCGACGCTGCAGCAGGGCTGGAAGTGTTCATGCTGCAGCGCCACAGCGACTCGGCAGTGCTCGGTGGCGCTTATGTATTTCCTGGGGGCAAGCTGGATGCCGACGATGCGCTGCTCGGCGCAGACCTTGATCGCACGCCAGACCAACTGCAAGCCAGCCTGGGTGAGCCGGACCTGTCGCCCCAGGCTGCTGCGGGCTTGTTTGTCGCTGCCCTGCGCGAGGCCTTTGAAGAATCAGGGGTGCTCTTTGCCTTGGAAGCTGATGCGCTTCAGTTGTCCGATGCCATCGCCTTGCACCAGCAGGGTCTGAGTTTTGCCGCTTTGTTAGCGCAACTGTCGTTACGGTTGTCCACGCAGGGGCTTGTGCCCTGGTCACGCTGGATCACGCCGCGTACGCCGACGGTGAGCAAACATCGGTTTGACACCCGCTTTTTTGTCGCCGCTGCACCAGAGCGGCAAACCGCACGGCATGACAATGTGGAAGCTACCGACAGCGTCTGGCTCACCCCCTGCGCTGCCCTGCAGCTGTATTGGGAGGGCCGGATCACACTGGCTCCGCCACAGATCATGAGTTTGTCGCACCTGGCCCGACATCGCAGCGTGTCTGGCGTGATGGATGAGGCAAGCAAGCGCCTTCCGCCGCTGATCGAGCCAGAGCCCTTCAACGAAGAGGGCTCGCGTGTCCTCACCTACCCCGGCGATCCTCGTCACTCTGTCAGTACCCGTGCCCTTCCGGGGCCAACCCGGCTCTACCATCGCAACCAGCGTTTTGAGCCCGAAGGAGGCCTGGAGGCCTTGCTTACCTGATAATCAGCGGCGCCGTGTTGTGGCGTCTTTGGTTGCTGCCCTGCGAGACGATGGCACAGGTGCTTTCTGGCTGCGGATATGGCCCTGGGCAGCCAAGGATTCCTTGCGCAACTTGCGCTCCGCATCTAGCCTCCTGCCTTCTGCCAGCCATTTTGCGAATTCAGCGGGGGTCTCGAGCGTGATCCGTCCCAGCGCGCCACTGCGAAAGTCATGAATCAGAAGTTCTGATGCTTTTTGCACATTCACCACGCCTCCAGCCATCAGACAACCGCGCTGGCGGCCAATAGCTTCGAGCAGTGCATCATCCTTTATGCCTTGGACAGTTGCCAACGCCAGTTTGTAGCGTTCGGCTATCAAATAGGCATAGTGCTTTTGCAGATAGGCCAATAGTTCAAGCGCCACCTCTGCATCGTCAAAGGCGTTGCGACCTATCGCGCCGCTGGCGGCCAGGTTGTAGCCGCTTTGGGCCACAATGATTCGCGGCCAGAGCAGGCCAGGCGTGTCATAAAGATAAAAATCATCAGCCAGCACAACACGCTGCTCATTGCGCGTGACGCCCGCTTCATCGGCAGCCTTGGCAGCACGCTTGCCGACCAGTCGGTTGATCAGGGTTGACTTGCCCACATTGGGAATGCCACAGATCAGCACCCGCATGGGCTTGATCATGCCGCCGCGATGGGGGGCCAACTCAAAACATGGGGTAATCAGGCGTTGGGCAGCCGCAGCCTCGGTGGTATCCAGGGCAATCGCGCGTACACCCGGTTGGCGGTTGTAGTGCGCCAGCCAATCGGCTGTTCTCGCAGGATCAGCCAAGTCCTGTTTGTTGAGCAGCTTGAGCGTCGGGCGCTGTCGGGTCAACTCAGCCAGGAGCGGGTTGGCACTGGACGCGGGCAGCCTGGCATCCAGCATCTCAATCACCACATCGATGGTCTTGACTCGGGCCACCATCGCCTGACGGGTCAGGTGCATATGGCCAGGAAACCACTGGATCGCCATGAAGAAATTATTTCCTATCAAACAGGGCCGAATTTTCGCCCATCGCAGTCATGGCTTCTGAGAAGTTCAGAGCTCGGTGTATTTGCGACTGTTTCCCCGGGCACTGTGCACCGGGTATTTCTGGCCGTTGGTTTCCAGTTTGGCACGCGCAGCCTCGACAAGATCGATGCCAAGCTTGTCGCACAGCTGCAGCAGGTACAAAAACACGTCGGCCGCCTCCTGGCCCACTGCCACCTTTTTCTCCGAGGCCAGCGCCAGACTCTCAGGCTCGCTCAGCCATTGAAAATGTTCCAGCAACTCGGCCGCCTCCACCGCCAAGGCGCTGGCCAGATTTTTGGGGGAATGGAATTGCTCCCAGTCGCGATCCCGCGCAAAGTCGCGCAAAGCCTGTGTCAGTCGGGCTATCTCGTCACTCATGGTTAAGTTCTATGTCTGCGCGGTCATGGGGAACTTCGTTGATCGATGCCAGCCCAGCCAATTGACTGGGCCAGTCATCTTATCCCGAGTCCGACTTAACGCGAATCAGCTTAACCGGCAGCTGAGAGCGATGTGCCAACTACTTATTTGGCATCTTCAGCGGGCAACGCATTTTTCTCGATCTTGGTCGCCTCACGCAGGCGTTGCACTTCAGCCTTGAGCGCATCCGCTGAGCGCACCTTGATCAAATGCGCCTTGATGCCGATGGACGCCTCAGCCCAGGGCACCGGGGCGCTTTGCTCAGCCTGGATTTCATAAATCACATAGCCATCCAGCCGGCAAGGTGGAACATGTGGGGCTGAAAACCACCCGTATCCGTGCCCTAAGTGGTGAGCAGATTGTTTTCTCCAACAATGACCTGCTCAAGAGCCGCATCCACAATTACAAGCGTATGGAAGAACGACATGCCCTGTTCACCCTGGGCGTGACCTACGACACCCCCCACGAGAAACTAGCCCAGATCGCCGGGTGGATCCGATACGCCATTGAATCCCAGGAGGGTGTGCGCTTTGAACGGGCACACTTCAAGACCTTTGGCACTCCCTGGACTTTGAAGCGGTGTACTTTGTTCTGAGCCCCGATTTTTCAAAGTTCATGGACATCCAGCAAGTGATCAACCTTGAATTGGTGCGCGTCTTTGCCGAGCAGGGCATCGAGTTTGCCTTTCCGACCCAGACCGTGTACCTGGCTGGGCAACTGCCCAATCCGGCACCCGCAGAACCTGCCGCCCAAGCTGCCAATTCCTGAAGGCTTGAGCTACACCGGCTGAGCCAGCCATTGCGCCAGGGCCTGGCTGATGGCTTCAGGCTGCTCCATGGTGCACATATGCCCGCAATGTTCGACGATGGTGAGGGTGGCGCCCGGGATGGCAGCAGCCATGGCCTCATGCTGTGCCGGCCCGGCCCAACTGTCTTCGCGGCCAGTCAGCACCAAGGTAGGACATTGGATGGTTGGCAACAGGTCGGTGGCATCGGGACGATTGAGCAAGGCATTGATCTGGGCGGCAAACTGCGCCGCACTGCCGCGCTCCAGCATGTCCAGCACCGCTTCGTACAAGGGGGTGTCCAGCCGGTCCGGATGAACCATGCCGCGCGCCCAGGACTGCGCCATGGCACGCATGCCTTGCTCACGGGCAATTTTCAACAAATCCATGCGGCCCTGTATTTCCTTCTCGCCTGCGGCTCCCTGGGCCAAGGGGTGGGTGCCAGTGCTCAGCAGAGCCAGCCGCTGCACCCGCTGAGGCGCAAGCCGCATGACATGCAGCGCCACCCGTCCGCCCATGGAGTGGCCGGCCAGGTTGAAACGTTCGGTTGGGGCCTCCTGCAACACCTGCTGTGCCATCTCGACCAGGGAATCGCGCAGGCCCCAGGCCGGAATCGCACACCGCACCTGACCCTTGAGGTGATCAAGCTGGGGAGCCCAGACCGCGGCATCGCAGTTCAGGCCGGGCAGCAGCATCAGGGTTGCAGGCGCCGCTTGGCTCATGCTGAAAAGGTTTCGGTATCGACTTCACTCTCAGACTGTGCGCTATAGCGGCCACCGGTCACGGTGGTCTGGTTGATCAGTGCGTCTGCCTTTGCAAGGATCTCCTCACTGAGCCTGAGCTCTGCAGCTGCCAGATCTTCCTCCAGGTGAGTCATGCTAGACGTGCCAGGCAAGGCAATCAGATGGGGCGCCTTATGCAAGAGCCAGGCAATGGCCAGCTGGGCTGGCGTGCAGCCGGCTTGCTGAGCCAGCGCCTGGTAGTCTGGCAGCAGCTTGAGGTTGGCTGCCCAATTGTCTGGCTGAAAGCGTGGCATGGTCCGCCTGATGTCTTTCGTATCCAGGGCATTTACATCTGGCGGCGAGCTCGAAAGAAAACCCCGTGCCACCGGACTGAAGGCCACAAAGGCCACCCCAAGCTCTTTGCAGGCCTGCAGCACGGCTATTTCAGGATTGCGGGTCCACAGCGAATACTCGGTCTGCATGGCAGAGATCGGGTGCACCGCGTGGGCGCGACGCAGGGTGGCTGCAGAGGCTTCGCTGAGCCCAAGGGTACGCACCCAGCCGCGCTCGACCATGCGCGACATTTCTCCCACGCTGTCTTCGATCGGGACTTTCTTGTCCCAGCGGTGCAGGTAGTACAGGTCGATCACATCGGTCTGCAAGCGACGCAGGCTGTCTTCGACATTTCTGCGCAAGGCTTCAGGCCGGCCATCGATCACGCGCACCAGCCGGCCATCACCAGACGCATCGACTCCTGCCATGCCGCCTTTGCTGGCCAGCACAATCTTGTCGCGGTGTCGGGCAAATGTCCGACCCACAATGGTCTCGCTCACACCAAAGCCGTAGATGGCGGCTGTGTCGAAGTGGTTGACTCCAAGGTCCAAGGCGCGCAACAGCAGGCGCTCGGCCTGTTCCTGCGGGATCGGGGCACCATAGGCATGACAAATATTCATGCAGCCCAGGCTGACAGCGGATACCTTGAATGGACCAAAATTTCTGAATTGCATAATCGACTTCACTCTGGCTTGATATTGCTGTTGCGAACCATGCGTGTCCACATGGCTGACTCGGCCTTGGCCATGGCCAGCAAATCAGTCGGCGTTCCGGTCTTGATGATCAGGCCCTGCTTGGTCAGGCTCTCCCGAACAGCCGGATCATCCAGGGCAGCCACGATGGCCTGCCGGTACTGCTCGACCAGATTTGCGGGAAGTTTCGGAATTCCCCAGATCGCAAACCAGGGGTCGACATTGAAGTCTTTGGCGCCTTGCTCATGCAGCGAGGCAATCTCGGGAAAGCCCGGATGGCCGTCCTTGAGCGAGCTGCCAATGATGCGCACCCGACCCGCCCGATGTTGCGCAACCCCGGTCTGGATCGGCAGAAACATGGTCGGGATCTGGCCGCCCAGTAGGTCATTGATGGCTGGTGCTGCGCCCTTGTAAGGCGCGTGTTCCAGTTGAATGTTGACGGTCTGCTTGAGCAGTTCCATGCACAGGTGGTGGTGGGTTCCGTTGCCTGGTGAGGCGTAAAACAGCCCCTTGCCGGCTCGGGCCCAGGCAATGAATTCCTGCAAATTTTTGACCGGCACGCTTTGATGAACCGCCAGCACAAACGCACTGGAGACCACCTGGGTGATGGGCGTGAACCCATTGATCACATCAAAATCGATGTTCTTGTAGAAAAGTGGCAGGGTCACTGTGGTTGCAGGAACAACCAGGAGCGTGCCCGGATCGGTGGACTTGGCCACATAGTCCATCCCGATCATGCCGGAGGCCCCAGGCTTGTTTTCCACCACATAGCTGGCATCCAGCCGTGCCTGAACAATCGGCCCGATGGAGCGCGCAATCAGGTCAGGGGTGGTTCCCGGAGTGATCGGCACAACCATACGCACCAGCCTTTTCTGCGCCTTGGCAAGTCCAGCAAGCATGGCGCTGGCAAGCACCGATGACTTGAGCAAGATTGAACGTCGAGTATTCATGATTTTCCTTTCAGTTGTTCTGCTCTAAGCACGCCAAGCATGCGCTTGCGGACCATGTGCCAGAAACGTCCATATTCCTGCCACACCACATTGGCCGCCACCTCTTTGTCGTCCATGAAGGTGATCGGGGCCTGGGTACGGACTGCCAGCATTTCGGCCTGAAACTGCATGCGCGCATTTTGTTCCAGATAAACACTGCGCCCAACAGCGATTGGCAGACTTTCACCCACCACCACCGCGCCATGGCCGCGCATCAGCGCTGCCGGGTGCGAACCAAGCCGACGTGCCAGCGAAGCACCCAGATAGGTGTCGCGCACCAGCATGTCTGTACCCTCTCGGGCTTCGCGGATCTCCCAGCTTGGTACACCAAGACCAATGAAGGCCGACATATGAAAGATTGGCCGCAGGGCTGCCCCGGTACACGAAAACGGAATGACCGAGGGGGAGTGGTTGTGCACCACGCAGCTGACTTCAGGCCGCATTTTGTAGATCTCGCCATGGATGAAGCGCTCATTGACCGGGCTGCGGCCCTGCGCGTCAACCGGCTCACTGTCCATATTGAACTCCATCATGTCGGCTTCGGTCACCAGTTCAGGCGCAACCGCGCGTGCCATCCAGAATCGATCGGGCTGCTCTGGGGATCGCACGCTGACATGGCCATACGCATCGATGATGCCGTGTTCGGCAAGTATGCGGTAAGCAATGACCAGGTCCTGCATTAGGCTCATAGGTGTATTCCGGAATGATATTTTTTATTCAATCACAATCTTGCCGCGCGTTACCACCTGCGACCACAAGCTGATTTCACTTCGTATCAGACGGTCCAGGGCTTGCGGCCCGCCACCAACTGGCTCCAGCCCCTGCTTGGCCATCGCCTCCTTGACATCGGACTGCGCCAGCAGCAGCTGAATGTCAGCATTCAGACGGGCCACGATCGCAGGCGGTGTCCCTGCCGGGGCCAGCACGCCATACCAGGTCTCGGCCACCAGCCTGTCATAACCCAGCTCCACCAGGGTGGGCACCAGAGGAAAGGAGGGAACACGCTGACGGCCCATCACAGCCAGCATGCGCAACTTGCCACTCTGGGTCAACAGGGTGGCGCTTTGCACTGACACCACACTGGCTTGCACATGGCCAGCGGCCAGGTCATTGAGCGCACCGGCGCTGCCCTTGTAGGGCACATGCAGCATGCTGGTCCCGGTTTCCTGCAGAAAAAGCTCCATGGCCAGATGCTGCGAGCCGCCAGAGCCTGGCGAAGCGTAATTGATCTTGCCAGGCTGTTTTTTCAGCTGGTCCACGAAATCTCTCATATTGCTGGCTGGGAAATGGCTGCTGACCACCAAGGTCATGGCACTGGTACCCAACAGCGCCACCGGGGAAAAACTGCGACTCGCATCGTAGGGCAAGCTCTTCTTGATGGCAGCCAGGGTTCCGTGGCTGGTAGCGGTGAAGAGGAAGGTATAGCCATCCGGCGCCGCCTTGGACACCGCCTCGGTACCAATGATGCCACTGGCACCCGCCTTGTTATCCACCACCACGGGCACATTCCAGCGCTGGGAAATCTTGGGCCCCAGCAAGCGCGCCAGCATATCGGCAGTCGTACCTGGGGTGTACGGCACTACAAACTGGATAGCTCGGGAAGGGTAATCTTGACCAGTGGATTGCGCCGCTGCAGGCGTAGTCAAGACCCCAGACAGGGCCAGGAGCAAAGGCAGGGCAGCGGTCAATCTGGTCATGGCTGTCATCGGCTGAAAGCGGAGCCTTATTCCATCCGGGACTGTATCAATGGCCAGTTGCCACTGCGGCAATTTGAGCGGGATCTTCCGGTGGCAGCTGACCGCGCCAGACTATGTGCATGTCCGGACGCAGGAGGATCAGGTCAAAGCCGTAAAGATCCCGCGCCACCTGGTCAGGAAAGTCAAGCACAGTCAGGGGCACCGCCCTGGTACGCAAAGCCTGCTCCAGCGCGCCAGTGTCCGAGCGCGTCGAGCCAAGCCGTAGCAAGGTGTAGCCTCCAGTTGGAATATGGTCCTGCATGGCGCTGCCGTCGTTGAGCCAGACATGGGGCAGCCGCGCACCCGGCCAGGTGGTGGGAACATATTCGCGGAACAGGTGCTCGGGCCCACCAGGGATATCCATGATGATCGGGGAATCGACATAGCGATAGCCCATTTCGGCACCAAACATTTCATTGGTCTTGCGCTGCTCGACATCGGCCACCCGGGCCAGGTTGTCCCGATTCTGTTTGCCCTCTGGAGTGTTTTCACCGATGTTGGGGCGGTACATGGAGCGCCATTTGCGTCGGCCCAAGGACGCGTAACGCGAGGCGCCGATATTGCGTTCACCGACCTGTCGGCGCTCCTGCTCGTAAGAATTCAGCAAGCCCGGCCCACCCCAGCCCTGCAAGGTGCCGGCCAATTTCCAGGACAGGTCAAAGGCATCTCCCACGCCGGTGTTCATGCCCAGTCCGCCTGTAGGAATGACCAGGTGCGCCGCATCGCCGGCAATGAACACCCGGCCATCGCGATAACGATCAGCAAGCAAAAGATTTTGCCGCCAGGGGGCACATGACAACATTTCATACTTGACCGCAAAGCCGATGACTTTTTCAAACTGCGACTTCATCTCCGCATCGGATCCGACCACCGAGTGCAGGGTCCAGTGGCGGGTGGAGTCCTGCATGATCAGAAAGCTCGCCTTGTCATCGGCAACATGGTAGTGACGTCCTCGCCCAGGCCCATTGCCCACTGGCAAGCGGTCGAACAGTTCGTCGCAACGAAAAAGCGCCTGGCGCAATTCCATCAGGTTGCCCTCACCGCGCAGTTTGATGCCCAGTTGCTTACGCACAGTGCTGGCACCGCCATCACACCCGACCAGGTAGGCAGCCTGCAGGGTTTCAGTCTGATCACCCGAGCGCACCGTGGCGGCCACCCCCTGCTCATCCTGCCTGAGTTCGAGAAACTCAAGCCCGTAGCGCACCGTCACCGTGGGCAGGCTCTCGGCAATCGATTTGAGCAGGGGCTCCAGGGTGTATTGCGAAATCAGCTGGTAGGGTTCCAAGGCGCCGGTGCCGTCGTTGGTGGCCCGGTACTGCGCCCTCGCCTCATCCACAGACGGATAGTTCAGTCGCAGCAGCGGCGGTTGGTTCATGCTCAGCACCACAAAGACATCCATCGGGCAGTCGCCACGCAAGCCCGCCTGGCGGATGGCATCGGCCAAGCCGATACGGCGATACATTTCCATGGTGCGCGCGTTGGCACGCTCCATCTTGGGCAGAAACTCGGGCTGCGGCTTCTTCTCTATCAGCGTACAAGGAATGCCGCGCTTGCCCAGATCGATGGCCAGGGTCAGGCCGACCGGGCCAGCACCCACGATCAGCACCCCTTGTTTGCTCATGTTTTCTTCACTGAGATATCGCTGGTAGCTGTTGGGGGCGCAGGCATCGGGCACCCGCACTGGCAAACTGGCGAACTGGCCTTGTGGTCAGGCCGCATTGAGCTGGTGCTCCAGATCCTGCATCACCTGGTAACAAGGCAATACCTGGGCCACGCTTGAATTGGGCTCGCGCCCTTCGCGGATGGCTGCAAAAAATTCGCGGTCCTGCAGCTCAATGCCGTTCATCGAGACGGCTACCTGGCTGACATCGATTTTTTCGTTGTAGCCGGTAAACAGGTCGTCGTAACTGGCAATGTAGGTGCCGGTGTCGCCGATGTAACGGAAAAAAGTGCCCAATGGCCCGTCGTTATTGAAAGACAGGCTCAAGGTGCAGATCGCGCCATTGGCTGCCCTGAGCTGGATCGACATGTCCATGGCAATGCCCAGCTCGGGGTGTATCGGGCCCTGCACCGCATGGGCCTGCACCACAGGACTGCCACATTGGTAGGCGAACAGATCAATGGTATGGGCTGAGTGGTGCCAGAGCAGATGGTCGGTCCAGCTGCGCGGCTGACCAAGCGCATTCATATTGGTGCGGCGAAAGAAATAGGTCTGCACATTCAACTGCTGGATGTTGAACTCGCCAGCCTTGATCTTGCGATTGACATACTGGTGGCTAGGGTTGAAGCGTCGGGTATGGCCGGCCATGGCCACCCGTCCGGTTTCCTGCTGCACCCGGATGATTTGTTCGGCATCCTTGCCGCTATCGGCCATCGGGATCTCGACCTGTACATGTTTGCCCGCCCTCATGCAGGCGATGGTCTGTGAGGCATGCATTTGTGTTGGCGTGCACAGGATGACGGCATCGACTTCCCTGAGCGCCAGCGACTCATTCAGATCGGTGGTGACATGTCCAATCCCATACTTGGCGGCCACCTCGCGGGTCTGCTCCAGGCGCCGCCCAACCAGGGAAATGACTTCAACGCCGTCAATGTTCTTGATGCCATCCAGATGTTTGGTACCAAAAGCACCCGCCCCGGCCAGGGCGACTTTGATGGTCTTGCTCATGCAGTGCTCCTTGTTTAAGTGAATCAATGTTTTTTGGTTCTCGGCAGCGTCAGTTGGCGTTTTCGAGGATGAGGTGGCCCACAGCCGTATTGGATGCGGGCACATGGTAGAAGCGATGCATTACCTTTGGCATGGAACCACCCGCCAGATCGGCCATGGCGCCACGTGCGATCAGCCACATCACCAGTTCGATGCCTTCAGAGCCGGCTTCTCGAACATATTCAATGTGAGGAATATTGGCGGTGGCCTCGGGGTCGGCAATCAGCTGGTCCAGCCAGGCCTTGTCCCAGGCCTTGTTGATCAGACCTGCGCGTGGACCCTGCAGCTGGTGGCTCATGCCGCCCGTGCCCCAGATGTGCACATTCAGAGGTTCGTCGTAGCTTTCCACTGCGCGTCGGATGGCCTTGCCCAGCTCAAGGCAGCGTCGGCCACTGGGCACCGGGTATTGCACCACATTCACAGCAAAAGGAATCACAGGGCACGGCCACTCGAAGTGATTGGCGTCTGGCGTACCGCAAACCAGGGACAGGGGCACAGTCAGGCCGTGATCCACATCCATTTTGTTGACAATGGTCAGATCAAAGTCCTGCTGGATCACAGACTGCGCAATGTGAGAGGCCAGTTTCGGATGCCCCTTGACTACCGGCACCGGCCGCGGACCCCAGCCCTCGTCTGCCGGCTTGAACTCGGCAGCTGTACCGATGGCGAAGGTTGGAATCATCTCCAAACTAAATGCGGTGGCGTGGTCGTTGAAAACCAGAAAGATGACATCAGGCTGGTTGTTCTTCATCCACTGCTTGGAAAATTCGTAGCCCTTGAACAAGGGCTGCCAGTAAGGCTCGTGCGACTTGCCCAGATCAAGTGCAGCACCAATGGCGGGAACATGGGAGGTGTAGACCGAGGCTGAAATATGTGCCATCAATAAATCCAATCAATCCAGTAACTTGCCCGTGCCAGAACCCTGTGGCTGTCGATGCGCCTGAGCGTCACCGTCTTCGCCAATGACACGGTTACCCTCAACGCTGCGGCCCCCGGCAATCATCATGTCGCGGTATTCCAGCTCGGTTTTACCGGTCATGGAACCTGCCATTTGCTGAAAGCTTTTGCCATGGGTGGCGCCGAGTTTGGCCAGAAAATAAATATTGCCGCCCAGGGAAATACAACGGTTTAAATCAGCATCCATCACGGCCAGTTTTTGCTCTTCGCTCATTGGCCATTCGTCCAGGTAGGCACGCTGGTTTGCCAAAAAACGCTTTCGGTTCTCGGCGCTCATCAAGCTCATGCAGAACTGGTTCAGGTGATAGCCGATCCTCGTCTGATCCATGTCAAACAGTGTAGTACCGGGGATATCGAGGTAGGGTTTTTCCAGGGACATGTTGATCAGCCTAGGGTTTATTTTTCACAGGCAAAGCTGCTGGCGGAGTTGATGTCACCGCCTTTGTAACGGGTGACTAAAGGCCACTCACAAAGGGGACGCGTGCGAACTGCGGCCAGCGGCAATTCTCTCGAGTGCTCGTACAAGGTCAGGCCTGAAGGAGCCACACCACGCTCGATCCAGGCTGTCAGCGCATTGAAGAGGTCGGCCGTAGCAGGTGCGCCCGAGCCCACATGGTCCACCCCGGGCACTGCGTACAACCTGGCAAATTGCGCCACCCGCTGCGCTCCCAACAGGCGCTGCACCGATTCAAAGTAGGCAATGCCAGCATAAGGACTTTGGGCATAGTCTCCCATGTACTCCATCAGAATCAGCTTGCCGCCGGCTTCATGAAACGCCGAAAGGTCAGGATTGGTCGAGTCCATCAAGGCCGACACCTGCTGCACGCGCGCACGATGGTTTTCCATCTTGTAGCTGAACAACTCCTGAGCGCTTGCGTTGGGCTTTTGCATGAAGATGTGCTGGATCGCTCCCATGCTGTAGTCCCAGCTGCGCGTGTCAGGCCGAGTGGGCATGGCAGGCGGAGCAGATCCCAGCCACCAGGCTCTCCAGCCGCCCATGGGGCCGTTGACCCCCAGCGTGGGCAAGGCCTCGGCGCTGGGTCCACGGCCCGGGTATTGGGTCACACCGTGAGCCAGGGCAAACGGGTAGTGCATCGGCGAGTGCAGGGTTTTGATGGCCTGTATTTGCGCGGGGTTCAAGCAGTTTGCGCTCTGTCCGGCTTTGCACAACAAACTGGCCGGATCAAATTTGCTGCGACAACCCACCGGGTCGGAGACAATGCCGTCCTTTGCGCCATCGAGCAGGTCGCACGCAGCCAGCACGGCATCGTGGACAAGGCGGGTTTGCTCGTCATTCATCCAGCCCTCTTTCATCGCTGCCAATCCGTTAGGCATACCAATGTGCATCAAGCCCGTCCAATTGATCACGGGCACGCGGCTGATCACGCCCTGAAAGTCTTTGGGGTAGCGTTGCGCCATGGTCAGACCTTCACGCCCGCCCTCGGATGAGCCACTGAACACCATGTAGCGCGGCGCACTACCGTAAGTGGTCTGCATCAGGGCCACCGCCACATCTTTCACTTTTTTGTAGGCGGCATGGGCAAAATTCACAAAAGCCTCTTCGTTGGCGGCAAAGGCTTGTAAGGGCACACCGGGTTTGTTTTGGTGACCTGAATCGGTGCCCACAGTGACAAAGCCCAGAGCCAGAGGTGCAGGTTTGTCAAAAGGTGCGCCACGTACTAATGAGTAGCCATTGATCAATACGCCATTAAAGCCACCGCCGCCCAACTGCACAGCGGCGCCAGTCCATTCCTTGGGCAAATTGACCTGAAAGTGAATATTGGGTGCTGCAGGATCTACCGGCCTGATATGGCCCAGCACCTTGCAGTGTTCAGGCGTGGCAGGATTGACCATGGCTTCGGGCATGGGGCCGGGACCCAGTCGCAAAGGTGTAGCGGCTGTCCAGGTGGCAGAGTCCACCACTGCCGGACCGCTTTTCAAGCCCGCGCTGGCACCAATACGCTCGGCGGGGATCCTGACCCCGACCAGGGCAGCGCAGCTTTGAGAGTTGGTAGCAGCACGCAGGGGCGGCGCCAATTGACTGGTAGGGCTGGAGGGGTAGCTGCCACAAGCGGTCAGCATGGCAGCAACCAGTACACCCCACAGAATCCGCAGACGAAGAAAACAGGCTTTCACAGTCACTCCAGGCGAAGTCTTTGAAAAATAAAAAAGATCAGATACGGCAAACAATCAGGCTACCGGCAGTGTGCCAAATTTGCCGCTGTGAAAATCCGTAAACGCCTGCCGAATTTCTTGCTCGGTATTCATCACAAAAGGACCGTAACCAAACACCGGCTCCAGAATGGGCTCACCCGACAGCAACAGACATTGCGCGTCTTCGCTGGCGTGGATGTCCAGACCGCTGCCGCTGCGGCTCAGTACCACCAACTGCGCCTTGCCCACTGTGTCGGAGCCATTGATCGACAAGCTGCCGCTTTGCACCAGCAACAGTGTGGTCCAGCCCTCGGGCTGAGGCAGGCTGGCCCGGGAATGGGCAGGCAATTTCACATCCCACACATTCATGGGGGTGTAGGTGTTTGCCGGCCCGCTGATGTGCGAATCACCTTGACGCAGCTGACCCGCGATCAAGCGCACTGAAGCGCCGTTGACGTCAGCCCGTGGGATCTCGCCGGTACCAATTGCCTGGTAGTGAGGAGGTGTCATCTTGTCCTTGGCGGGCAAATTCACCCACAACTGAACCATGTGGAACTCACCCCCGGCACGGCTAAAGGCTTCAGAATGAAATTCGTCGTGCACCAGACCGGCGCCCGCTGTCATCCACTGCACATCGCCCACACCAATCACACCGCCTCCACCGGATGAGTCGCGGTGGGCGACTTCGCCGCTGTAGCAAATCGTGACCGTCTCAAAACCACGGTGCGGATGCTCGCCCACACCCCGGGGTTTACCGGCATTGGGCGTGAATTGGGTCGGAGCGGCGTAGTCCAGCATCAGGAATGGGCTGTAGTCCTCAGGGTTGCGGTTGTAGCTGAACATGCCGTGCACATGAAAGCCATTCCCCACCCAGTGTCGGGGCGGTGCCTGGTCGATGCGAACAATGTTTTTTGCGCTCATGCTGATATCCCCGTCATGTTCATTCAGGCCAATATAGCCGCATCGGGTTGTCCACCAGCAGCTTTTTCTGCAGCGTGGCAGTCGGGGCGATGTGAGGGATGAAATCGACCAGCAGGCCGTCGTCGGGCATATGGTCTTTCAGGTTGGGGTGAGGCCAGTCGGTACCCCAGAGCACGCGGTCCGGAAAAGTTTCGACCAGTCGTCGCGCAAAAGGCACAACATCGCGGTAGGCATGTTGTTCGCCGGCAAGTGCCGCTGGCCCCTTGAGCGTCAAGCGCTCCGGACAACTCACTTTGCTCCAGAAATTGTCGTGCTCGCGCATCATTTTCATGAACAGGCTGAACTCGGGCCCATCAACCGGCTTGCTCACATCAGGCCGCCCCATATGGTCCACCACCACGGTGGTTGGCAGGGAAGTGAAAAAGTCATAGAACTCCGGCAAGTCCTGCGCCTCGAAATAAATCACGATATGCCAGCCCAGCGGCGCCACGCGCTCGGCAATTTCCCGGAGCACTTCGCGTGGTGTCGAATCGGCCAGCCGTTTGACAAAGTTGAAGCGCGTACCGCGCACCCCGGCTGCATGAAGTCGTTTGAGCTCATCATCACTCACATCTCGGTATACCGTGGCCACACCACGCGCCTTGTTGTTGGACGCCAGCAGGGCGTCCACCAGGGCGCGGTTGTCGGCGCCGTGACAGGTCGCCTGAACGATCACATTGCGCTCAAAGCCAAGATGATCGCGCAGGGCGAACAATTGCTCTTTGCTGGCATCGCACGGGGTGTACTTGCGCTCAGGGGCATAGGGAAAGACACTGCCGGGGCCAAAGACATGGCAGTGGGCATCCACCGCGCCAGCAGGCAGTTTGAATCGGGGTTTGCTCGGGCCGTCAAACCAATCGAGCCAGCCTGGGGTCTTCTGAAATTCCATGGTCATGTTCACCTTGACAAATCTGGCAAGCGCGCATCAATCCGGTTTGATATTGGCTTCACGCACCAATTTTTCATAGCGCTGCCGCTCGGCGCGGATCAAAGCGCCAAACAGTTCAATCGAGCCTGGGATCACCTCACCACCTACAGCAGTCATGCGGTCACGCACGTCCTTGGTCTGCAAGGCCTTCTGCGCTTCGGCATGCAGCTTGCTGATGATCATTCCGGGCGTGGCCGCCGGGGCCACCAGTCCGTACCAGACCGAAGCCTCAAAGCCAGGAAAGCCGGACTCGGCAATGGTGGGCACGTCAGGAAACACCGCAGTGCGATTGGGGCTGAGCACAGCCAGCACCTTGAGTCGGCCGCTCTTCACATGCGGCTGTACTTCCAGCGCATTGACTGCCACCAGAGGCAGCTGTCCGCCGATTACGTCGGTAATAGCCGGCGAGCCCCCACGGTAAGGGATGTGGAGCAGTGATATTCCAGCCGCCTTCTTGAAAAATTCAATCGCCATGTGGGGGGTGGAGCCATTGCCAGGGCTGGCAAAGGAAATATGGCCCGGGCGGGCTTTGGCCGCTGCAATCAGCTGCGCGACATTGTTGAATGGCGCACTGGCATTGGCCGCGATCACCACCGGCACCCGCCCAATCAGGGAAATCGGCACCAGCTCGCGCTCGGGATCAAAAGGCGCGGGCTGATAGAGAGACGGATTGGCTGCCAGGGCATTGGCAGCCAACATCAGGGTATAGCCATCAGGGGCGGCATCAATCACCTGCCGGACGGCGATATTGGTGCCCGCGCCCGGCTTGTTTTCCACCACAAAGGATTGGCCCAGGCTGCTGGCCATAGCCTGGCCCACGGTACGGGCGATGGTGTCGAC
>CAXRBE010000052.1:0-29918 GCA_964228805.1 Burkholderiaceae bacterium
GCTGGATCAGGCTTGCGCCCATTGTCCAAAATTCCCCACTGCTGCCTCCCGTAGGAGTCTGGGCCGTGTCTCAGTCCCAGTGTGGCTGGTCGTCCTCTCAGACCAGCTACAGATCGTCGGCTTGGTAGGCCTTTACCCCACCAACAACCTAATCTGACATCGGCCGCTCCCATCGCGCGAGGCCTTACGGTCCCCCGCTTTCATCCACAGATCGTATGCGGTATTAGCGCAGCTTTCGCTGCGTTATCCCCCACGACTGGGCACGTTCCGATGCATTACTCACCCGTTCGCCACTCGCCACCAGGATTGCTCCCGTGCTGCCGTTCGACTTGCATGTGTAAGGCATGCCGCCAGCGTTCAATCTGAGCCAGGATCAAACTCTATAGTTCGATCTTGAATTTTTTGCTCTTTCGAGCAACTCATAAAAACGGAATTGAAGTGAACTTCACTTCTATTCTCATGAGCGTTTAAAGTGCATAGCACTTGTTCCGAAGAACTTGGCAATCACCTTTAAACGCCCACGCTTATCGGCTGTATGTTGTTAAGGAACAGGGGGCTCTTGAGAGCCCAAGCTCGCTGTGATCAGCGAAGCCTTGTATTGTAGCACAGTTTTTTAAGCTGCCTTGCAATTTTTTGCCGGGAGTGATTTGCCACCAGCCTTCGCCCGGAGATCAACTAGCGATCGAGGCGACACGCTCAAGAAATCCACATCATGTCTTTTTTGAGCTGAGCCAGCGATTGTAGCATGATTTCTCTCAGTTGCAAGAATTTTTCAATCTACGGGCAAAGTGGAGGGTTCAATCCAGCGAGCTGACAGCATGGCCTTGTCGCGCACCGCCATGCAGGCCAAGCCCATCCAGTAATCCTGGCGCGGATATGCAATAAAGCAAACACACTCAACAAAGCCAACAAAGGCCCGAAGAGGGGCGGGCTTCGGCTGAGCTTGCCTCGGATTTGATGACGCCAACACCTCACCCTGTCATGCATGAAGGCAAATGGCTCTTGTTGGACTGACATCGATATTTCCAGTCCAGGCGTCGATTCGGGGTAGAGTAGTCCGAATGTCAGCATCGCCTGGACCAGTAGCCCATGACAGCCAACGCGCGCCCTTACCAACAGCTTGATGTTTTCTCCGACCGTCCCTACTTTGGCAACCCCCTTGCGGTGGTGCTCAATGCAGAAGGATTGAGCGAAGAAGTGATGCAGCGATTCGCCCGTTGGACCAATTTGTCAGAAACCGCCTTTTTACTTCCGCCAACAAAGGCAGGGGCTGATTACCGCGTTCGCATTTTCACTCCTGGCGCCGAGCTTCCCTTCGCCGGCCACCCCACCTTGGGCGCCTGTCATGCCTGGCTAGATGCAGGTGGTCGATCCCGGCAAAAAGACCGGGTTGTGCAGGAATGTGCTCTTGGCTTGGTTGAGATCCGAAAAACCAGCCATCTATTGGCCTTTGCCGCACCACCATTGAGGCAAAGCACCCCCGATGCGGCCATACTTGACAAAATTACCCGTGCCCTCGGTTTGCAATCCGAGCAGATCCTCGCCTCCCGTATTTTGGACAACGGCCCTGTTTTTCTTGGCTTGTTGCTAGATCATCCCGATACCGTGTTGAATCTCCAGCCCGACCATACGGCTCTCAAACAACACGGCATCAAGGTTGGCGTCGCTTCACCTTATCCGACCAAAGCCGCACCATTCGTGATCGCCCGCTCCAGCCGAGAAGCACGCGCCTTTGCTGATCATGCGGATGACCCCCCTCGCATGGCCGAGCCCGACCTCGAAGTACGTGCTTTCGTGGCTCCCATGGGGGTTACCGAAGATCCCGTTACCGGTAGCCTGAACGCCAGCCTGGCGCAATGGCTGATAGCCGATGGACATATGCCTGCAAGCTATGTCGCGGCGCAAGGTACTTGCCTGGGCCGCGAAGGCCGTGTTCACATTTCAAGTGACCAGCCAGGTCAAGTCTGGGTAGGCGGCCAGGTCAACACTTGCGTGAAGGGTAGGGTAAAAATCTGAGCACCTCCTCCAAATCTAGTGGTGCCCAGCTTGACCACCTGGTGGTCATGGCCTCAGATCTTGCGCAAGGGGTTCGCTGGTGTGAGGCCACTCTGGGCGTCACGCCAGGGCCCGGAGGCACACATCCGTTAATGGGAACGCACAACCGCTTGCTCAGTATTGCCAGCCCCGCCTTTCCAATGGCGTATTTGGAAATCATTGCCATTGACCCATCGGCACAAGAGCCAGGACGGTGCCGCTGGTTTGACATGGACAACAAGGAGCTTCGATCCTTGATCAAGGATAAAGGGCCACGCCTGATCCACTATGTCATTGCAGTCGATGAACTGGATCAGGCTTCTTCATTCCTGCAGTCCTTGGATATCGATCGTGGCACCAAGTTACGCGCCAGCCGGCCCACCCCAAATGGTCTGATGCAATGGCAAATCACGGTGCGTGAAGATGGTCAGCGCCTGTATCAGGGGTGCTTGCCCACCCTGATCCATTGGGAAAGCCCCCACCCCACCAAGAGCATGCCATCCAGCGGGGTGGTCTTGGATTCATTGGCAATCTCTCATGAGCAGCACTCGCTGCTTCGTGAAGCGCTCCATGGCATCGGGATGGACAGGCTGGCAGTCGAAAGCGGCTCGCCCACAATCACGGCAAAGCTCCATACTCCTCGCGGCATGCTGACGATCCAATCTTGAGACAGGCGCTGGCAGAGGCCGTTTTTTCACTTCTCTGCATTGACTGAAAATACCCGTATGGGAACTCTTTACCTTGTGCGCCACGGGCAGGCCTCCTTTGGCGCCCAGAACTATGACCAGCTCAGTGAACTTGGCCGTCTGCAAAGCCTGCGGCTGGGCGAGTATTGGCGTCATCGCGGACTGGCATTTGACGCAATCCTTAGCGGCACTCTGCAGCGCCATACGCAAACTTGGCATGCCATTGCCGAGGGCGCCGGCTTGCCCAAGCAGGCCTTGGCTCTGCCTGGGCTGAATGAATACGACAGTGAGGCAGTGATTGCATCTGTGCATCCCCACCCCCTGCCCAAGCCTGATACGCCCGAGCTTTACCGCCAGCACTTCCGTTTGTTGCGGCAAGGCCTGACGCAATGGATGCGGGGCGACCTCCAGCCTAAGGGCATGCCGTCATGGCTTGATTTTCTTGCCGGCGTCACTGGCGCACTCGATCATGTGCGCCAAAACTGCAAAGGCAATGTTCTGTTGGTATCCAGCGGGGGGCCGATTGCCTCCGCGGTCGGACATATCCTTGGTGCCCCACCAGAAACTGTTGTCGAACTCAATCTTCGAATCCGAAACAGCGCTGTTACCGAATTTGTTTTCACGCCCAAGCGGCACTCGCTGCTCAGCTTCAACATGCTGCCTCATCTGGACGCGCCTGAACATGCGGCCTGGATGACTTACGCATAAAGCCATCTCGAGCCGCGAACAACCCCAAGCCCCGGCGTTCGTGGTCTTTGAGCGGATCGGATAGGGAAGCCCAAATCCCTCATAGACAGCTTTGCCGGGGAAGTGTTTTTTTAAGCACATGATGTAAATCAAGTCTCACAATTTTCACACTCCTATGATGGGCTCGCGGGTCACAAGATTTGTAGCTGGAGGGTTAGACCTGTGGTGATTTGTTCAACTTTAGGGGCAAGCGTATGAAAAAGGCAGTATTTAGACTAACTGTTTTGGGCTTGGTGCTCTGTAGTGGAGCCGTTCTCGCGCAGCAGAGGGTTGATTTTGGCAAGCGTGAATTTGAGTCCAATTGCGCCAGCTGTCATGGTATGGATGGCAAAGGTAAAGGTCCGATCGTCGAATTGTTGCGCCGCAGTCCACCTGACCTGACTCAAGAGTCCAAAAGGAATGGCGGAGTCTTTCCAATGAATCGCCTTTACGATGTGATTGAGGGTGGTAATGTGACGGCCCATGGTGGGCGGGACATGCCTATCTGGGGCCGCGACTACCGTATCAAGGACGCTGAGTACTATATGGATACACCCTATGACTCGGCCGGCTTGGTGCGTGCGCGTATTCTTGCCCTGCTTGAATACATCAACCGCATTCAGGTGAAGTGAAGTTTCTCGGGCACCAGCGATTGACGGTTCTCAAAACTTCCGCCGCACGCAGCGAAAGTTTTGAACATCACATCTTGGGTTTTGGGGGCTGACGCAGAACGTCCGCTGGCAGGCGGTCGATCTCGATCAGCAACTTACCCAGGCCTGAGGCAGCAGCAGCCAACAACACCTGCCCCTGCTCCTTGGTCGCGGCCGCAGCGTTGCCTGCCGCCCCGGCCGGGTTGTAATCCTGCATCTGCCAGGCCAGCTTGGCACTTTTGCCATTGCCCAGGATCGGAAAATCTCTTGCCCGCTGTTGCGTGGAAGAACTGAAGTTAAGCGCTTTTTCCATCAGCACCCGGCCTGGCTTGAGCGCCAGCATCATCGCTGTTTCCATCTGACCAGCGTGGACGCCAAAGCGCTCTTCATCTGCTGAAATCGTTTGTCCAGCTTCCTCCAGGGGCAGATTGAACCAGCTTGCGCTGTAGACCAGCATGCCCAGGCGGGCGCGCAAGTCACGCCCCACCGCCTCCATCAAGCCTGTATGGCCGCCATGGGCATTGAACAGCACCAGCTTTCGAATGCCCGAACTAGCCACCGATTCTCCCAGCTCGGTCCATATGCGCATCACTGTTTCAGCCGACAGGCTAAGGGTGCCAGCGAACGCCTGATGTTCTGGGCTAAATCCAACCTGCTGGGTGGGAAGAATAAGTACCGGCAAATCCTGCGGCAGTTGCGAAACAGCAGCCTGGATCACGCCATCGACCAGATCGACATCCACACTGAGAGGCAAATGTGGTCCATGCTGCTCGGTCGCCCCCAGGGGCAAGACCGCGATCGCTCTGGCCAGGTCGAGCCTAGCGAAATCTTCGGTGCCGTAATCGGACCAAAAGCGGGATAAAGATCGGTTACTCTGGCTCATACGACAATCTTATCCCTGGACAGCCGTGGCATGGCGAAGCTGTCTCTCAGCGCGCTGCCTTGCATCACGAACCGCCGGCTTGGCATGCGCACCCAGGCTTTCGCGCAGGCACCGGGGGCGAGCGCGTGCCCCACTGGCAAGATAATCCCGCAGCAAGCTGGCCCGCACCTGCTCCTTATTCATATGACGCACCTCGCACAGGTATTCAAACAGATCATCGACCAAGGATTCTGGGCTCAGGCCGGCCGTCCTGCCATGACGCTGCCAGAGCCAATCGCTGAAAGCCTTGAATGCTGCAAAAGCAGAACTACCCTGCAGTAGCAGGCCCAGGGTCTGGCCAAAACGCCCGGAATTGGCCACCAAATCCCAATACCGAGCCAGGCGGGAAAAACCACGCATGGTTTCAGCTTCAATGAGCCCGGTCTGACGCACCACATAGGGAGGGTGCGCGTCAAACACCATGCCATGTTCATCGGTGTGCCGCCCAATCGGGGTGCCACGCAGGCGCTTGAGAATGCCCAGCTGGATCTCGTGTGGGTTCAGAGCGTACAAGCGGTCAAAGCCAGTGGCAAAACTGTCCAGTGACTCACCGGGCAAACCAAAGATCAAGTCAACATGCAAATGCACACTGCTTTCCTGAACCAACCATCGCAAATTGGCCTCGCTCCTCGCGTTGTTCTGCTTGCGTGAAATGCGTTGTTGGACCTCCTCATTGAAACTCTGGATCCCCACCTCGAACTGCAACACCCCTGGCGGGAATCGCGCAATCAGCTCTTTCAGGCGGTCCGGCAAATGGTCTGGCACCACTTCAAAGTGAACAAACAAATCCTTGCTCAGTCGTTGCAGGAAAAATTGCAGGATGCGCGCCGAGCTTTCCACCTTCAGGTTGAAGGTACGGTCAACAAATTTGAAATGGCGAGCTCCGCGTGAATAAAGCGCGTCCATTTCGGCCAGAAACTCGTCCAGCTCAAAGGCCCAGGCGGTCTTGTCCAAAGAACTCAGACAGAACTCGCATTTGAATGGGCAACCGCGCGAGGCCTCGACATAAAGCAGGCGGTGGGCCAGATCTTCTTGGCTGTACTCTATGTAAGGTAGGGCAATATCGCTCAGAGGCGGCTGCTCACCTGCAATGATTTTCGGTAGCCGGTTCTGACCTGACCGGTAGTCCACTGACAAGAGGATTTGTGATTGCCTCCCAGCTACTGGTCGCAGACCACCCGGGCCGTGTACTGCCGGCAAACCCAACAAGCTGCGACAGAGCCTGGGAAAGCTCACATCGCCCCAACCTGTGATCACATGATCAGCCAAAGCCACAATTTCCTGGCTCTCGGTTTCATGGCTCACTTCCGGCCCGCCCAGGACGATCTTTACTTCTGGACAGGCAGCCCTTAGTTGACGCAGCACCTCCACGGTCTGCCTCACATTCCATATGTAGACACCAAAGCCTACGATGGCTGGCTTAAGTGCCAGCAGCTCCTGCGCTATTTGTTGCGGATCCCTGGAGATGGTGAACTCACGCAGATGGCTGCGCGCACGCAGGTCCTGCCCACCATAACGGGCCATATTGGCCATCAGGTAGCGCAAGCCCAGCGAGGCGTGGATGTACTTGGCGTTGAGAGTTGTCAGGACAATGGTGGGGGGGCCCATGCCACTATTATCCTGCTCGGCCCTGCAGTCGGCCTGGGTAAATCCAGTGTCGCGACCAGGGCAGCTCACCTGCATGGCGACCGGATTTGCGGCACAGCACCTGGAAAAGGGAAATCTCATCGTGCTCGAAAGCCCATTTGCACCCTGCCAGGTACACACGCCAGATACGCCAGCGCTTTTCATCGACCAGGGTTTTGAGTAATTCGGCGTTTTCCTCAAAGGACTGGCTCCACAAGCCCATGGTGCGGGCATAGTGGCGGCGCAGGCTTTCCGCATCCAGGACTTCCAGCCCACCCTCCTGCATGGTGCGCAACACTGTCCCGATATGAGGCAACTCGCCCCGGGGAAACACATAGCGGTCTATAAATCGACCACCGCCAAAACTGGTTTCACCATCGTTGGCATCGGTGGACGTGATGCCATGATTCAGCACCCAACCATCGTCGACCAGCAATTCCCGGATACGGGAAAAGTATTTGGCCAGATATTTGATGCCAACATGCTCGAACATGCCGACGCTGGTGATGCGATCAAAGGGGCCGCTGACGTCGCGGTAGTCCTGTAGACGAATTTCGACCCGATCGGCCAGCCCGGCCTGACGGACCCGCTCACTGGCCAACTCATATTGGCGCTGGGAAAGCGTAATGCCCACGCAACTCGCGCCAAAGCGACTGGCCGCCCGCATCACCAGTGCCCCCCAGCCGCAGCCGATATCCAGCAGGCGCTGCCCTGGTTGCAGGCGCAACTTAGTGAGAATATGGTCGATCTTTTTTTGTTGCGCCTGGGCCAAGGTTTCATCGCCATTTTCAAAATAGGCGCAGGAATAAACCATGCCGGGGTCAAGCCATGCCTGATAGAAGTCGTTGGAGACATCGTAGTGGTATCGAATGGCTTCACTATCGCTGTTAGGCGTATGGGTGAAATAGCGCACCAGACGGGTCAGCGGGCGCTCAGCCTGGCTTCCCGCCTGGGCCAAGCGATGCGCCATGTCAAGCATATCGTCCACGCTACCGCGCACATCGATCAAGCCCTCCACATAAGCCTGACCCAGGTTGTCCAGACTAGGGGCCATCAACAGTGGCAGTGCGGCGGCCTTTCGTATCAGGATCTCCACTTTAGGGTGGCTGAAATCCCCCAGGCGCAAACCACCTTCTGCGTCGGCAACTTCATTGCCCCATCGCAGCAAAACCGGCAAATTCGTCCGGGACCGAAATTTTTCAGCCCATGGAAGCAAGACCGATTCCATGCTGGACACCTTTGCCCTCCTTAACAGTTGTAGGCATTCGCCTTGTCACTTTGGAATATTTATATACAACAGGATTGATTTGCTTTCAAGACTCTGATCGACTGTGATGGTTTGAATGACTTATATTTGAAGCCTGGCTATCAGCCCGATCCAGCGGAACTTCGCAGCAAGAAGATGCTTCTAACCCTACCTCAGCGCTTGTGTGCAAGGCACCTCATGACAATTTTCTGGCTCTGCCAACGCCTGCGCCCGTGTCTTCTTTGGCTTGTGGCCACGATGTTCACCACAACAGTGTCGGCCCAGTTGGCACTACCGGGCTCCAAGGCTGTCGTCATCACTGAGCAGGTCCGGGCCGAGTTGCTGGCTTATGCCCCTCAGGGCGTAGTTGCGGGGCAGCCTATTTGGCTTGGCCTGCAACTAAAGCACCAGCCTGGCTGGCACACCTACTGGAAAAACTCCGGAGATTCCGGGCTCCCCACCCAGCTGGAATGGACCCTACCCACCGGCCTATTTGCCGGGGAGATTGCTTGGCCTCTGCCCAAAAAACTACCACTGGGAAACCTGATCAATTACGGCTATGAGGATACCGTGCTGCTACCGGTACCCTTGACGTTGACACCCGACTTTCAAGCTGGCCCCCTCACCCGACAACTCAGCGTCAAATTGCGGGCCAGCTGGCTGGTTTGCCGCACCGAATGCATACCTGAGGAGGGTGAGTTTGCCCTGGACATCCCCTTGCATGGCTCCACAGCCATGCATCGGGCCGCGTTTGACAGCGCGATGGCTGCCCAGCCTAGCCCGCTGCCCCAATCGCTAAACAGTCGCGTCACCATAGCGGGCGAGGTACTGGAAATAAGTGTCAACGGCCTGCCGCCTGGCTTGCATGGCCGTCGGCTTGAGGCTTTTCCCGAACTTGCCGAGGTGATCAATCCCTCAGCACCCTGGCAGCAGGCTTGGCAAGGCGCCATCTGGACTGCCCGTTTGCCCATATCCGAACAACGTTCAAACAGCCCCACCGCGTTGGCACTTGTGATCACCCATCAAGACCAGGGCTGGCGGGCAGAGTTGCCTATACGCGGCGAATGGCCCAAGGTTGTGCCCCGGGCTACCGTATCACCTGCGCTGCAGGCTGCGCTTGAGTCCAACGCAGCCCAGACCCTTCCTGCAGCCTCAGCAAGTTTTGTTGCCGCCCTGATCGGTGCAATCTTGGGTGGCCTGGTTCTCAACCTGATGCCCTGCGTATTCCCTGTGCTAGCGATCAAGGTGTTGAGTTTCACTCGCCACGCCGAGGATCGTCGCAGCCATCGCATCAGTGGCATGTCCTACACGCTCGGTGTAATCAGCAGCTTCCTGGCACTGGGAGTGCTGATGCTCAGCCTGCGTGCCCTTGGCGAAAGCCTGGGTTGGGGCTTTCATCTCCAAAATCCTCTGGTGGTCAGCGCCCTGGCGGTGCTATTCACGGTGATTGGCCTGAATTTGGCCGGCTTGTTTGAGTTCGGCCAATTTGCCCCTACCTCGCTGGCTTCACTGCAAGCACGTCATCCGGTGATCGATTCATTCCTGACCGGGGTGCTGGCGGTCGCCGTGGCCTCCCCCTGCACAGCCCCGTTCATGGGCGCCTCGCTGGGTTTGGCAGTCACCCTGCCCACATTTCAGGCCTTGTTGATTTTCGCAGCACTTGGTATTGGTCTGTCTTTGCCATTTCTGGCGGCCAGCTTCATTCCTGCGATTGCCATGGTCCTTCCCCGCCCAGGCGCCTGGATGCAGACATTTCGCCAATTTCTGGCATTCCCCATGTTCATGACCGTGATCTGGATGGTCTGGGTCTTGGGTCATCAGAATGGCATCGATGGCGCAGGTGCACTGCTGAGTTTGCTTTTGACGCTCAGCGCGGTGATCTGGTCATTTACCCTGGCTGGGCGTATGCGAGTGTTCATCGCCACCGCCATGTTGCTCCTCATGGGTGCGGGGATGTGGGGCCTGGGGTCCTATCTCCTTCCAGGCGCCGGACCGACTGTGCAGGCCACAGACCCTGCTACGCCGACCAACAGTCGCTGGCAGCCATGGGCTCCGGGCCGGGTTGAGCAGCTGACTGCGCAAGGTCAAACCGTCTTCGTCGATTTCACTGCGGCGTGGTGCGTGACTTGCCAATACAACAAGCAAACCACCCTGACAGATGCTGGGGTGCTGGCTGACTTCGATGCCAAGCGCATCACCTTGATGCGGGCTGATTGGACCCGACGCGACCCGGCCATCAGCGCTGCATTGGCTCAACTGGGTCGCAGCGGCGTGCCGGTCTATGTGTTCTACAAGCAGGGAATGGCCCCTATTGTGCTTTCTGAAATACTCACCGTGTCGGATGTTCGCTCAGCGCTCAGCCGATTGTGATATTTCAATTGCCGCCACTCTGGCGCTTCACCCAAATGCCGACATGGATAGCACCGACGACAACCCATTGACTGTCGAGGTTTCCCACCAGGAATTTCGCACCGGACTGCCGGCTGGACGCTTTCGTCTGATTGTCAACCCAGAACGGGCGCGCAAATATGTCAAGCACCGGCTCATGCTGACCGCGCTGATCTTGCCCCTGATAGGAACCGGGATCGGCCTTGCCTATTTTGCTTACCCATGGCTGGGGCTTGGGCTGGTGCTGATAGGCATATTGGCCCACCGTCTGGTTGAGCGCCAAGCCCCGAAAATTCTTCTCCATATGGCCACGCAGGATGCACGCATCTACCGTGAGGCCATTGAATTTGAAATCCTCGAGGTTCGTCTGGCTCAGTAGACCCCGTTTGCCAGGCTATCTTTGTGCACTGGGCGGGCACTCCACACCCCGTCATCGGGGCATTTCCCTCTGCGACAATCTGAGCCATGAATTCCAGCTTCGCCCCGCTGAAAAATGACACCTTTCTGCGCGCCTGCCTGCGCCAGGCCACAGATTACACGCCGATATGGCTGATGCGACAGGCTGGACGCTATCTTCCCGAGTATTGCGCCACCCGAAACAAGGCCGGCAGTTTCATGGGTTTGGCCACCAATGTGGACTTCGCCACTGAAGTCACCCTCCAACCGCTGGCACGCTATCCGCTTGATGCGGCCATCTTGTTCTCGGACATCTTGACCGTACCCGATGCCATGGGCCTGGGCCTGTCCTTTGCCCAGGGGGAAGGCCCTCGCTTTGCCAGACCGGTTCGTGACGAGAATGCGGTCAGCTTGCTTCAGGTTCCGGACATGAACGCTTTGCGTTATGTCTTTGACGCAGTCAGCGCCATTCGTAAAGCCTTGGCTGGCCAAGTGCCACTGATTGGCTTCTCAGGCAGTCCGTGGACGCTGGCCTGCTACATGGTTGAAGGCTCGGGCTCTGACGACTATCGGCTGGTCAAGAGCATGCTCTACAGTCGTCCTGATCTGATGCACCGCATTCTTCAGACCAACGCTGATGCAGTTGCCGCTTACCTGAATGCACAAATCGACGCTGGTGCTCAAGCCGTCATGATTTTCGACAGCTGGGGGGGCGTTCTGGCTGACGGGGCCTTTCAGCAGTTCAGCCTTTCTTACACTGCCCAAGTTCTTGCCAAACTTAGGCGCATGGGCGCGGACGGCAAAGTGATCCCGCGCATCGTCTTTACCAAGGGAGGCGGGCTCTGGCTGGACGAGATGGGGCGGCTTGACTGTGAGGTGCTGGGGTTGGACTGGACTATGAATCTCAGCAAGGCGCGCGCCCAGGTCGGTCACAGCAAGGCCCTGCAGGGCAATTTGGATCCGAACATATTATTTGCCCAGCCCCAGACGATCGAGGCTCAGGCGCGACTTGTCCTAGATAGTTTTGGCCCCCCCCACACAGACCCCCACAGCCTGGGGCCCACCCACATCTTCAACCTTGGCCATGGCATCAGCCAGTACACACCACCTGATCATGTCCTGAGCTTGGTCCATGCAGTTCACAGTCACTCCCGATCACTCAGAACATTGGCTTGACGGCTTGATTTCAATGCTTGTGACCACTGACTTATTCACATTTTTCATCATGCGCAAAACCCTTTGTTTTTCAATACCAATAATTTATGGCGATCAAGCCATTTTCTTCTAACTAATTGATTTTTATAGATTTATTGTTTATCAAAATTTTTCTCAATCAATGCCCTTGATTTATTGATACATCAGACTATCAAAATCGCTTCAACTATCAACATATTTATCCACAAGTTGGTTTGATAAGAATCAATTCCATTTGCCATCAATGACTTAGGGCAATATCCGCAAGTCGATTTTTTCATTTAGAGACCATCAAATTCTGCATGGCAAGACTGGTTCAGGTTCTGGTAAAGACCCCGGCACACAGTCAGATTGCTGGCCCGCTCAGCTATCTGAGTGAGCAGCCACTTAGCCCAGGCACATTGGTTCGTGTTCCTTTAGGTCAACGTGAAACCATCGGGCTTGTCTGGGAGGGTGGTTCGCAAACGCCATCCACACAGCCCACCTCAGAAAAGCTGCGGCCCATCACGGCGGTCCTCGACCTCATTGCACCGCTTTCTTCGAATTGGTTGCGATTGGTGGACTTTGCCGCTGGCTATTACCAGCGCTCCATTGGGGAGCTTGCGTTGGCGGCCCTGCCACAGCAGTTGCGGGAGCTAAGCCTTGTACAGCTGTCGCGACGCTTGAAACGCCCTCACTTGCCACCCCATCCGTCGGAACATGAGACCTTGGATTGCCCTCCAGAATTGACACCAGAACAGTCAGCCGCTCTGGTTCGAATTGAGACTGAACCCGGACCATTTTTGTTGTTTGGCGCCACCGGCAGCGGCAAGACCGAGATCTATCTGCAATGCGTTGAGCGTTTGATGAAGCGCGAATCCCAGGCGCAGGCTTTGGTGCTGGTGCCGGAAATCAATCTCACACCCCAGCTCGAGTCACGCTTTAGTGCCAGGTTTGGTGCTGACACTGTGGTGTCGCTGCACAGCGGCTTGACCCAACCCCAACGCCTGAAGAATTGGCTGGCAGCCCATCTGGGAGGTGCTCGTATCGTTCTGGGAACACGCATGGCGGTGTTCGCCTCGCTACCATCACTGCGGCTGATCGTGGTTGACGAAGAGCATGACCCCAGCTACAAGCAACAAGAGGGCGCACGCTACTCGGCCCGCGATTTGGCCATCTACCGTGGGCATGTCGAAGGCGCCAAGGTATTGCTGGGCTCGGCCACACCCTCAATGGAAAGTTGGTATCACAGTCGCCCTGTAGTGCAGGGAGGGCGCTACCTACGGCTGTATATGCCCAGCCGGGTGGGTGATGGCGGCAAACCTCCCGTGGTCCGCTGCATTGACATGAACCACCAGCCACGCAACACAGCCTTTTCGCCTCCCCTGCTAGCCGCCATCCAGGCACGGGTCGAGCGCGGGGAACAGAGCATGGTCTTGCTCAACCGCCGTGGCTACGCGCCTGTGCTGAGCTGCACCGATTGCGGCTGGAAAAGTGAATGCCCGCACTGCAGCGCTTACCGTGTGTTCCATAAAGTGGATCGCACCCTGCGCTGTCACCATTGTGCTTACACCGAGCGCGTGCCCCGCGCCTGCCCCGGCTGTGGCAATCCTGACATTCAGCCGCTGGGCCGGGGCACAGAAAAACTGGAAGAGCACCTGCAAGAGATGCTGGGCCAGGTGCTGCGGCCGGACGGCTCGCCAGTACGTATTGCCCGCATTGACGCCGACACCACCCGGCTCAAGGGAACGCTGGAATCACAATTGGCGCGCGTGCATGCTGGGGATGTGGATGTGCTTGTTGGTACGCAGATGATCGCCAAAGGCCACGACTTTCGCAATATCACCCTGGTGGCCGCAGTCAACCCCGACAGCGCCTTGTTCTCAAGTGATTTTCGCGCCTCCGAGAGGCTCTTCAGCTTGCTGTTGCAAGCCGCTGGCCGGGCTGGCCGAGATGCTGAGATCAGCCAGGACAGCGAGATGTGGGTGCAGACTTTCTATCCCACACATCCTCTGTTCGAGGCGCTTAAAAAGCATGATTTTTCACTTTTTGCCTCTCGTCTGCTTGAAGAGCGCACTCAGGCGGGTTTGCCACCCTTTAGTTTTCAGGCCCTGGTGCGTGCCGAGGCTCGCACCCAGGAGGTGGCCCAAGGCTTTCTGCTGGCAGCTGCCGCGCTTGGCAGCGAAAACGCTGCGGCCCATGGTGTGACCCTCTACCCTGCGGTTCCCATGCCAGTCCAGCGTATTGCCAATATTGAGCGTGCTCAAATGCTGATCGAATGCACTTCTCGATCAGCACTGCAGCGCTTTCTGTCTGGCTGGCATGCCGTGCTGTATGAAGCCAGAAAAAGCCCAGCGGGCAAGGGCCTGCTTCGATGGGCAGTAGATGTCGATCCCTTGATGATTTAGCCCATCCCTCTATCAGCCCCAAAGACATCAATCCGTGCGTGAAACCCGATCCCTTACAAGGCTGGCCGACTTGATGACGGAAACCTGAATCAAACCATGAGCGCGACCGCAGCGGAAAAACTCAAGAAAGCTGCAGCTGTCGAGGCAAGAATGATGCGGGCAATACGCCCATTGTCTGCTCCATAGCGCTCAGCCAGCATGGATACATTGCTGGCGCTGGGCAGAGCAGCCACCAAAACCATCACGACCAGAGAAGTTTGTTCAAGGGCCAGACCCAGGCGCATGGCACTGGTGCCCACCAGCAACACCAGACAGGGGTGCAGCAGCAGCTTGAACAAGGCTACTGGCAGATAGTCGCGCAGGGGTATGCGGTCGTGGTTATTGCGGGCAGCAAGAATCTGCGACCGCGCCATCACGGTTCCGATCGTAAAAAGTGCAGTGGGCGAGGCAGCGTCGGCCAGCAGCCAAACCGTTTTGACAAGCGGGGAGTGCAAATCCAGGCTGGCATAGGAGACGACACCGCCCAGCAAAATCGCCCAGGGCATGGGATTAAACAGGATGCTTTTCAGCGCACTCCTGGCCGCGACCGCCATGCCATGCGTGCCAGCACTGTCTAGGCGTGACAGGGCAATGCACAGCGAGGTGGTGATCAGCATGTCCACTACGATCGTAACAATCATAGGGCCGGCCACCTGTACGCCCAGCAGGGTCACCAGCAGAGGCACGCCCATGAAACCCGTGTTGGGAAAGGCCGCCACCAATGCGCCAAATGAGGCGTCATTCCAGCGGATGCGCCTGTTCAATGACATGGCGATGGTGAAAGCCACCATAACGATGGCGCAGACGAGCCAAATCAAAAATACACCGACATCAAGCAATTGCGCAATCGGCGTGGTTGCTCCAAAACGGAACAGCATGCAGGGCAGGGCGAAAAAAAGAACAAACCCGTTCAGGCCGGCGATTGCCTCCAGGGGCAAAAAGCCGCGACGGGCAGCCACATAGCCACAAAGTACGAGCGCGAAAAATGGAAAAGTGACGGAAAAAATCTGCAGCACAAGGTATTGTGCCTTTTCCGAAGGCATAACTCACTTTGTCGACCATTATGATTCGTACCACGCACCTGGTTCTCGCATGTCCTCCATCCTCTCCCACAGCCTCAACCCAGCGCAACAAGAAGCCATCAATTTTCTGCACGGTCCATGCCTGGTTCTGGCTGGCGCAGGCTCTGGCAAAACACGTGTCATCACCCATAAGATTGCCCGTCTGATTCAGGCCGGGTTGCCTGCCCAGCGCATTGCGGCCATCACCTTCACCAACAAGGCCGCCGCCGAGATGCGCGAACGCGCCAAAGGGCTGATCGGAATGGTCGCCAGGGAAGTGCGAATTTGCACTTTTCACGCCCTGGGCGTGCATGTGCTGCGCAAAAGTGGGCACTCGATCGGCCTCAAACCCAATTTCTCAATTCTGGACACTGACGATGTGACCAGCATGCTGAAAGACGCTGGTGGCACCACCGATGCCGGCACAGCACGGCAGTGGCAGTGGACGATCAGCTTGTGGAAGAACACGGGACTCAACGCCAACCAAGCCGAGGCGCAGGCCCAAAACGAGGATGAACGGGTTATCGCGCGCATCATGGCGCGTTACGAAGAGCGCCTGACAGCCTACCAAAGCGTTGACTTCGATGACCTGATCGGCCTGCCACTCAAGCTCCTGCGCAGTCAACCGCAGGAGCGGGCCCAATGGCAAGAAATCATGGGCCATATCCTGGTGGACGAATACCAGGATACCAACGCTACCCAGTACGAGTTGCTCAAGATGCTGCTGCCGGACGACCCCCTGGCAGCGAGGTTCACCGCGGTGGGTGACGACGACCAATCGATTTATGGTTGGCGTGGCGCCACCCTGGATAACCTCAAAAAATTACCAGCCGATTACCCAGGGCTCAAGGTCATCAAGCTTGAGCAAAATTACCGCTCCACCAGTGCCATCCTGCAGGCCGCCAATAACGTGATCGGCTCCAACCCTAAATTGTTCCCCAAGCAATTGTGGAGCGAGCTTGGAGCGGGAGAGCCAGTGCGCGTGGCCGATGCCGACAATGAAGAGCATGAGGCCGAGCGCGTGGTAGCCCGCATCCAGAGTTTGCGCAGCAATTCCCCGCATCAGGCATTCAGGGATTTTGCGGTGCTTTACCGAGCCAATCACCAGTCCTGGGTGCTGGAGCAGGCCTTGCGCAAAGCGCAGATTCCGTATAAGGTCTCCGGTGGCCAAAGCTTCTTTGACCGGGCCGAGATCCGCGATTTGTGTGCCTGGTTTAGGCTGTGGATCAACAATGAAGACGATCCAGCTTTTCTGCGCGCAGTGACCACGCCCAAGCGCGGCATCGGCCACCAGACCCTGCAGCAGCTTGGCACATTTGCCGGCCGTTACAGGCTCAGCCTGTTTGAAGCCCTGTTTTCCTCCTCGCTGCCCTCGGCGCTCAATGCCAGAGCGGTTGGCAGCTTGCATGAGTTCGGCCGCACCGTGAATGATCTTGAATACCGTGCCCGGCACACTGAAGGCGCTGAGGCCGCCATGGCTTTTCTGCTGGGCTGGCTGAAAGACATTGGCTATGAGAGGCACCTGTACGACAGCGAGGATAACGAAAGGCTGGCGGCGGCACGCTGGTCCAATGTGATGGACTTTTGCGAATGGATGGCCGGGCGCTGTGGCGGTCAAGTCGACAACTCGGCTGGCGTCCCACTGGCCAGCGAGAAAAAATCCCTGCTCGAAGTGGCCCAGACCATCTCCTTGTTATCGACCTTCAATGAAAGCGAGCAGGATCACAATGTGGTGACGCTGTCGACCTTGCATGCGGCCAAGGGACTGGAATGGCCCCATGTGATGATGGTCGGAGTGACCGAAGGATTGTTGCCATTCAAGCTGGATGAAGACGCTGGCACTGCCGGCCCAGCAGGGCAAGAAAGCTCGCGAACTCAAGAAAATTCGATGCAGCGCCTGCAAGAAGAGCGTCGTCTGATGTATGTGGGCATCACGCGCGCCCAACACACACTGGCCGTCAGTTGGCCGAAACGGCGCAAAAAGGGACGCGAGATCATCGCCGCCCAAGCCAGCCGGTTTATTTCGGAGATGGCGCTGGATCAGTCCACCATCAAGGAAGACCCGCGTGAAAAGCTGCGTGCCCTGCGTGCTGAATTTGCCAAGCGGGCTCTGGCTTCAGGCAGTTGACTGCAGCAAGGCCAAAGCCAGTAGCCGTCAGCCCTTGCTGGCCGACTGTTCCTTGAATACCTGCTGGGCGGTCTTGAAGGCATCAAGTGCCGCCGGGGCTCCGCAATAGACACCGCACTGCAGGAAAATCTCCTGCATTTCTTCCTTGGTCACGCCATTGTTGATGGCACCCCGGATGTGCAGCTTGAGTTCGCCGGATCGGTTGAGTGCCACCAGCATGGCCAAATTGAGCATGCTGCGGGTTTTCAGGGGCAACCCCTCCCGCACCCAGGTAAAGCCCCAGGCATTCTCGGTCAGAAACTGCTGCAGTGGTCGCATGAATTCATCAGCCTCGGCAGCGGCCAGCGAGGCATCGACATATTCATCACCCAGCACTTTTCTGCGCACAGCCAGCCCAGCCTTGAAGGCCTCGTTTTCGTTCATGCTAGATACCTCCTAAACAATTCTTTCAGCGGGGACTTAGCGGTACTTTGCCAGCAAGGCCTCCGCCCCGCGCGCCAACACCCCCACATCGGCACCTACGGCAGTGAAGTTGCTGCCAGCAGCCATATAGCGCCGCACCTCTGCCTCGGCAGCCACCAGCACACCGGCCGCCTTGCCCGACTTGCGAATGCGGCGAATTGCATCCTCGATCATGGGCACCACAGCCGGGTTGCCAGTCTCTCCGGTGTAACCCAGTGAGGCGTGCAGATCGGCCGGACCAATGAAGACGCCATCCACGCCTTCGACAGCGCAGATGGCCTCGATATTGTCAACCGCCTCCTTGGTTTCGACCTGGAGCAACACGCACACTTCCTCGTGCGCACGCTTGGCGTAACCCTGCACCCGTCCAAACCGGGTGGCGCGCGTTGCGCCAGCCACGCCACGCATCCCCAGGGGCGGATAACGGGTGGCAGCCACTGCGGCGCGCGCCTCGTCAGCGTTCTGTACAAAAGGGATCAGCAGGGATTGGGCGCCGATATCCAGATAGCGCTTGATCAGCACAGCATCGTTCCAGGCCACGCGCACAATCGGGTGCGAGGGGTAAGGCGCGCAAGCCTGCAGTTGCGAGAGCACCGACTCAAGATCGTTGGGCGAGTGCTCGGTGTCGAGCAAAATCCAGTCAAAGCCGGCTCCGGCAATCACCTCCACCGTGTAATTGGACGATAGGCTGGACCATAAGCCGATCTGTTGTTTGCCCGCGGCAATGGCATGCTTGAAATGATTACGAGGTAGTTCCATGTTTTTTCTCCTTGGATGGTTCAATGTATTTCGGGTTCGGCAGTAGGCGCTGTGCCCTCTAAAAAGTCAAAATCGCAGCCCTCGCTGGCCTGCTTGATATGGCGCGTGAAAATGACGCCATAGCCGCGTTCAAACTTGCGCGCTGGAACACTCCAGGCAGCCTTGCGCCTGACCATCTCCTCGTCGCTGATCTTCAGATTGATGCTGCGCTGTTGAGCATCAAGTTCGATCAGGTCGCCGTTGCGTACAAAGGCCAGTGGACCGCCGACAAAGGACTCGGGCGTGACATGCAACACGCAGGTTCCATAGCTGGTGCCGCTCATGCGCGCATCGGACACCCGCACCATATCGCGAACACCCTGTTTCACCAGCTTTTTGGGCACCGGCAACATGCCCCACTCAGGCATGCCCGGCCCACCTTGAGGGCCGGCATTTTTCAGCACCAGCACGCAGGACGCATCAACATCCAGGTCGTCGCGGTCGATCCTGGCGGCCATATCGTTGTAATCCTCGAACACCACCGCCCGACCGGTGTGCTTGAGCAGTTCGGGGCTGGCCGCACTGACCTTGATCACAGCGCCCTCAGGTGCCAGATTGCCACGCAGCACGATGATGCCGCCCACCCCTTTGAGTGGGTTGGCTCTGCGACGGATCACATCGTCGTTGTAGATCTGTGCGCCCTCAAGATTCTCGCCCAGCGTCCTGCCATTGACGGTGTGGCAGTCCAGTGCGAGCAGATCCTTCACTTCTGAAAGTAGGGCGCGCAGGCCGCCTGCGTAATAGAAATCTTCCATCAAGTACTGCTTGCCGGATGGGCGGATATTGGCCAGAACGGGTGTCCTGCTGGAAATCTCGTTGTAGCGCTCCAGCGGCAAGTCGATGCCTGCACGTCCAGCCATGGCCACCAAGTGAATGATGGCGTTGGTCGACCCGCCCATGGTCATCAGGGTGACGATGGCATTGTCAAATGATCTTGGCGTCAGGATATCGGAGGGCTTGAGGTCTTCCCACACCATTTCAACAATTCGCTTGCCAGTGGCTGTGGCCATCTTGGCATGGTTGGAATCGGGTGCGGGGATGCAGGAAGCTCCGGGCAAGGTAAATCCCAACGCTTCGGCCAAGGACATCATGGTGGCGGCTGTCCCCATGGTCATGCAGGTGCCGGGGGATCGAGCGATGCCATCCTCGATCTCCTGCCAGTCCTGCTCGGTGATATTGCCCGCACGCAATTCATCCCAATATTTCCAGGTGTCGGAGCCCGAACCCAGGGTCTGACCTCTCCAGCGGCCATTGAGCATTGGACCGGCTGGCATATAGATGGTGGGCAGGTTCATGCTGAATGCGCCCATCAGCAGGGCCGGGGTGGTTTTGTCGCAACCGCCCATGAGCACCACACCATCCATCGGGTGAGAGCGCAACAATTCCTCAGCCTCCATAGCTAGAAAATTGCGATAGAGCATGGTGGTTGGCTTCTGGATCGGCTCGGACAAAGACATCGCTGGCAATTCCACCGGAAAGCCTCCGGCCTGCCAAATGCCGCGCTTGACTTCTTCCACCCGCACCTTGAAATGGGTGTGGCAGGGATTGATGTCGCTCCAGGTATTGATGATGGCAATCACCGGCTTGCCGGCGTAATCCTCGCGGTTGTAGCCCATCTGGGCTGTGCGCGAACGGTGTCCAAAGGCGCGCAGATCTTTTGCGCCATACCAACGGTGGCTTCGCAAATCTTCCGGTTTTTTGCGGCTCATGTCGTCCTCATGGGGAGTTGCTTGTGCGATCGCAGGCAATAGCCAAGGATCGCCAAAAGTGAAAGGCCCTTATCGTACTACGCCTGCATACAGCATTCGATGGCTTGGAATTGCCTTTTTCCTGATTCGAAAATCATTCAGCAGGCCAGGATATTTTGTGTGTTAGCAACAAACAGTTGCACAGATTGAGGCAAAAAAATGCCCGCCGAAGGGCGGGCATTTATTGCGTGATGCTGCAACAATTGGTTGCGCGAGGAGGATTTGAACCTCCGACCTTTGGGTTATGAGCCCAACGAGCTACCAGACTGCTCCATCGCGCGGCAAGGGAAGAATTATAACTTACTCAGCTTTGGCGTCTTCAGCAGCAGGCGCTTCAGTCTCTGGCGGACGATCCACCAGCTCAACCAGCGCCATGGGTGCGTTGTCGCCCACGCGGAATCCCATTTTCAGGATGCGTGTGTAACCACCCGGACGGGCTTTGAAGCGCGGACCCAGTTCATCAAACAGCTTGCTCACGCTGTCACGATCGCGCAGGCGGTTGAAAGCAAGGCGACGATTGGCCAGGGTGGGTTCCTTGGCCAGCGTGATCATGGGCTCGACCACGCGGCGCAGTTCCTTGGCTTTGGGCAAAGTGGTCTTGATGGCCTCGTGCTCGATGAGCGAGTTCATCATATTGCGCAGCATGGCGAGGCGGTGCTCGCTGGTGCGATTGAGTTTACGCAGTCCGTGTCCGTGACGCATGGTGCTTTCCTTTCTTTATCAATACCGGGTAGCCGGATCAGGTACTACCCGTTGCACACTCAGCCCTGTTGGGCCTTAAAAAATCAACGCTTTTCCAGATTGGCGGGCGGCCAATTCTCCAGCTTCATACCCAAGGTCAGGCCGCGAGAGGCAAGCACTTCCTTGATCTCATTGAGGGATTTGCGACCCAGGTTGGGCGTCTTGAGCAATTCGTTTTCGGTACGTTGAATCAGGTCGCCGATATAGTAAATGTTCTCCGCTTTCAGGCAGTTGGCCGAGCGCACAGTGAGCTCAAGCTCGTCTACCGGCCGCAGCAGAATCGGATCGAACTGGGCGCCAGAACGCGGTGAAGCGGCATCAAAGGCCGCCAGTTCCCCGCCCTCTAGCTGTGCAAATACGGCCAGCTGCTCGACCAGAATGCGGGCTGAGGCGCGCACTGCATCTTCAGCTGCCATGGCCCCATTGGTCTCGATTTCCATGACCAGCTTGTCCAGGTCGGTGCGCTGCTCGACACGGGCGCTCTCGACGGTGTAGCTGACACGTTTGACCGGGGAGAAGGAGGCGTCAAGCACGATGCGGCCAATGGTTTTGGTGGGTTCATCGCCAAAGCGTCGCACATTGCCGGGCACATAGCCCCGGCCTTTTTCCACCTTGATCTGCATGTCCAGCTTGCCACCGACAGACAGGTTGGCAATCACATGATCGGGGTTGATGATTTCCACATCATGCGGCGTCTGGATATCCGCGGCAGTCACCACCCCTTCACCTTCCTTGCGCAGGCTCAGGGTGACTTCATCGCGGTTTTGCAGCTTGAACACCACACCTTTGAGGTTGAGCAGGATGTTGACCACATCCTCCTGCACACCGTCGATCGACGAATACTCGTGCAGCACGCCGGCGATTGTCACCTCAGTGGCGGCATATCCCGGCATGGAGGACAAGAGCACACGCCGCAAGGCGTTGCCCAGGGTATGGCCGTAGCCACGCTCAAAAGGCTCCAGGGTTACTTCGGCACGATTGGCACCGACCTGTTCGACATTGATGGCTTTGGGTTTAAGCAGACTGGTTTGCATGCATACTTCCTGTCAATACCCCCGGCTCGTTACACCGGTAAGGCTGGTGAAGTGCCCATTCGAAATGCCTTCCGGATGGGTACGAAAATTTCAAGCCTGAAGCTGAGCCGCAGGCCCCCTTTTTTCTAACTCTTTATCGTGAGTACAACTCAACAATCAGCGATTCGTTGACGTCAGCGGCAAACTCATCACGATCGGGAACTTTTTTGAAAACCCCCTCAGCCTTGTCTGCATTGACATCCACCCAGGCCGGCAAGCCAACCTGTTGTGCGAGCTGCAATGCCTCAAGCACGCGGGCCTGTTTTTTGGATTTCTCATTCACTGCCACGACATCACCCACCTTGACTGCGTAGGAGGGTATGTTGACAGCTCGGCCATTCACGGAAATAGCCTTGTGCGAGACCAACTGACGGGCCTCAGCGCGGGTCGAGCCAAAACCCATGCGGTACACCACATTGTCAAGACGTGACTCCAGCAGGGACAGCAGGTTGGAGCCAGTATTGCCCCTGCGTCGATCAGCTTCTTCGAAATAACGACGGAACTGTCGCTCCAGGACGCCATACATGCGCTTGACTTTTTGCTTTTCGCGCAATTGCAAGCCAAAGTCGGAAGTACGAGCGCCCGAAGTGCGGCCGTGCTGACCAGGCTTGGAATCGAATTTAGCTTTATCACTGATAGAACGACGCGCGCTCTTGAGGAACAGGTCGGTGCCTTCACGGCGGGAGAGTTTGGCCTTGGGGCCTAGATTGCGTGCCACTTGAACTTCCTTTTATGTCATCTGCCGCATCTGGATGCGGGAGCCACCAACTGGCGCCGGTGGCGGTGGGCTTGGTTAAAAATACTTGAAACTTTTAGGTTCGTGTTTCCGCTTAAATACGGCGACGCTTTTGCGGCCGGCAACCGTTGTGCGGAACAGGGGTCACATCGGAAATCATATTGATGCGGATACCCAGAGCGGCCAGCGCACGCACCGAAGATTCGCGACCCGGACCCGGGCCTTTGATTTCCACATCAAGGTTTTTGATGCCCTGCTCGATTGCCGCACGCCCGGCCACCTCAGATGCAACCTGAGCAGCAAATGGGGTGGACTTGCGCGAACCCTTGAAACCCTGGCCACCAGAGGAAGCCCAGGCCAAGGCGTTGCCCTGACGATCGGTGATGGTAATGATCGTGTTGTTAAAGGACGCGTGCACGTGGGCAATGCCGTCGGCAATGTTTTTGCGTACTTTCTTGCGCACACGCTGTGCAGCAGTATTGGCAGGAGCTTTAGCCATGTTTCTCTTTCAGTACCGGTTATTTTTTCAGTGCCTGGGCCGCTTTGCGCGGGCCCTTGCGAGTGCGCGCATTGGTTCGAGTGCGCTGGCCCCGCACCGGCAAGCCGCGACGATGGCGGAAGCCACGATAGCAACCAATGTCCATCAAACGCTTGATGTTCATGGTGGTTTCACGACGCAGGTCACCCTCAATCGTCAGCGTGGCGATCTGATCACGGATTTTTTCCAGGTCCGAATCTGTCAGATCCTTGATTTTTTTGGAATACGCAATGCCACAGGCCTCGCAAATTTTGCGGGCGCTAGGGCGGCCGATGCCGAAAATGGCGGTCAAGCCAATCTCTGCATGCTTATGCGGTGGAATATTGATGCCAGCGATACGTGCCATATTGATCCTCTTTTACTCTTGCAATCAGCCTTGGCGCTGCTTGTGACGCGGATCGGTGCAGATCACGCGAACAATGCCATTGCGGCGGATGATTTTGCAGTTGCGGCAAATTTTCTTGACCGAAGCCGAAACTCTCATTTTTTTCTCCTATAACTCCATGCCAACCCCAGCGCCATTGCCAGGATTCCCCGGCCATTACTTGGCCCTGAAAACAATCCTTGCCCGTGTCAAGTCATACGGCGTCAACTCGACAGTCACCTTGTCACCTGGAAGTATGCGGATGTAGTGCATTCGCATCTTTCCCGAAATATGTCCCAGCACGACATGCCCGTTTTCCAACTTCACGCGAAACGTTGCATTCGGCAGGTTTTCCACCACCTCACCCTGCATCTGGATGACATCGTCTTTTGCCATTGATGCCTAGCCGCCCAGGGTTGTCTTGAAGTTCGCTTTTTTCAGAAGCGACTCATATTGCTGGGACATCAGATAGTTCTGCACCTGCGCCATAAAGTCCATGGTCACCACAACGATGATCAAAAGAGATGTGCCGCCAAAATAGAACGGTACGTTGTATTTCAGGATCAGGAATTCTGGCAAGAGGCAGACAAAGGTGATGTAGATAGCGCCAGCCAAGGTCAGGCGCAGCAGGATCTTGTCGATATAGCGCGCCGTCTGATCACCGGGTCGGATGCCGGGCACAAAAGCGCCGCTCTTCTTCAGGTTGTCAGCGGTCTCCCGGCTGTTGAAGACCAGGGCTGTGTAGAAAAAGGCAAAGAAAATGATCGCACCGGCGTAAAGCATCACATAGAGTGGCTGTCCCGGCGTCAGGCTGCCAGCGATGTCCTTGAGCCAAAGCATCGAGTCTCCGCTACTGAACCAGCTCACCACCGTGGCGGGCAGCAGGATGATGGAGGAAGCGAAGATAGGCGGAATCACACCCGCCATGTTCAGTTTGAGCGGCAGGTGAGACGACTGCCCGCCATAGACCTTGTTGCCAACCTGGCGGCGTGCGTAGTTGACCAAGATCTTGCGCTGACCACGCTCGACGAACACGACAAAGTAGGTCACCAGGACCACCAGCACGACGATGATGAGGGCGACAATGATGCTCATGGCGCCAGTGCGAACCAGTTCGAGCAAGCCTCCGATGGCGCTGGGCAGACCAGCAGCGATGCCGCCAAAGATGAGAATGGAAATGCCGTTGCCCAGGCCGCGCTCAGTGATCTGCTCGCCGAGCCACATGAGGAACATGGTGCCGGCGGTGAGTGTGACCACCGCAGTCATGCGAAAGCCAAAGCCTGGCGCCACCACCAAGCCAGCCGAGCTCTCCAGAGCCACAGCAATACCAAGCGACTGGAACAAGGCAAGCCCCAGGGTGCCATATCGGGTGTACTGGGTAATCTTGCGGCGGCCGGCCTCGCCTTCCTTTTTCAGCTGCTCAAATGCGGGCATCACATAGGTGAGCAATTGCATGATGATCGATGCCGAGATGTAGGGCATGATCCCAAGTGCAAACACGGTGAAACGCGAGAGCGCACCGCCTGAGAACATATTGAACAGGCTCAGGATGCCGCCCTGCTGCCCCTGGAACAGTTGCGCCAGTTGGTCGGGGTTGATGCCAGGCACGGGGATATGCGCCCCGATGCGGTAGACGACCAGAGCAAGCAGCAAGAAGACCAGCCGACGACTCAGGTCGCCGTACTTGCCGGTCTTTGCAATCTGAGCTGCGGTGCTTGCCACTTGCTATGTCTCTCTTGATGATTCCGTGAGGGCTCAGGCCACGCTGCCACCGGCAGCTTCGATCGCGGCTTTGGCGCCAGCAGTCGCGCCAATACCGGTCAACTTGACCGCACGCTTGATCTGGCCAGACTTGATGACCTTGACCGTCTTGGCCAATTCGGCGATCAGTCCTGCCTGCTTGAGCGCCAGCATATCGACCGCTTCGGCGTCAAGGCGCTCCAGGGCAGACAAGGTGATTTCTGCGTTGTACTTGAGCGACTGCGACTTGAAGCCCCGCTTGGGCAGGCGACGCTGCAGCGGCATCTGGCCGCCCTCGAAGCCCACCTTGTGGTAGCCACCAGCGCGAGATTTCTGTCCCTTGTGTCCGCGTCCGGCCGTCTTGCCCAGGCCGGAGCCTATGCCACGGCCAACCCGACGCTTGGCCGTCTTGGCGCCGGATGCGGGTTTGATGCTATTGAGTTCCATCATCAGCCTCTTACAAAACCTTGACCAGATAGCTGATCTTGTTGATCATGCCGCGCACTGCGGGGGTGTCCTGCAGTTCGCTCACACTTCCCAGCTTGCGCAGACCCAGGCCGCGCACCGTCGCCCGGTGCGACTCCTTGCAGCCAATGGGGCTGCGAACCAGCTGTACCTTGACAGTTTGTTGCATAGTCATATTCAAACTCCCGAGTTCAGGCGAAGAGTTCTTCAACCGACAGCCCACGCTTGGCTGCAACTTCTGCAGGAGTGGTGCTGTTGTTCAGAGCATCGAGGGTGGCCCGAACCATGTTGTAGGGATTGGTTGAGCCGTGGCTCTTAGCGACAATGTCGGTAATGCCCATGACCTCGAACACCGCGCGCATCGGGCCACCAGCGATGATGCCAGTGCCCTTTGGGGCCGGCGCCATCATGACGGTAGAGGCACCATGGCGACCCATTACCTGATGGTGGATCGTGCCATCGCGCAGGGATACCTTTCGCAGGTTGCGGCGCGCCTCTTCCATAGCCTTTTGCACGGCTGCGGGCACCTCTTTGGATTTTCCCTTGCCCATGCCAATTCGGCCATCGCCGTCACCGACCACGGTCAAGGCGGCGAAGCCGAGAATACGGCCACCCTTGACAACCTTGGTCACGCGATTGACCGAGATCATTTTTTCGCGCAGGCCGTCTTCCGGACCATCGGCCCCTTTGCCCTGCATTTTTGCTTGAACTTTTGCCATGTTTGATTCCGTCCTGCTTAGAACTGCAAGCCTGCTTCACGCGCAGCTTCGGCCAGCGCCTTGACTCGGCCATGGTAGGCAAAGCCAGCTCGGTCAAATGCCACTTGCTCAACCCCTGCCGCTTTGGCTTTTTCTGCAATACGCTTGCCGACAATCTCTGCGGCGCTGACATTGCCGCCCTTGCCCGCGCCACCCAGTGACTTGCGCACTTCGGCCTCGGCCGTGGATGCACTGGCCAGGACTTTTGCCCCATCGCCAGAAATGACATTGGCGTAGATATGAAGGTTGGTCCGGTTCACCGTGAGCCGGGCCACACCCTGCTGGGCGATCCGGATGCGGGTCTGACGTGCCCGCCGTTGACGCTGCTCTTTCTTGGACAACATATTGCAGCTCCTTATTTCTTCTTGGTCTCTTTGATGACGACTTTTTCGTCGGCATATCGGATGCCCTTGCCCTTGTAAGGCTCGGGTGGGCGGACTGCACGAATTTCAGCCGCGATTTGACCAACACGCTGGCGGTCGGCGCCCTTAATCACGATTTCCGTGGGGGCCGGCGTGGCCACGCTGATGCCAGCGGGCATCTGCATGTCGATCGAATGCGAGTAGCCTACAGCCAGATTGAGCTTGGCGCCCGTAGCCTGTGCCTTGTAGCCCACCCCGATCAGACTCAGCTTCTTTTCAAAGCCCTTGCTGACACCAAGCACCATATTGTTCACCAGCTGGCGCATGGTTCCGCTCATGGCATTGGCTTCGCGGGTTTCGTTGACCGGCTTGAAGCTCAGTTTGCCGCCCTCATGGCTCACTTTCACCAGCGCCGACTGGGCCAGCGACAGCGTTCCGCCAGTACCCTTCACATTGATCTGGTCTTCCTTGACCGACACGTCCACTCCGCTGGGAATGGCAACCGGTAATTTTCCTACTCGTGACATTTCAGTTTCTCCTTCAATGCCACATCAGGCCACGAAGCAAAGCACTTCACCACCGACACCCGCAGCACGCGCCTTGCGGTCGGTCATCACGCCTTTGGGTGTGGTGACGATGGCAACACCGAGTCCATTCTGGACCTGTGGAATGGCATCTCTGCCCTTGTACACGCGCAGGCCGGGGCGACTGACGCGCTCAATGCGCTCAATCACTGGTCGGCCGGCATAGTATTTGAGGGCAATTTCAAGATTGGACTTGCCGTCTTCGGTCTTCACCTGGAAGCCGTCGATATAGCCCTCATCCTTCAACACCTGGGCAATGGCTACCTTCACCTTGGATGAAGGCACGGATACAGAAGTTTTGGCCACCATCTGCGCATTACGAATGCGCGTCAGCAGGTCGGCAATGGGATCACTCATGCTCATATTTGTTATCTCCTGCCTGTTACCAGCTGGCCTTGGTGATGCCGGGAATGTCGCCGGCAAAGGCCATTTCACGGACTTTCGCGCGTCCTAGCCCAAACTGGCGGAAAGTACCGCGCGGACGGCCAGTGATTTCGCAGCGGTTGCGCTGGCGGGTTGGGTTGGCATTGCGCGGAAGCTTCTGCAGGCTCAGACGAGCGGCAGCGCGCTCTTCATCGCTGCGCTTGGCATCGCCGGCGATGCCCTTGAGTTCTGCATATTTCTGCGCGAACTTGGCAACCAGTTTTTCGCGTTTGAGCTCGCGTTGAATCAAAGCTGTTTTAGCCAAAGGTCACCTCAGTTCTTGAAGGGGAAACGGAAGCCCGTGAGGAGCGCCTTGCACTCTTCGTCGGTCTTGGCCGTTGTGGTGATGCTGATATTGAGTCCGCGCAAAGCATCCACCTTGTCGTACTCAATCTCCGGGAAAATGATCTGTTCCTTGACGCCGATGTTGTAGTTACCACGACCATCAAAGGCACGCCCGGAAATACCGCGGAAGTCACGCACCCGTGGCAGGGCCACAGTCACGAAGCGGTCCAGAAACTCATACATCTGTACGCCACGCAGGGTGACCATACAGCCAATGGCCTGGCCTTCACGAATCTTGAACCCCGCAATGGCCTTCTTGGCCTTGGTGACCACCGGTTTCTGCCCGGCAATCTTGGTCAGGTCAGCCACTGCATTTTCCATGACCTTTTTATCAGCCACCGCCTCACTGACACCCATATTCAGGGTGATTTTGGTCAGGCGCGGCACCTGCATGGGCGATGTGTAGCCAAACTGTTTGATCAGTTCGGGCGCCAGCTTCTCGCGATAGAGTTGTTGCAAACGTGCCATGATCATGCCACCTTGATTTCTTCGCCGTTGGACTTGTAGACGCGTACGCGCTTGCCGTCAGACAGTAATTTGACGCCAACACGATCGGCTTTGCCAGTGGCGGCATTGAATACGGCCACATTGGACTGATGAATTGGCATGGCCTTTTCAACAATGCCGCCAGTCGTGCCCTTCATCGGATTGGGTTTGGTGTGCTTTTTCACCAGGTTCACACCCTCAACCACCACATGCGTGTCGTCCTTGCGCAGCACCACCTTGCCGCGCTTACCCTTGTCGCGCCCTGCGAGCACGATCACATCGTCGCCTTTGCGAATTTTGTTCATCTCGCCTCCTTAGAGCACTTCAGGAGCCAGCGACACAATCTTCATGAACTTTTCAGTCCGCAGTTCACGCGTAACCGGTCCGAAGATACGGGTGCCAATAGGCTCCAGCTTATTGTTTAACAGCACGGCGGCGTTGCCATCGAACTTCACCAGCGAGCCATCGCCACGGCGAATACCTTTGGCAGTACGCACCACCACGGCGCTGTAGACCTCGCCTTTTTTGACGCGTCCGCGAGGTGCCGCCTCTTTGACGCTCACCTTGATGATGTCGCCCACGCTGGCATAGCGGCGCTTGGAGCCGCCCAGCACCTTGATGCACAGCACGGATTTAGCGCCAGTGTTGTCGGCGACTTCTAACCGAGATTCAGTTTGGATCATTTCAATTTTCCCAACTTGCACCGGAATTCACCACCCGCGGCAGCGTCATCCAGTCAGTCTTGGGCCCGTCGTCAACGATGCAAACCACTCGCATCGTCTTCGCTGGGCAGAACATTCGCGCCAAATCGC